>CAMBFS010000031.1 GCA_945865755.1 Klebsiella pneumoniae
TGAACCGAGTGAGTTCAAGGGCTACGTGGACACCAACCTGAAGAGGGTGGTTCAGATATCATGACTCTTCATAGTTTCTAACCCATTGGAATGATTCAGTTTAGCAATTCTTAGAAGTTGTTCTCAAAATGAGCGAACGGTAAGTATTACCATTGGTTCTTCTTGATTCAGCCCGCGCCCTTCCCGGAAACCCTGATTGGCAACAATGCCGAGTTCTTTCTGAACTCCATGCTCGGACGATTGAAGCCACAAGCCATCACGCCGGAAGCGTTCGCGGAATATCTGCGTTGCTTCCGTGACCCCGCGACCATTCATGGCACCTGCGAGGATTACCGCGCCGCGGCATCAATTGATCTCATTCACGATCAAGCAGACCGAGACCACGGGCAAAAAGTCACCTGTCCGATGTTCGCGCTGTGGGCCGAGAAAGGGCTGATGCACAAAAAATATGATGTCGTCGCGGTATGGCGGGACTATGCCGCGCAGGTCAGTGGGAAAGCCCTGCCCGCTGGCCATTTCCTGCCCGAAGAAGCCCCGACGGAGACGTTGGCGGCACTCAGGGAATTTTTGCTTGGGTGAGGATTGATCCGCAAAGGTCGCCCGCGTCCAAAGCGCACAGCACCTCTTCCCGCACCCACATATCTTCTTCACGAAAGAGCTGCTCCTCAAGCGCCGTGCGCGCTTCTCTTTCCGTGAATCGGCCCAATGCCCAGGCGGCGTGTCCGCGCACTAATGGTTCGGGGTCGGACAAGGCTGAGCGCAGTGGGGCGATTGCTTCTGGGTTTCCGCTGTTTCCTAACGCGATGGCAACGTTGCGCAAGAGGCCGCGTCGTTTGGGGCGCAGGATCGCGCTATGACGGAAACGCGCGCGAAAGCCAGCGTCGTCTAATTTGAGTAACTCCGGGAGGGAGGGAAACAATTCCTCGACGAGGTCCTGTCGGACGTAGTCTTCTCGTGCTCGCCCAAACTTCTCGTTCCAAGGGCACACTTCCTGACACACATCGCACCCGAAAATCCAATTGCCCATCTGCGGACGTAACTCGCGCGCGATCGGTCCACGCTGTTCGATGGTGAGATAGGAAATGCACGACGGGGCTTTGAGAACGTAGCCTTCCGCCAGTGCATTGGTCGGACAATCGGTGAGGCAGCGGGTGCACTTGCCGCAATGCGCGCGCGGAATGCCTTCTCCTTCCAGTTCCAGACTGACGAGGATTTCCGCCAAGAAGAACCATGAACCCGCTTGTTTATGAAGCAACATGGTGTTCTTGCCAAACCATCCGAGTCCGCTTCGAGAGGCCCATTCGCGTTCGAGTATCGGGCCAGTATCAACATACGGTCGGGTCCATAGACCGGGGACTAGCTCGGTGAGAAATGCGGTGAACGTCAGCAGTTTTGCCTTGAT
This sequence comes from Klebsiella pneumoniae, assembly GCA_945865755.1. Taxonomy (GTDB): domain Bacteria; phylum Desulfobacterota; class Binatia; order Bin18; family Bin18; genus JABFSC01. The sequence continues at coordinate 1,403 of CAMBFS010000031.1, forward strand.
GACCTCGTGATAGTCACTTCCGGCGGCATACGCGGCGATACGGCCACGTAGCTCTTGTTGCCAGTTGATGGATGGAATCCGTGGGGGCGCGTAGGGGTAGCCTAAGCAGATCACACTTTTGGCTTCGGGAAATCGGAGGGTAGGAGTGAGGCGGTATTCGGGATTGCGCGCGAGGTAGTGCATTTCTCCTGCGTTGCCTTGGGCGAGCCATGATGTGAGAAAGGCTTCTCGTGGTAAGGGGGCGAGGCGGGTGAAGCCGCAGAGGGTGAAGCCGAGTGCGGTGGCTTGGGCTTGGATGTGCTGTGTTAAGTTCATCTTTACCACGAAATACGCGAAATACACGAAAAGGGTACCAAATGGAGATTGGTTATAAGGAAGAGAGCTATCGCATCATAGGGGCGTGCTTTGAGGTGTCTAAGGAAATGGGAGCTGGTTTCCTTGAAGCGGTGTATCAGGAATGTCTGGAAATGGAATTACGCTCCCAACAGATACCCTTCAAATCGCAGGCTGAACTTCTTTTGACCTATAAAGGGACGCCTCTTCGACAGCGCTACATTCCAGACTTTATATGCTTCGATAAAATCATCCTGGAGATCAAAGCGGCCTCCGCGTTAGCGGATGGACATCGTGCGCAGATTCAGAACTACCTGAAGGCAACGGGATACAAGTTAGGTCTCCTAGTCAACTTTGGTCACTATCCCAAAATCGAATACGAACGGATCGTGAGATAATTCCCGTTCCCCTTTCGTGTATTTCGCGTATTTCGTGGTTCCGGGCCCGAATCCCCTTTCTCGAGTATTTCGTGGTTCTGGGATTGACTCCCCACCGCTAAGCCCCTATTTTTCGCCCACTAGGGAGGTCAGCCAAAAATGGATCACGAAATGCACCACGAAGAAGAAATCACACTCAGCGCCCCAGAAGGCACCGCGTTGATGTTGACCGACGTCGCCGTCGAGAAGGTGAAAGAGGTGATGACCCGTGATGGAGTAAAAGATGGCGGCCTGCGCATCGCTATCGTTGGTGGCGGATGCTCCGGGTTCCAATACAATCTCAGCCTTGATGCGAGCGCCCGCGAAGACGACATTATTATTGAACAAGGTGGAGTCAGACTTTTCCTTGATCCGATTAGCCAGCAATACGTGTACGGCACCGTCATTGATTACGTGAACGGACTCCACGGCGCGGGCTTCAAGTTCGTCAACCCCAATGCCAACCGCACCTGCGGATGCGGTTCCTCCTTCTCCGCCTAAATTTCTCACGCTTCTGAAATGAGCGTTACGAGGGCATGGATAGTCTCCATGCCCTTTTTTTGTCCATGCCACGATTCACGCATCTCATTTTCGATCTTGATGGTACGCTCGTCGATAGCAAAGCCGACTTGGCGGCGGCGACCAACTTCATGCTCGCGGCGTTGGCGCTGCCAACCTTAACGGAGCCCCAGGTCGAACGCCTGATCGGAGACGGAGCGCGCGTCCTTGTCGCGCGCGCACTTGGTCCACAGCGGGCAGACCTCGTGCCGCGCGGGTTTACGTTGTTCATGGAGTATTACGTGGCGCATCTCCTTGACCACACCCAACCGTATCCAGCTATCCACGAATTACTCGCCGCCGCCCATGCGCAAGGGCTGACGCTGTCTGTCCTCACGAACAAACCAGAAGCGCCAAGCCAGTCTATTCTCACTGGGCTTGGATTATCGCACTTCTTTAGCGCGCTTATTGGTGGCGACACGCTACCGGTACGTAAACCCGATCCGCGGGGCGTGCACGACTTGCAACGCAGAACGAGAAGCGACCTCGCCGCGACGCTCCTGATCGGTGACTCGCGCATCGATATGGAAACCGGACGCGCGGCGAATGTCACAACCTGTGGCGTGACGTGGGGATTCGACGCGGATGGCGTGCGTGCGCATGCGCCACGGTTCATCGTGGACTCCGTGGCGCAGCTTATGACCCTTGTGTTGTCATCCAGTTGAGGGCAACACCGGAAACAATGGCCGCAACCGTTCGGCCATGCGAACCGCCTCAACCGTTTCTTTCACGTCATGCGCGCGAATGATGTGCGCGCCATTATAGACGGCGATCGCCGCGCAGGTCACCGAGCCTATCAGGCGATCCGTCGGATTGGGTTGGTCGAGAATCTTTCCGATGAATGACTTCCGTGACGCGCCGGCGAGCACCGGAAACCCCAGTTGCCGCAACTGCGCAAGTTCACGCAACACCAAGCAGTCCCACTCATCCCACGGAAGACCCGGCTGACGGAAAAACCCAATCCCAGGATCAAGAACGATTTGTGAGTGCGCGATGCCACCGTGAGTGGCGATCTCGACACTCTCTTGCAAGGCCCGAAGGGTACGTTCCAGCGGTGGCCCAGAGCGGGGGACCGGTTCATTCGCCATGAGGATCGCGCCAACCGCGGACGCGGCAATCAGCGGCGCCATCGCGGGATCGTGCTTCAGACCACTGACATCATTGATGATCCGCGCGCCACAATTGAGCGCGGATCGCGCGGCGCTCGCGCGTTTGGTATCAGCGGAAACGGGAACGCTCACCTGAGCCGCGACGACACTGACCGCCCACGATAGCCGCGCCGTTTCTTCCTCTTCGGAAATCAACGTTTTGAGGTATGGCGCGGTGGACATCGCCCCGATGTCAATGATATGGGCTCCTGCATTGACCATCGCGCGGGCCGCCTCGACGAGTCGCGCGGGGTTGTCGTGTACTGAGCCTTGATAGAACGACTCCGGGCTAACGTTCAGTACGCCCATGACACGGACCGGGACCGTATCTCCGACCTCCAGGCCCGCTAGATGTGATGACAGTGTTGGTAACAGATGGCGATTCATGGCGGCGGAGTGTGACAAATTTTTTGAGAAATGGCTACGGGACCCTCGCACCGAGGCGTTTTTTGCATTGCCAGGTTGGTGCTTTTCTTTTACACTGCCCAGGCGTTTATAAAGGAGACTACTCATGATGAAGCTGTACGACTTTCCGCAAAGCCCCTATTGCCAGAAAGTGCGTCTGGTCTTGGCCGAAAAAGACTTGTCGTATGAAAAAATCTTTGTTGATTTGACGAAGAACGAACAAAAAGCCCCCGAATTCCTCCGCCTGAATCCCTACGGCAAAGTGCCCGTGCTCGTTGATGAAGACGAGGTCATTTATGATTCCACCATCATCAATGAATATATCGACGAGGAATATCCGCACCCGCCGCTGTTGCCACCAGAGGACTCCGGTGCGCGGGCACGGGTCCGCACCTTGGAAGATTTCGCGGACAACTCGTTCACCGCGCAGGGTGGCTTGCTCGCGGCGGAATTGCGCAAACCCCCGGAGCAAATCGATCAAGAGCGCGTGCAACGCTACCGCGCGGATTTAGGACGCGTGCTGGAATTTTTGGAGCGCCACCTTGAGGGGAAAGAATATATGAGCGGCACGTTTTCCCTGGCGGATTTAGCGTTGGTTCCCCGGCTATTGCAATTACCCAAACTGGGAGTGGAGATTCCATCACGGCTCATCAACGTGCTGGCGTGGAGCGAACGCGTGAAGCGGCGCCCCTCGGTCAAACAGTTGCAGCATGACTTGGGACTCGCCTAACGTTGTCCTTCAGAGCTTGCTTCCCTCACTCTTTCAGATAGAAGCGAGGCGATTATGGCAGAACTACCGTCCGTGATTCCTATCTTCCCATTGCCGAATGTGGTCCTGTTTCCCCAGGTGATGTTGCCCCTGCATATTTTCGAGCCGCGCTATCGCAAAATGGTGCGCGACACCGAATCCCAAAGCCCTTCGCTCCTCGGGATGGCGCTCTTGCGCGGGAATTGGCAGGAACAATACGAGGGGAATCCAGAAGTCTTTTCCATCGGGTGCGCGGGAGAAATGGTCCGGATCTCTCCGCTGCCAGATGGCCGTTTCAACATCCTGTTACAAGGGCTGCGACGGTATCAGATTCGTGAAGAAGTGTTCACGGAAGGGTATCGTCAAGCGCGTGTCGAATGGGACCCGCCGCTCAAGGAAGAGCTTGATGCTGGTCGCCGCCAAGGGTTGCAGGACTTGTTGACCCAGTATCTGAAGAAAAACGAACAGGTGCAAAAATTTCTCTCCGACCCCAATATCGACGATGACTTCTTCGTCAACTTTTTCGCCTTCCATCTCGATTTTTCCCCGATTGAAAAACAGAGCTTGCTTGAAGTGCGGCCGCTCGTGGAGCGGGCCGACCGTCTCTGCGATATGCTCGACTTCAAATTGACGGAAACGGGGCTGCCGGACAGTAGTCAGGGAGGCGCGGGTAAACCCAGATTCCACTAAACTGCCTTGACAAAGCGCGCTTGCTCCATATAGTGACCAGCAAAATTTCAGCCGATTTCACTCGATACCACCCATGAAACGAAAAAATGAGATGACGCTGTGGGAGCGTCTGTACGTGCCGGAAGTCATCCGGGGATTAAGCGTAACGACGTTCCATTTCTTTCGTAATATGTCGCTGCATACCCTCCACTCCCTGGGGTTCGCCGAGAAAACCAAGGCGGCATATACCACACAATATCCTGAAGAGCGGAAACGCTATCCCGATACCTATCGCGGCAGCCATCGCCTTACGCTCAAGGAAGACAATTCGGTGCGCTGCACAGCCTGTTACCTGTGCGCGACCGCCTGTCCCGCCAACTGTATTTTCATCGAAGCCGGTGAGCATCCCGATCCCACGGTTGAGAAGTTCCCAGTGCGCTACGAGATTGATACGCTCCGCTGCATTTACTGTGGCATGTGCGTGGAAGCGTGTCCGTGTGACGCCATTCGGATGGATACGAATGTGCATCCGCGGATATGGGGCTACACCCGCGCCGATTTTATCGAGTCGAAAGAGGTGTTGATGAATCGCTCGCATGCCCTGGCCGAAGGCGGGCGTGACTCGTTGATGGTGCAGATGCTGGAAAGCTACAAGGATGCGGACCAAAGGGCGTTGATTTCGTAAGCCTCCCACGGGGCCATAAGCCGAAAAAGAGGATTGTATGGCGAAAACCTATAAAGAACTGATGGAAGAAGCGCGTCAAATCGTGCCTGAAGTGGCGATTGATGAGGTGAAGAACCGCATCGAACGGGGCGAGAACTGGACGCTGCTTGATGTGCGGGAACGCGAAGAATACCGCGAAGGCCATCTCGACGGAGCCCTGTCATTGCCGCGTGGGTTTCTCGAAATGCGCGTCGAGGAAGCGGTGCCCGATAAGAGCACCCCGATCATCGCCTACTGCGCCGGTGGAGTCCGTTCGCTGATCGCGGCTCGCACCCTGAAAGAGCTGGGCTATGAGAAAGTGACTTCCATGTCCGGTGGCTACACCTCCTGGAAGAATGCCGGATACAAGTGGGTCGCGGACCGACAGTTCACCCAAGAGCAAATTACTCGTTACGCGCGCCACTTCACGCTCCCCGAAGTTGGGGAAAAGGGGCAAGCGAAATTGCTCGAAGCGAAAGTGCTGTGCATTGGCGCTGGTGGCCTCGGTTCTCCGGTGGCGTTCTATCTCGCCGCCGCGGGGGTGGGGACCATCGGGATCATTGATAACGACACCGTCGATATGAGCAATCTGCAACGGCAGATCCTCCACACCAATGATCGTGTCGGGATGCCCAAAGTCGAATCCGCGCAAAAAACCCTGAACGCGCTGAATCCCGATGTGAAGGTGATTCCGTTTAACGAGCGGCTGTCGTCGGAAAACGTGATGCGGATCATCAAGGACTTCGACATCGTGATTAACGGCTGCGATAACTTTCCCACGCGCTACCTGATTAACGACGCCTGCGTGATGGCCAAGAAGCCGCTGGTTGATGGCTCCATCTTCCAGTTCGAGGGACAGGCGACCGTTTTCTATCCAGACCGTGGGCCATGCTATCGCTGCTTATTCCCAGAGCCACCGCCTCCGGGGGCCGCTCCAAGCTGCGCGGAAGCTGGCGTCCTGGGCGTATTGCCTGGGCTCGTCGGCTGCGTGCAAGCGCTGGAAGCGATGAAGTTGATCCTGGGTGCTGGCCGGCCGCTCATTGGTCGCATGATGCACTTTGATACCCTGAGCAGCGAAGTACGCGTGCTCAAGCTGCGGCGCGACCCCAACTGCTTGGTGTGCGGCGATCATCCGAAAATCACCGAACTCATTGATTACGAAGAATTCTGTGGGTTACGGACGGCATACTCGGCGTAATTGCGACGGGAGTGTTGTCGGTAGCCCCCATGTGGACATAACTGCAAGAGATCGCGGAGCAGGAGGGTGTATGAAACAGATTGTTGTTCATCAAGAGAAGTGCACAGCGTGTCGCGAATGCGAATTAGCCTGTTCGTTTTCCCACGAAAATATCTTCTCGCCAACGCTCTCACGTATTCGTATCGCCGACTTCTACGAGGAACAATTTTATCAACCGATGGTCTGTGTCCACTGCGCGGATGCTCCCTGCGCCGCCGTGTGTCCGACGGTCGCCATTCAACGACAGACCGATGGACAGATCAAAGTCATTGATGATCGCTGTATTGGCTGCAAGATGTGCCTTCTCGCCTGTCCGTTTGGCGTGATGGGGTTCTCGCCGGAAAAAGGGATTGCCCATAACTGTGATTTCTGTGACGGCGATCCCCAGTGCGTGCAGTTCTGCACTCCCGGCGCGCTTGAGTTCAAGGACGTGGTCGCGATTGAAGCGCTGGCGAACCAGAAAGCCGCCGCCGCCCTTGGGCTGCCGAAGGCGTAAAACGAAAAGCGTAAAACGTAACCACCCACGCCCTCTTTTCTTCACGGTTTCCCTATTTACTCTTTACGTTTCACGTATGAGGAGGAACGATGCCGACGCGATATGTGTTAATTGGTAATAGCGCCGCCGCGCTCGAAGCACTTCGTGGCATTCGTAAACACGACCGCGAGGGAGCCATCACCGTCATCAATCGTGAAGAGGGCCCAGCGTATTCCCGCGTCGCCCTGCCGTATTACGTCGCGGGCGAAATGACGTTGAATGACCTCCTGATTCGTCAGCGCCCTGACTATGGAAGCCTGGGCGCGACGTTAGTGGAAAAAGAGAATGTCACCGCGATTGACTCCGCTGGCAAGAAAGTCGAACTTACCAGTGGGAAGAAAATCGAATTTGACAAACTGCTAATTGGCACCGGATCGGAGACGATCAAGCCACCGATTCAAGGACTTGATCAAGTGCCGCATCACTATTTGTGGACACTCGACGATGCCATCGGCATGAAGAAAGCGGCGGAGAAGGCGCGGACCGCCGTGGTGATCGGCGGCGGTTTTATCGGCATGCTCGCCGCCGAAGCGCTGCGCAAGCTCAAGGTCAAATTGACCATTGTCGAGATGGCCCCGATTCTCCTCCCGCAATTGCTTGATGAAGGAGCCGGGAAACTGTTCTTGCAAGCGGTCCGCGATGAAGGGGTGACGGTACGCGCTGGTGCCCTAGTCTCCGCGCTCGCTAAGAAAGAGGACGCGATTGAAGTCACGCTGAAAGATGGCGCGACCTTCACTGTCGATATGGCCGTGGTCGCCACTGGCGTCAAACCCCATGTCCAATGCGTCAGCAATGGCGCGGTGACCGTGAATAAAGGGATCGTGGTCAACGAATACCTGGCGACCAACCACCCTGACATCTTCGCGGCGGGCGATGTCGCGGAAACGAAGGACTTTCTCTCGGCTGACCGTTCGATCTACGCGATCTGGCCGACCGCGGTTGAGCAAGGTCGAGCCGCTGGTGCGAACATGGCCGGGGCAAAGATTGCGTATCCAGGCAGCTTGGGGATGAACGTTGTCGAACTCTTCAATGTGACCCTGGCGCAACTCGGACGCTTCCGTGAAGGCGCGGACGATGATGTCAAAATGCTTAGCCACGGTGGCGATGGACTCTATCGCAAAGTGGTCGTCGATAAGAACGGCACGTTGGTCGGCGCGGTCTACTTGGGAAACGAGAATGGGGCCGCCGAGATGGGCGTGATTCTCAGCGCCATCAAGCGTCGGGAAAAGTGGCAGGGCTTTCAAGACGGACGCCCACCGGTTTTTACGTATGCGTCGGTGATGCACCGCGTGCCGCGGTACTAAAGAAAAATCAAAAGGCAAAAGGTAAAAATGAGGAAAGTGAGTGGGCTCCTCAAGTTCCCTCTCCTGGATGGGAGAGGGCTAGGGTGAGGGGGATCACATGACCTCTTCCTTTTTCCTTCGTTCGAGACGTTACCGAGAGTTCATCAATGGCTGATACTGTTACCATCTCCGTGAAACTGTTCGCCACCTTGAGACGCTACATCCCAGCGGGCAGCCAAGACGGGTTTCCGCTTTCATTACCGCGTGGGGCCACTGTGCAAGACGCGATCAACGCACTGAACATTCCACCGGAACAAGCCGGGATGCTCGTTGCCGGGGACAGCTATATCGAAAAAGGGGCGACGCTCACTGATGGCCTTCAGTTGAATATCTTTCCCCCACTAGCTGGGGGTGTTGCCTGAACGGTGCGTTTCGAGACGTATCGCTTGAAGTAGTGCAAGGGCACGGTCCGCCGTGCCCTTGTCATTTGTGTCCAAGAAAAGTGAGGAGTACCAAACCGTGACCTCAGCTCAAGATATCGCCGCTCTCCAAACCGCCGCGCGCAAATTGCGGATTCACTCTTTACGCTCAACCGCGGAAGCCAGCTCTGGCCATCCGACTTCGTGCCTATCCGCCGCGGAACTGATGGCGGCGCTGTTTTTTCACACAATGCGCTTCGACCCCAAGCATCCCGCGAATCCACAGAACGACCGCTTCGTCCTCTCGAAAGGCCATGCGGCTCCCGTGTTGTACGCGGCACTCGCGGAGGCCGGAGCGTTGCCGGTGTCACAACTGGACACCCTGCGAAAAATCACCAGTGACCTCGAAGGACATCCCACCCCGCGTATTCCCTGGGTTGGCGCGGCGACGGGATCACTAGGGCAGGGGTTGTCGGTGGGCGTGGGCATGGCCCTCAATGGCAAGTATCTCGACAAACTGAGCGCCCGTGTCTACGTGCTGCTGGGCGATGGTGAAATCGCCGAGGGCAGCGTGTGGGAGGCGGCGGCGCTGGCGTCTCATTACCAACTCGACAATCTGGTCGGCATCATTGATGTCAACGGTCTCGGTCAGAGTCAGCGCACGATGTATAACCATGATGTCGAAGTCTATCGCGCTCGCTTCGCCGCGTTTGGCTGGCATGCCGTGTCTGTCGATGGCCACAATCTTCAAGAGGTCACCGCGGCGCTTGATACGGCGCAAACCGTGAAGAATCGTCCGACCATGATCGTCGCACGCACACTCAAAGGGAAAGGCGTTTCGTTTTTAGAAGATAAAGAGGGATGGCATGGCAAGCCACTGAAGAAAGGCGAGGAACTCGACAAGGCGTTGCAAGAACTGCCGCTGAACGGCAGTGGCGGCACTGTTCATGTGACTGCTCCTCCGGCGGGTGCGGTGCGTGCCGCCGGGACCGCCGCACCGTATCCCGCGCCGAATTATCAACTCGGGGAGAAAGTGGCCACGCGTGCGGCGTATGGCACGGCGTTGGCGAAGCTGGGCTCCGTGAATCCGCTGGTGGTGGCGCTTGATGGCGATACCAAGAATTCGACCTTCGCCGAGAAATTCAAGGACGCGCATCCAGACCGCTTCTTCGAGAGCTTCATCGCTGAACAGAACATGGTCAGCGCGGCGGTTGGATTCGCCGCTTGCGGCAAGATTCCTTTTGTTTCGACCTTTGCCGCGTTCCTGACTCGTGCGTTTGATAACATTCGCATGGCCGCGGTGTCGGGCATTGCCATCACCTACGTGGGGTCGCACTGCGGTGTGTCGATTGGTGAGGATGGTCCTTCGCAGATGGGACTCGAAGACCTGGCGATGATGCGGGCGATTCCCAATTCAACGGTGCTCTATCCCTCCGATGCGGTCGCGGCGGAACGCTTGGTCGCGGCAGCGGCGGGCTTGAAAGGGGCAACCTATATCCGCACCTCACGCCCAGCGACCCCAGTGCTCTACGCGAATACGGAAGAGTTTCCCATTGGCGGCAGCAAAGTCGTGCGCTCTAGCGCGAATGATGCGCTCACTGTCGTGGCGGCGGGGGTCACGCTGCACGAAGCGCTGACCGCGAGTGAAACACTCAAAGCCGCTGGCATCAATATCCGTGTGATTGACGCCTATTCGGTGAAACCAATTGATAGCCAAGGTCTCTTACAAGCGGCAGCGCAGACGCGGAACACGCTGGTGGTTGTTGAGGATCACTATGCCGACGGTGGACTTGGAGATGCGGTGTTGAACGCCGTCGCGCTCCACAGCGTGCGAGTTCATAAAATCGCGGTGACCGAAGTGCCCCGCTCCGGCAAGCCGGAAGAGCTGCTCGACGCGCATGGGATCAGCGCACGGCGGATCGTGGAGTTCGTGAAAAAAGTAGTGGGCTAATATTCTTCCTGAGTTCAATAATGGCAGCGAGGCCGCTTCCAGGTTCCCTTTCTGTGCCCTCTCTCAGCCTGGCATTCAGTTAGGGGAGTCCGAAGTTCCCTCTCCCGGCTGGGAGAGGGTGAGGGTGAGGGGGATCAAGTGATTTCGCCTTCTCCCTCCTTCCGAAACCCCGTATAGAACAACGCCCGCCCCTCATGCCGATACTTGCGCTCGAAATCGGTGAAAATCAGTTTCCCGCGACGATTGACTTGATCCCGTTCCCATGCGAACCGCGTTAGCTCCGGCATGGCGACGAACTGTTTGACGATCTCCGTAAAGTATTGTTCCACATCCGAAGCCAGGAAAATTTTCCCACCAGGAACCAGCGTTCGCGCTAGCGCTTCCGTGAAGTCGTTCTGAAACAAGCGACGATTGTGATGTCGTCGTTTCCACCACGGGTCAGGAAAATAAAGGTGGTAAGCGGCGACGGAGGATGGCCAAATCATCAACGGCAGCAAGCACGTGATGTCGGCATGAACAGCAATGACATTGACAGGACCATCGCGTTCGATGAGCGCCGCTAACCGCGCGGCGCGGCGGCCCAAGATTTCGACGCCAAAGAAATTCCGTCCTGGGGTATGACGCGCTAGGGCGAGGAGGAATCCCCCCTTTCCTGGGCCAATCTCGACCTCAACCGGGTTGGTATTGCCGAAGATCTCCGCCCATGTGGGTGGCGGAGTGGGAAGTGCGAAACGCGGGTGTGACATGTCAAAAAATGAGCCTCGTACCTTAGGCGAGTGCTCTGCCGCCGTCTACATGGAACACACCGCCGGTGCTGTAGTCGGATTCCGCGACAAAGACCACCAGCTCGGCCACTTCTTCTGGAGTTCCGGCGCGTTTCACTAGGGTTTTCTCAATCTCCCGCTGACGGACGGGTTCGGGCGTGTCGTCCTGAAAAAGGACAGGGCCGGGAAGAATCGCGTTGACCATCACTTCTGGCGCGAGTTCGAGAGCGAGACCCTGTGTGAGCGTTATCACACACGCCTTTGACACGGAGTACGGAATATAGTCCGCCCACGGACGTTGGCCCGCGACATCAGCGATATTGATAATGTGTCCCCAGCCCCACTCGCGCATGCGCAGACCGATTTTTTGCGCACAGAGAAACGTGCCAGTGAGATTCACGTCGAGCACCTGCTCCCATTCTTCAACTGAGAGCGTGTCGATGGGAGTACGGAAAAAGACGGCGGCGTTGTTGACGAGCACGTCAATGCGCCCAAACCGCGCGACGGCGGTCTCCACCATCCGCTCCACCTCGGCTTCTTGGGTGACATCCGCTTGCACGGCTATCGCTTCATGGCCAGCGACGAGGAGTTCCTGAACAGTCTGTTCCGCCTCGTGCTGCGAGGTATGATAGTGAACGACCAGCTTGCAGCCACGGGCGGCGAACGCATGGGTCATCGCCTTGCCAACTCGTTTGGCACCACCAGTGATGAGCACGACTTTGTTGGTGAGATTCATAGGGGAATAAAACGTAAAACGTAAAGCGGAAAAAAAATCTTGGGTTGTTCAGTGTATCTTTACGTTTTTCGTCGTCCTTCTTTTGACTTTTGACTTTTGACTTTTGACTTTTCACGTCCTCAACGGGTCCTGTTGAGGCTGGAGGATGATTTCGACCGGACATGCGCGCGCCGACGCGGTGACAACGTTATAGACAGCCTCCGCCACATCTTCTGGCCGGAGCATCTTGGCGCGATCAACGCGGCGATTAGGTGGAATCAGGGCGGTATCAACATAGCCGGGAAAAATACTTGATACCTTGATGCCCTGCTCATGCACTTCGTCGAAGAGCGACTGCGTGAAGCCCCGCACCCCGAACTTCGCGGCGGCGTAGGCGGCTTCGCCTGCTTTGCCAGTGATACCCGCGAGTGAGCAGATATTGATGATCGTGCCCCGCTGACGTTCGATCATTCCTGGCAACACAAGTTTGCTCAGCACCATCGTCGCCCACAGATTGACCCGCAACGTCCACTCCCAGTCTGAGAGTCGCGCTTTCGTGATCGACGTTCGTGGGGGGCCGCCACCCGCGTTGTTCACGAGAATGTCGATATGTCCATATTGAGCGAGTGTCTGATCGACAAGCGCGGTGAGTTGCTCATCCGTGGTCACATCGGTAGGCACAACGAGTGAAGTTCCTCCGTCCGCATGGACGAGCTGGGCGACTTCATGCAACGCGTGTTCATTCCGAGCGGCAAGCACGGTCGTGGCTCCATGCTGAGCGAGGTGTACGGCGATGGCGCGACCAATGCCACGACTCGCGCCGGTGATGATCGCGATCTGACCGAGAAGTGGGTGGAGTGCAGGCGGCATTTTTGTTGCTTTTACCATGCCTGACCGATACTATCCAACCGCGTCGGGCCGGAACGAAAACCCACCGCGCGGCGTTGACGACATAAAGGAGGAAGCACTATGGCCTACGAGTTCGCCAAGTATGAGAAGAAGGGACGCATCGCAACGATTACCATGAACCGACCGGAAAACATGAATGCCGTCCACCCACCGGCGACAGCGGAACTGTCGGCGATCTGGGATGACGCCATCGCGGATGACAATGTGTGGGTGATTATTCTCACCGGTGCTGGCGAAAGAGCGTTCTCCGCCGGCAACGATCTCAAATACACAGCCGCGAAAGGGATGCCGACGGGGCCACGCCCGAAAGGTGGCTTCGGTGGCATTACCGACCGCACCGAGGTATGGAAACCAATGATCGCGGCGGTCAACGGGTTTGCCCTTGGTGGTGGATTTGAGATGGCCCTCGCGTGCGACATTATCATTGCCGCCGACCATGCCCGACTTGGCTTGCCTGAGCCTCGCGTGGGGCTAGCGGCGCTGGCTGGTGGCGTCCATCGGTTGCCGCGACAGATTCCCATGAAACTGGCGATGGGCTACATGCTCACGGGCCGACACATGACCGCGCAAGAAGCGTTACGCTTGGGCATCGCCAACGAAGTCGTGCCATTGAAGGATTTGATGGCGACGGCGGAGCGGTGGGCCAATGAGATTCTCGAATGCGCGCCGTTGTCGATCCGGGCCACCAAGCAAGCCGCGATGATGGGACTGGGACTGCCATTGGACCAAGCAATCGCTGGAACGTATCCAGCGATTGCTCAAATGATGCACTCGGAAGATGTAAAGGAAGGCCCCACGGCATTCGCGGAGAAACGGAAGCCGAATTGGAAAGCGAAGTAGGGGAGGCTAGAGACGAGAGACTAGAAACTAGAGAGGAGCTTTTTCCCTCGGAAAGATGGACATTCAGCAGATCGTAGAGAAAGTCCGCAACAATCAATACATGTACAGCGACCATGCGGAATTTGAGCGCAAAGCTGATCACTTGACGTTTGTTCAAATCGAAGTGGCATTGTTGAACAGTCGTGTTCTTGAACAGTATGCGGACACTGGCCGTGGGGAAAGCTGCCTGGTGGTTGGGTTTGCGGACGATATTCCCATTCATGCTGTGTGTGGGTGGCGTGGAGAGAAAATCGCGTTGATCACGGTGTACATTCCTCGCCCACCGAAATTTGTTGATCCTTGGACACGTGGAGAGAAGATATGAGAGAAGTCAGATGCAACTTTTGCGGCAGTGGTGACTATGAAGAACGCAAAACAGAGTATCTCTATAGCTATAACGGCAAGTATTTGCTGGTTCCCAGTACTCCAGCGGAAGTCTGTCTGAACTGTGGGAGGGTCTACTATGAGGCGGCGGTGCTGAAAGAGATCGAGAGACGCTTCTTCGCCATCGACAGAAAGATCGAAGAGCCTGATCGGTATATCGAGATTCCAGAGAAAGCGTATGCGTAGGAACGGAAGTGGTCGTGGGCTTCCTTACTCTCGATAACCTCAAAATCTAGACTCAATAAACCCATTATTGTCTCCCCCAATGCCCATATCCTCTCTGACCAGCGTGCGCGTTCGCTATGCTGAAACCGACCAAGCGGGCATGGCGCACCACTCAGCTTTTCTCCCGTGGTTCGAGGTGGGCCGGGTGGAACTCTTGCGCGCACTCGGCAAGCCCTACCAAGAGTTCGAAGCCGAGGGGCTGCATTTTCCCGTGCGTGAAGCGTTTTGCCGGTATTGGGTGCCCGCGCGGTTTGATGACGAGCTGCTTATCACCACAACGATTGAAGAAGTCGGCGGCGCAAGCACCCGCTTTGGCTATCGGATCACCCGCGCCACGGACGCGACCCTCATCGCCGAAGGCCATACCCTGCACGCCTGCGTCGATAATCAGGGGAAGATCAAGCGCCTACCGCCGGAAGTGAAGCGGTTCCTTCGGCATGAAGCCTAATGACCATCCCCGATTCACCGTTTCGCCGTTTCGCCGTTTCCTTTCTTCAATGCGAGCAGACGATCAAAGACCGTATGGGCGACCTCGTCCTTGCTCATCAACGGCAGCGTTTCCATCCGTTCACTGCGATCAATTAACGTGACGATGTTCGTGTCATGGGCGAAGCCCGCGCCTTCTTGGGTGACATCGTTCGCCACGATCATGTCGAGATTTTTCCGCTGTAGTTTGCTCACCGCGTTTTGTAGGACATTCTCGGTTTCCGTGGCGAAGCCGACGAGCATGCGGTTGCCCTTCTGCTGACTCAAGCCCGCGAGGATGTCTGGATTGCGAGTCATTTCGATGACGAATGCACCATCCTGTTTTTTGATCTTCTGCGGCGCGACATGAGCGGGGCGATAATCGGCGATGGCGGCGGCGGAGATCACCATCGTGGCATTGTCGTAGGAGGCAAGCACGGCTTTCTGCATTTCCAACGCCGTGCGCACCGAACAGAACCGGACTCCGCGCGGTGGCGTGAGCGCGGTCGGACCACTGACTAAGGTCACTTCCGCCCCTCTGCGCCAGGCGACGCGGGCCATGGCGAATCCCATCTTGCCGGTCGAACGGTTGGTGATGAACCGCACGGGATCAATGGGTTCGGCATTCGGTCCAGCGGTGACAATAATCCGTTCGCTGGTGAGGTCTTTCTTGGTCAGTGTGGCCCGCACTTCTTCAACAATATCTTCAGGATCGGCGAGCCGCCCCTTGCCTTCATAACCACACGCAAGGAATCCTTCAGCGGGTTCGACGAAACGGTAGCCGCGCTGGCCAAGGATGCGGATATTCTCTTGGACGGCGGGATGCGCGTACATGTGGACATTCATGGCTGGCGCGACCAACACTGGAGCCATCGTGGCTAACAACACCGTGGTCAGCAGATCATCCGCGATACCATGCGCGAGTTTGCCGATGACATCGGCTGAGGCTGGAGCGAGCAGAATGAGGTCCGCGGTGTCGGCTAGGCGGATATGGCCAATCTCGGACTCCTGGGTGAGGTTGAAGGTCTCGGTGGCGACCGGGTTGCCGGACAGCGTTTGCAAGGTCAGGGGAGTGATAAACTCCTGAGCATTCTTCGTCATAATGACGCGGACGAAGGCGCCGTCTTTGACCAATAAGCGAACCAGCTCAGCCGCTTTATAGGCGGCAATGCCACCAGTCACTCCAACAACAATCGTTTTTCCTGCGAGCATAAATGTCTCTTCCGTTGCGTGTGGTATCGCCCGCCAGTCTTACACGTATTCTCGCTGACTCGTAAGAGGCGTTCACCGCGGCACGGGGCTGGTTTTGCGTATCGGGTGCGGAGTTCACGGTCCAGGTTTCAGGATCAGTCCTCACTGAGTAGGGTGCGCTCCGCGCACCACCAATCCGGTACGTGAGGCCTTCGGCGAGCTTTCCGATGACCTGCTCCGCTTTTCCCGTGTCTTGGTGAATCAATTGGCACTTATGCCTATCCGATCAACAGTGCACCCCGATTCCCTCGCCGAAGAATGCCGACCTGGTCCACATTGCCCTTACCGTCCAGGAGTTTGCGCTCCGACAGCAAATCAAACAACCTGGTGGACGGTGGGATCCGCAGCGGGGACTCTGGGCAACTCGCTCTGAACACGTGCTGGCTCTCGGATGACAAGCCCGAATCATTGACACCAAAAGTTTGTAGGGGTGTGGAGGGAAAATCGTTGATGTGTGTAAAATTTCTATATGGAGTGGCCACTAATTTATCCAGGTGTGCAATTTCAACGACTTACAGCTCGTTATTTGCCGTTTTAGCGGCTTTTGGCACCTGAATTCGACACCTTGTTTACCGAGTGACGCTGTAAATCCCAGTCTATAAGGCACTCAGAGGCACTCGAATAAATTAGTGGTCACTACCGTAAGGCGGTTCATCGTTTTCACATGGTGCCCTCGTTCCCCAGCAGTCGAAGGCGACACAGGCATAGTAACGTTTGACGTTAAGCATGCCACTCGTTACTATGCCCCCGTGATCAAGACGTTCAAATGCGCTGATACCCAGGCCCTGTTCAAATTGGGGCGAGTTGCGCGGTTCGTGAACATCGAGCGCGCAGCACTGCGCAAGCTCAAACAGCTTGATCTGGCGCGACGGATCGAAGATATGCGTGCCCCACCCGCCAACCGGCTAGAAGCCTTGAAAGGCGACCGCACGGGGCAGTGGAGCGTGCGGATAAACGATCAGTTTCGCCTCTGCTTTCGCTGGTCGGAGGGCGGTGCGGAAGATGTTGAGATCGTGGACTACCATTGGAGGAGCCTACCTATGACCAGAAAACTCAAACCCGTCTCTCCCGGCGAGATGCTCGCTGAGGAGTTTCTGAAGCCGCTGGGAATGTCCAACTACCGGCTGGCGAAGGCGATCGGCGTGCCCCCGCAACGCATCGGAGACATCCTCGCAGGCAAGCGCACCGTCACCGCCGATACCGACCTACGCCTGTGTCGGTTTTTCGGCCTCTCCGAGGGCTGGTGGCTGCGCTTGCAGGCCGACTACGATACCGAGATCGCCAAGGGGGCAATGGCCAAGACGTTGGCGAAAATAACGCCGTTAGCAGGGGTGGAAGTTGAGGGCGCGGACGTAGCCTAACCCTTATCATGCCTCCGGTGTCAAGTGGACGTCCGTATGCCTCGCGGGGGCGGGGTGGCCGTCCGATAACATTTAGTGACCCATCTTCGCCAAGCATTCGTAGCTGACTTGATTACGGTTGCTGGTCACGGCACGTGAGCTGCACCAAACACCTCTTGAGGATCAATGACGCATCACCAAGAAGATGAGCGAGAGAGACCGCCCAATCACGCCATGCGGCTCGGAGCTTTTCGTCCAGAGGGTCGTGTACAGTCTGCGCTGTATATATGGTTTCTATTCTGCTCGGGCGTGAACATTCGTTTCCACCTAATTCTGCGCTGCCCCGCATCGCCGCCCGCGAGTGACTGTGGAAACGCCGTGAGGTCCTGGCGGGGCGGCTCGCGGTGAGCTAGGTCGTTACACGTATTCCTAATGACTCGTCAGAGGTCCCCAAAGGCGGGCTCGGCTTGACCTTTTCCCCACCTTTGGCATTATGAGCCCCACAGAAGCTAGGACTAGCGAATAACGAGTACGACAGTTTGAGCGTTCGAGTGTCACTTTCAGCGAATTTTTTCCCCCCAGACGTTTCGACTCCCCATCTCTTGGTCGCGGACGAGCTCGAACGAGTCGAGAAAACCCTCACCTATCAGATTCAGTCGCGTGAGCCTCTCCTGCGTGAGATTTCAGATTATCTCGTCAGCGCTGGGGGCAAGCGCGCGCGTCCCGCTGTCGCGCTGCTGGCCTTCCGCGCCTGTGGGGGCGGGGACCCCAGCGATATTATCGATATCGCCACGGCCCTCGAATTGATCCATTCCGCGTCACTGCTCCATGATGACATCATTGATGGCGGCGAAACCCGACGGGGAAAACCCTCGGCCTATCGCCGTTACGGTTTGGCTCAGACCTTAGTCGCGGGTGATTTTCTGTTCGGACGCGCCTTCGCCATGTGCGGTCGGTTCGAGGAGAAAGTGATCTCGTGGACCACCGAAGCCTGTATTCGCCTGACCGAAGGCGAGATCATGCAAGGGCGGTTCCGTCGCAATCCCGCGGTGACCACCGAGGATTATCTCGAAATTATTTCGCGTAAGACCGCCTCGCTCTTTTCCCAATGCGCACGCCTTGGTGCCCACATGGCTGGAGCTTCGGACCTCGTGGTCGAGAGTCTGGCTACCTGCGGGTATTGCTCGGGGATGGCGTTTCAGATCGTCGATGATCTGCTGGATGTCGAAGGTGATGGCGACCTGACCGGCAAGATGATCGGCATTGATCTTCAAGATGGGAATCCTTCCTTGCCCTTGGTCATGGCGATTCCTCACGATGCCGAGATTCGCCGTGTCTTCGAGAAGACCGATCCCACCACGGAAGAAATTCAACTCGTCCTGAAACGCATTCGCCAATCCGGGGTCATGCCCGAAGCGCAGCGTCTCGCCCGTTCCTACGGACAGCAAGCCCTGGCGGCGCTTGAGCACCTAGAACCCTCACCGTACTACGACAGCCTCGTCTGTTTCGTCCAACAACTCATTGACCGCACGGGCTAAGACCGGAGGCCGCGATGGCGACCGAAGCCACACGAGACACCCTCCAACAACTCGCCGATTCCCTGCGTTCCTATCTTGAGACGCTCAAGGAGAGTGGCGTCGGGAGTTTGCCCGGTCGCGTGGTCGCCGAGCAACGTCCCTCAGTGCCTGCTGTCCAAGAGCCAGCGTCCATGGTTCGTGTTGCTCCCCCCGCTTCCCCCGCCGCTCCTCCCCAGCCGATGATGAAAAAAGAGGATGCTGTCGCTATGCCCACCCAACAACCGCAAGACATATTTGTGACCTCGCAGTTACCGAATGTCACCACGCTCGAAGACTTGCGCGCGGGGATTGGCGAGTGTCGCCGTTGTCGATTATGCGAAGGACGCACCAACATCGTCTTTGGGGTGGGGAATCCGCATGCGGAAGTGATGTTCGTGGGCGAAGGGCCTGGACACGATGAAGATAGGCAAGGCGAGCCGTTCGTGGGGCGTTCGGGGCAGTTGTTGACCGACATCATCACCAAGGGCATGAAGATGACGCGCGAGGAAATCTACATCGTGAACGTGGTGAAATGTCGCCCGCCTGAGAACCGCAACCCCGAACCCGATGAGATCGCCGCCTGTCGGCCTTTCTTGCTCAAGCAGATCGATATCATCAAGCCGCGCATTATTGTCGCGTGGGGGACATTCGCCGCCCAAACCTTGCTCCAAGTCAAAACACCGATTTCGCGACTGCGTGGAGTATGGCATAGTTACCACGGCGTGAAACTGATGCCGACGTTTCATCCGGCATATCTCTTACGGAATCCCAATGACAAACGGTTGGTGTGGCTTGATATTCAAGCGGTGCTGCGCGAGCTGGGAAGGCTCTAACGCTTGCTTCCAGGTGTGGACGCTCGCCCTTCTGCTCCTGAGCGGGGCGGCCTCGCTCTCGGCTCAAACAGCACCTGCTGTTCCCGCCACCGCGCATGTCAACCTCATCGTCCTCAAATCCATGATTAACCCGGCGACGGCGGACTTCATTCACGAAAGTATTGAGCAGTCCGCCGACGAAGGCGCGCAAGCGCTCGTGATCCAACTCGATACTCCAGGTGGGCTACTGACGTCGACCAAGGACATCGTCCAAGCCATTTTCGCGGCGCGGCTGCCGGTGATTGTCTACGTTGCCCCTAGTGGTGGTGGCGCGGGCTCGGCGGGGGTGTTTATCACCATGTCCGCTCATGTGGCGGCGATGGCTCCGGGCACCACCATTGGCGCGGCCCATCCGGTCGCGAGTGGCGGGCAGAATATCGAAGAAGACATGCGTAAGAAGGTCGAAAACTTCACCGCCTCGTTTAGTGAGTCGATCGCCCAACGCCGTGGGCGCAATGTGGAATGGGCCAAGAAAGCGGTGCTCGACAGTGTGGCGATCACCGAGACTCAGGCGGTCGAAAAGAAAGTCGTTGATTTTACCGCCGTGGACATTCAGGACCTCTTACGCAAAGCCGATGGCCGCAAAGTTGAGGTGGGGAATGCCTCCGTCGTGGTGAAAACCAAGCTGCCGCAACCAGCGGACGCCACCGCGCGGGTCGTTCAGTTGGACATGCGCTTGAAGCACAAAGTGCTCAATATCGTGGCTGACCCCACAGTAGCGTATTTGCTGATGATGGCCGGGCTCTTGGGATTGTATCTGGAGTTTTCCAATCCGGGCATTGGCTTCGCTGGAATTGGCGGAGGGATATGTTTGCTGCTGGCGCTGACCGCGTTTCAGGTCCTCCCCATCAACTATGCTGGCGTCTCGTTATTGCTGCTGGGGATTGGCCTGCTGGTCGCGGAGCTGTTTTTGCCAACCTTTGGGTTGCTCGGTGTCGGTGGCGTTGTCGCCTTTGTCTTGGGCTCCTTGTTTCTGTTTGATGCGCCCGCGCACGAAATCATGGTGGCTCGCAGTGTGATCGTGACCGTGGCGCTGTGCGCTGGACTCATCATGTTCACGTTGACGATGCTCGCGGCACGGGCCTGGCGACAAAAACCGGTGTCGGGAACGGGCGGACTGGTGGGGACCATCGGCGAGGTTCGGGTTCGTATCGCCCCACGTGGCAAGGTGTGGATCAACGGCGAGTACTGGAACGCGGAAAGTGATGAAGAAATCGAGGTCGGTCAAGAGGTCGAAGTCGTCGCGCTGCAAGGCTTACTGATGAAGGTCCGCAGGGCCGCTGATCGCTAACGAAAGGGGGAAAGTATGATTGAGATGGGACCGATTGCTATCATTGTGTTGGCGGTGATTGTCACCTTTGCCAGTATCGTCAAGATCGTTCCCGAATATGAACGGGGAGTGGTCTTCCGACTTGGGCGGCTCCAGGAGTTTCGTGGACCGGGAATTACCTACGTTATTCCGGGCGTTGAAAAGATGATGAGAATTGACATGCGGACGATCACAATGGACGTGCCCCCACAAGATGTGATTACGCGGGATAACGTCTCCGTCAAAGTCAACGCCGTTGTCTACTTTCGCGTGGTTGATCCGAACCGGGCGATTGTCCAGATCGAGAATTATTTGTTCGCCACCTCACAGCTCTCACAGACGACACTGCGGAGTATTTGCGGGCAGCAAGAGCTCGACGACCTGTTATCGGAACGGGACAAGATCAATTCGCGCTTGCAAGAGATACTCGATGTCCAAACCGATCCGTGGGGGATTAAGGTGTCGTTGGTGGAGATCAAGCACATTGATCTGCCACAGGAGATGCAACGCGCCATCGCCAAGCAAGCGGAAGCGGAGCGCGAACGGCGCGCCAAAGTGATCCATGCCGAAGGCGAATTTCAGGCCGCGCAGCGACTCGCCGATGCCGCGGCGATTATTGAACATCATCCCTTCGCCATGCAATTGCGCTACCTCCAGACCCTCTCGGAGATCGCGACGGAAAATAATTCGACCACGATCTTTCCCGTCCCGATTGATCTGCTAGCGCCGTTCCTGGCTGGGAAGAAGACAACGTAAAAGAACTCCTCATCGTGCGTGCATTACATTGGGACGGACAGTCCTTGCAGGTGCGAACGACGCAGCCTGAACCGAAACTGACTGAACGGCAAGCCTTGGTGAAAGTCACGCTTGCAGGGGTCTGCTCGACTGATTTGCAGATTCTGCGCGGCTACATGGCGTTTTCCGGTGTTCCTGGACATGAATTTGTGGGGACTGTTATTGATGGACCGGACACCCTGAACGGGCAACGAGTGGTTGGGGAGATCAACTTCGCGTGTGGCGCGTGTGAGTGGTGCGTCCGCAGCCTCCAGCGTCATTGTCCTACTCGTCAGGTGATGGGCATTCTCAACGCGGACGGAAGTTTTGCTGAATACCTGGCCGTTCCGATCGAGAACCTCCATCTCGTGCCCGCGAATGTGACCGACGAAGAAGCGGTCTTCACAGAACCGCTTGCCGCCGCTTTTGAGATTCTTGACCAACTTCACCTCCAACCAGAAACCGAGGTGGTGGTATTTGGTGATGGCAAACTGGGGCTGTTGTGCGCGCAAGTGCTGCACAGTGTCGGAGCACGAGTGACGCTGGTGGGGAAACATCCCGACAAACTTGCGTTGATGCGGCGGTTGGGCATTGTCACGGTGCTCTTGTCGCAATGGACTCCTCAGTTCGTCGACGTGGTGGTGGAAGCGACCGGCTCGACCATCGGGCTCTCTCTGGCAATGGCAACCGTGCGTCCGCGTGGCACGTTGGTGCTGAAAAGTACCGTGGCTCAGGAACATGCGCTGTCGCTCGCACCATTAGTGATTAACGAAGTGACGGTGATCGGTTCACGCTGCGGTCGGTTCCCGCCTGCTTTGCATGCGCTCGCGCACAAGCACATCGCGGTCGCTCCATTGATTACGGCAACCTATCCTTTGGCCGATGGAGTTGCTGCGGTGAATCGAGCGGCGGAGCCCGGTGTGCTCAAGGTGTTGTTGCGCAATTCGTAAGCGCGGGCGGCGAGGACACTGTTTGTTGACCTCTTGTCAGCGAACCGCTAGGACAAGGGGATTCCGTTTCAAGGAGGAAGAGATGGCTGCACCGGTCTACATTTTAGGTGGGTATCAAACTGATTTCGCGCGTAATTGGATGAAAGAAGGTGGCGATGTGGTCGCCTTGATGAAAGAGTCGGTTGTGGAAGGCTTGGCGGCGACGGGCATTGAGTCCAGGGAAGTCGAAGTCGCGCATGTCGGCAATTTCGCCGCTGAACTCTATTGCAAGCAGGGGCACTTGGGCGGCTTCTTGGCGGAGATTGATCCCGTCATGTCCGGGATTCCCACCTCGCGACATGAGGCGGCGTGCGCTTCTGGCAGTGTGTCGATGATGATGGCCGGAGCGGAAATTGAAGCGGGTCGGTACAATCTGGCGCTGATTCTCGGTGTCGAACAGATGAAGACCGTGGACCCCGCGACAGGTGGGGACTTTCTTGGCACGGCGGCGTGGTACGACCAAGAAGCGAAAGGGGTCGAGTTTCCGTTCCCGAAACTCTTTGGCCGTCTCGGTGACGAGTACGAGAAACGCTTTGGCCTCAAGGACGAGCATCTCGCGCGCATCGCGGAAATCAACTTTTCCAATGCCCGCCGCAATCCCAAAGCCCAAACCCGGGGCTGGTTCACCAATGAGACTCAGAACCTCACGTCCGGCAAATACGCGAATCCGGTCGCTGGGCGCTTGAAGGTGCGTGACTGTTCGCAAGTCACTGATGGTGCGGTCTCTCTCTTTCTCGCTTCGGAATCTTTCGCGCGCACGTATGCCGCGCGACGCGGTCTGCAACTCGAACAATTGCCACGCATTCTTGGCTGGGGCCATCGCACAGCCCCGATGCGGTTTGATTCCAAGGTGGCCGAGAGCAAGAACAACCCGTATGTCTTACCACATACGCGCCAGGCGATTGTGGATGCGTTCCGTCGCGCGGGGGTCGCGGACGTGTGGGGCGTGCAAGGGATTGAAACCCACGACTGCTTCACCACGTCGGAATATATGGCGATTGACCATTTCGGCATGACCAAGCCTGGTGAAGGCTGGAAAGCGGTGGAAGAGGGGGTCATCGAATTTGGCGGGAAGCTGCCGATCAACGCCAGTGGTGGATTGATTGGTGGCGGCCATCCCGTGGGTGCCACCGGAGTGCGTCAGGCGCTTGATGCGAGCGCGCAAGTCATGGAGAAAGCTGGCGACTATCAAATCGAAGGTGCGAAGAAGATCGCCACACTGAACATCGGCGGCTCCGGGACGACGACGGTCGCGATGGTCATCGGGGCGTAAGGTCATTGTTCTTCCGATGCGACACCCTGACGCGACCGGCCTGTCGTCGTACAGACGCCAATCGGACGGACGCCACATGTACGGCAAAATGTAGAGACGCAAAATTTTGCGTCTCTACGACGCACATCTATTTTTTCCTACTCCTCGGTTTGTTTTCCTTCCATTCCACCGCCCACGCCGCCGACTTCTCCGCAACTCGTCGTCTCGACGTATCCCAAGATGCCCTCCGCAAAGGGCTCGAAAAAATCAGCAGTCCGATTACCTTCGCTCCGCGTGTCGGCAGCAAGCAAGGCACTCAAGAAGCGCGCCTCCCAGAGAATGCTGGGCTCGTGCAAGCTGGTGGTGACCCCGCGAATCTGACGACGGTCGTGATCTGGTTGCCAGTGGATGACAAGGGCAATCTCGTCGGTATGAACGCGCGGGCGTACCTAGAAGCGGTAGTGGCCAATTTCGTGCGCGAACGTGAACAGATCACGCTCTGGGTGGAGCAAGTCCTCAAGCGCGCGTTAACCGAAGCGCGCGGCGGTCTACATCTCGAATCGCAATTGGTGGAGCACTATCAATTCAAGGCGACCTACATGCCGACCTTGAATCCGCCGATGGTGTCGCTGGCGATCACGGTGAGTAGCGACGAGTGAGGGACTTTTCTTCGGTTGAGCCGGACGGAGCACCAGAACCCGCCACGCACGACCCAAAGACGTTTCCGCCCCCTCACTCTTCACTTTTCATTCTGAACTCTTCACTCTTGACCGCTTTCCCCATCGGATACACCACCAGCCGACGAAACGGCTCTTCCCCCTCACTTTTGGAGAGCAACCCGTGTCGTTTGACGAACTCATGTTGCAAGCGGCGCAGGCGTGGCTTTCGCGGGGCGAGTTCCACCGGTTCATTGTGTTCGATCACGTGTTCGATGGCAGCCTCCGCGTCCGCAACGGCGGATTGGTCTTCAGGAAACGATTCCGCGAGCCGTTCGCGGAGAAACTTGCCCATCTGCATCATGGTGTCGCTACGGATCGTGTGGAGAGACAATCCCTGTTCAATCAGAATCCGCAACTCGCGCGGCTGACGTTTCAGTTGGCCTTTGACGGTCAAGACGACATCGGCTTGAGACGGGTGTGACACCAGGCGCGCTGGCGCATCCAGATCACGCACCACCTCTTCGAGGCGATGGCGGTTAATGCCGTAAGGAAAGATACGCAGCACCTTGCGTCGGTCCGCTTGTGGTTCCGGGACGGGCGCGGACGACAGCGTTGGAGTTGGAGTCACCTGCGTGATCTCGATATGCCCATCGTGTTGATGCGCGCGCATTTCCATCCGCGGTGGGCGTCCACGCAGAAAGGCATCAACCGCTTCGGCAACATCGTGATGCACCGCGAAATGCGTCCGGTCGTGAATTTCAATGAGAAGATCGAATGTGGGTGGGGCTTTGCGTTCGAGCACGGTTTTCTGCGTACCGCGGCGGCGCGCTTCGTCATCACCAAGAGTCACGGATTGAATACCGCCGATCAAATCCGCCAATGTCGGGTTCTGAATCAGATTCTCCAACGCACTCCCGTGGGCGGTGGCGATCAGGCGCACGCCACGCTCGGCGATCGTGCGAGCGGCGGTCGCTTCCGCTTCGGTGCCAATCTCATCGACCACGATCACTTCGGGCATGTGATTCTCAACCGCTTCGATCATCACTTTATGCTGCAATTCGGGTGACGGGACTTGCATGCGACGCGCACGCCCGATAGCGGGGTGCGGAATATCCCCATCCCCGGCGATTTCGTTGGATGTATCCACGACAATGACCCGTTTCTCGGCCTCATCGGCGAGGACGCGAGCCGCCTCGCGCAACAGGGTCGTCTTGCCCACGCCCGGTGGGCCAAGCAGCAGCACACTTTTCGCGTCCTGCGTGATGATGATGTCCTTGACGATGTTGACGGTGCCAAACACGGCCCGACCCACGCGGCAGGTGAGACCGATAATGTCTCCGGTGCGATTACGGAGCGCCGAAATCCGATGCAAGGTGCTGGGAATGCCCGCGCGGTTATCATGCGTGAAGGTGCCGACCCGAGAGACGATGAACTGCAAGTCCTCGCGGTTGATCGGGCTCTCACGCAGATAGACGGTGTGGTTTGTATACCGAGCTTCTGGCGGGCGGCCCAAGTCGATGACGATCTCCAAGAGGGACTGGAGTTGCGGACCGTGCCCAAGGGACTCGCGGACGACAGGTGGCAGCACTTCGAGGAGTAAGTCGAGGTTATCGACGGTCTCGACGCGACTGCTCTGTTCAGAAGGAGGTGGTTCGCTGGAAAGTGGAGATGTCATGGGATGATTCCTCTGCGGCGTGCAGAGGAACATAACCGAGGCTGGGGGAGGGGGGAAGGGGGAAAGTCAAAAGTCAAAGGGCAAAAATGGGAATCCGCGATGAATAACTAGACGCACGAGAGTTCGCGACCTAAAGTACAATACATGAGCGAGCAGATTACCCTTCAAGTGTCCGATCGAGTAGTGACGCAAGCGACCCAGGTCGCGGAGCGGACCCAACGGCGTGTTGAGGAGGTGCTTGAGAGCTGGCTGGAATGGGCGAGCACCGAGATGCCGCTTGAAGCCCTCTCCGATCAGGCCGTCTTAGCACTGACGGAGTTGCAACTGACGAATGAGCAGCAGACCGTGCTGAGCGACCTTCTGACAAAAAACCGGGACGAGACACTAAATGTGGAAGGGCGGCGTCAACTTGAGGTACTGATGCGTGTCTATGAGCATGGCTTGTTGCGAAAAGCCCAGGCGCTTCGAGTAGCCGTCCAGCGAGGCTTACGCGAACCCCTCCAGCCATGAGCGCACCCGATGTTCCTGGGTCTCTGCGCCAGCGACTCCGAAATGCAGCTCGAGACCGTTGCGGATACTGCTTGAGTGCGCAACGCTACATGATGAGCAGGTTAGAAATTGAGCATCTCATCCCTCGTGCACTGGGGGGGAACGATGGAGAGTCGAATCTGTGGCTCTCGTGCGGTTTGTGCAATCGCTACAAGGGACCGCAAACGGCGGGATATGACCCTATCGGGAACCTGCGAGTTCCGTTGTTCAACCCACGGACCCAAGTCTGGAGCGAGCATTTTCGCTGGAGTCCGGACGGAACGCTCATTATGGGCGTCTCCCCCACTGGGCGAGCAACGGTCGAAGCCCTCCGTCTCAACAACGAGTTGGCAGTTGAAGTGCGCCGCAATTGGGTGCTCGCGGGTTGGCATCCGCCTCAAGAGTGAGACCCGCCTTGCCGCCCGGAGGGCGAAGTGGTGGGGTGCGCTTTGCGCAACCATCTCTTATGTGTAACGCACCCTTCAAATCAGGGTGAGGGGGATAAAGTGAGCAGCGTGTGGAAAGATCATTTGCCTCTTGCCTTCTCCCTGACTCTTCGCTAATCAAGCGGTGCGAAACGCACTTCCCTCACCGAGAGACAATCCCTGGTCTTCACCTACCTACCACAAGTGATTTTGTAGGCACTTGTGCGTCTTTTTTTTTGTGCCATAGAGCGACCTTACACCGAAACGCCAAACCTGGAGTGATCCAGGGACGGAAAGCTACGGGACTTCATCCACGACGTTGACACTGGAGTCGGCAGGGGAAGTTGGCCGGGTTGCCGGAAGTGACCACCGCATGGGTCATAACGGGAGCCCGGCCTTTTTTTTGTCTGGGAGAAGTTGTCCGTTTAAGGAGGGAACACAGACAGAAGATGGTGAAAAAGAATGCACAGGAGATTCGTAGGCGAACAACGGTGGAGCTATTTCTTTACGAGATAAAGGAGGAAGTTTTATGCGAAGGTTTATTACTGCGGTTATGTTCGGCGTTGCCATGGTTATGTCGTATCCGGTGTTCAGTAGTGCAGCGGATGTAGACACACCCTGCGCTCTCAATCCCATCAATACGACAGTTGTCTATGGGAACATCATCCTGT
>CAMBFS010000032.1 GCA_945865755.1 Klebsiella pneumoniae
CGTCTTTTGGGGTAATTTTTCTCATCATGGAGCAACTTGCCGCGAATCCATGCTCCGACATTCCCCTTTGTTATTCTGCGAAAATTCCTCACTCTTAGTGTCTCTGACAATCTCAATCCGGTAGTTTATTGTTTTATGACTCCTAAGAGATTTTTTCACATATACCCCAGCTCAATCAGGCGTTTCTCGATTTGCGCTTGCTCTTCCGGGGTCATCACTTGTCCGGGATTGGGGGCAATGGGACCATGTTGTATGGCCTCAATGCGCTGACGCAACATAGCCACGACATCGGGCTGCTGTGACGCGACATTGTGTCGTTCGCGTGGGTCGGAAGACACATGGTAGAGTTCTTCGCCTAGCCGCGAGTTTTGCGGGGCGTAAATGTATTTCCATTCCTCCGTGCGCCAGCCGACTCGGCGATCGCGTGGATCGGAACGGATCCGCAAAAATGCTTCGAGATAGGCTTCGACTCCAAGCGGGGTTTCCTGTTGAAGAGCGGGAACAAGACTGCGTCCATGGATCGTGGTCGGCACCGGTGCTCCGGCTAAATCGAGCAGCGTGGGCAAGGCATCCACTTGTCTGACCAATTGTGAAACGCGGGCACCAGCACGCAACCGCGGATGGCTCGTGCCATTGGCGGAGGTGAACACCAACGGCACCCGAATCAGGTCCTCGGAAATATCCATCTCGTGTCCTTCGCGTTTCATCGTCGTTCGCCCCAATAAGTCGCGATACAAGCGATACAAGCGATACTGAAAATCCGTCTTGACGACCCGCTCGCCGTGATCGCCGTGGATGACGACGAGGGTATTGGGAGGAAGCGCGGCGATGAGCGAGGCTAACTCGGAATCGAGCGACGAGAGTGCCCGTTCATAGCGGTTCCGTCCGTGGGCGCGGGTGCTGAAGTGAGGGAGAATGTGGCGGTGATGATGCAATTCCCACAGGTGCAGGAACAAAAACCAGGGCGCGCGAAACTCGTGACTTTGGAGGCGTCGGCGTAAATCCGCTCCCCAAGCCGTTGAGAGATAGGCTCCACCTTCGCGAAAATGGTATTGATCGAATCCCCGGTCGAGCCCCGTTTCGGGAAACAACGGCCCGCTTACCTCGGCGAGGGTGTGGTACCCTGCCGTACGCAATGTCTCGACAAGAGTTGGGACTGTCTGATTGAGTTTCAGGCCAAAGATCGAACGAATGCCGTGGACGAACGAATAGGTGCCGGTGAGCAGGCTCGCCACGCACGGCGTAGTGGAAGATGCCGACGAGACCGCTTGGGTGCACGACACGCCCGCTTGCACGAGGCGATCCAGGGTTGGGGTTTGCGAACCACGGTTAGTGCCGAAGAGGGCATCGGCGCGCAGACAATCGATTAACAAAAAGAGAATGTTGGGGCGGAGCATAACTTTCAAGTGCGCGAGTTTCGAGTTCTGAGTTCCCAATTCCCTCTCCCGGCTGGGAGAGGGTTAGGGTGAGGGGGTTCAAGTGATCTTTTCCTTATTCTTTGGTGAGTGGCTGAAGAATTTTCCTCGCCTGTTGCATGACGTGGTCCGGGGTAATGCGCCG
This sequence comes from Klebsiella pneumoniae, assembly GCA_945865755.1. GTDB lineage: Bacteria > Desulfobacterota > Binatia > Bin18 > Bin18 > JABFSC01. The sequence continues at coordinate 1,561 of CAMBFS010000032.1, forward strand.
CATACATGCCCGACCAATGGGACAGTCTCGCGTGTAACACGGGCTACAGGCCGCTGAACCTTGGAGCACGAACGCTTCCGAGCCCCACGGGGCTGAACGGATCGGACTTGTCGCACCCCAAAGTGAGATCACCGGAACGCCAGTGGCCGCGGCGATGTGCATGGGACCGGAATCCGGTCCCATCGCCAACCGTGCCCGCGAAAAAATACCGATCAGATCTCGCAGTGTCGTCTTGCCACTCAGATCCGTCAGCTTCCCTGGGAATGCCGCGCGGACCTCGTGCGCGAACGCCACTTCACCTTGTCCCCCCACGAGTACCACGTGCGCACCATATTCTTGTTGCAGTGCCCGCGCTACCTCGGCGGTCGCCTCCGGAAACCAAAAGCGGCTCGGCCATCGCGAGCCGAGAAAGAACACGGCAAAGGGACGCGGGGTATCGACGAGCAAGGCATCCACCCGTTGCTCTTCTTCTGGACGTAGGCGCAAGTCAAACGAAACACCATCCTCTGGCAACCCTAACGCCTCGGCGAATTTGAGGTACTGGCCAAGTTTGAGTGAGAAATCGGGAATGGCGTCAATGGTATGGGTGTTGAACAGCCAGTTGCCTTCTTTGGTGTTCTGGCGATGAAAGCCCACGCGGATGGGAGCGCCGGAGCAGAGACTCACGAGGCCACTCTTGAGATGTCGTTGCAGATCAAGCACAAGATCGAACCGTTGGCGACGGAGATGTTGGAGAAACGGAATGAACGCTCGTGGGCCACGCTTGCGTTGATAGAGCAACACATCATTGAGGGCGGGATGGTAGTCCAGCAGGGGCGCGGCGGCCGGTTCCACTGCCCACGCGATGTGAGCGGCGGGATAGGCTCGACGCACCCGCGTGAGCAGCGGCAACGCGCGCATGACATCGCCAATCGCGCCCAAGAGGATAATGAGAATACGCTGTGGCGGGAGAGAGAGAGAGACGGAAGTCACGGTGTTGTTCAGACCAGCTCATTTTTCGTCGCTCTCTTGTCCCTGCTCGGCGTGCATCTGTCAAGGAGAGGGTTCTGTCCATAAGAGCGCGAGATCGTCCACGGGATGAACCGTGCCATTGAGGTTCAATTTCTGGAAGGATCGCTGGAGGCGACGCAGCGTCTGTTCGCGTTGTGAGCGAGGAACTGGGTTGGGGAGCACCTGAGCGCGGTCAAAGTCCAGTAAGAGGACGTGCGGAGAGGAACTGCTGGGCTGGACCAGGATGTTGGTGAGATTGAGGTCCGCATGGGCAATCCCCGCGTCGTGCATGGTCGCGATGGCACGTGCCACCGCGGTCAGTGTCGCGACGCGGATTGAACTCGTGGGCTGCATTCGCAACCATTCCCACAGGTTGTGAAATCCTTCGGCTTCTCGCGAGATGAAGAACCCACGGTACAGGACGTTGTTCACCCAGCGGACATACGCTCCAAGCACTTCGATCGTGGGAACGCCACGCTGTCGCGCCGTTTCGGTGGCGACGACTTCCGCTAATGGGCGGGGCGGGCGATCCCAGTACAGATCATGCGAGAAGTGACGCACGAATCCGCCACGACGATACGCGCGGACAATCAGTGTTTCGTGCAGTGTTTCGTGGATGTCCGTCCCCACACGCCAGACCGCGCCACGTCCCCAATGCAGAGGGGTGATTGTCCGCGTGGAATCCTCGGCTCTCGTGTTTTGGCGTTGGGTTTCAGCAAGCTGGGCAATCTGGTGAATGGCCGCGGGGATGAGGGTCTCGAACCCGGCTTTGAGCCACCAGGTTTCCTGATGACGCGTCTGTTCGATAAACCCCGGCGGCAGGGGGAGCATTGCCATAATCAGGAGGGAGGCTGAGGTGGAGTGGTTGTTCGTACATGCTGATGTTCCCAGAGCTTCGCGTAACGGACAAAGGCTTCGTACGCGGCGAACAAGGCATGAATCAATCCTGGAATCCCCTGCCGCCAGATGCCGTGCCGCCGATAGACACGCGAGAAGGTCAGCAGCGGAACCGAGACTAACCGCCACCACGTGACCTGCTGGCCACTCGCGGCAAGAGTCTCGGCGGCACGAGACGAAGCGGTATTCAATGCGTGGAAGCGCTCTCGTAGTGATGGTGGCTGCTCAGTGGAGGACATGGGTGATTCCTTATTCGGGAACAAGAAGGGGAACGGGCGTTGGTCTCGTGCTCATGTTGGCGAGCAACGTCTCAACTCCAGCTAAGACATCGGCCACGGTCACTTGACGCATGCAATCATCGGTCCCGCGCGGACAGGTCGGGCTGCCGTGGCGATCACAGGGGCGACAGAACAGGTTTTTCTTTTCGACGACGATGGCACGCTCACTATACGGGCCATAGCCCAAGCTGGGCGTGGTGGCACAGAAGATCGCGACCACTGGCACGTCGCGGGCCACCGCGACGTGCATGGGAGCACTGTCATTGCTGATAACCAATTGCGCGCGATCCACCAGCGCCATGAATGTTGGCAAATCCGCGCGTCCGACCAGATTGATGCCACACTGCCCGGATCGTTCGTGGACCATCTGGGCGACAGGCGCGTCATCTGGCCCACCGCACAAGAGCACCCGTCCATAGTCGCGATTGAGTTTTTGTATCAACTCGGCAAAGCCGTCCACTGTCCAGCGTTTCGTCGCCCAAACTGACCCTGGACACACGACGAACAGGGGTTCGGTGTCATAAAGTCCAGCCTCCTGCAGCAAGGCTTCAGCTTTGCTTTTCGCCTCGTGGCCATACGCGACCAGTGGTTGCCGGTCGCAGTCTTCCGGCTCTAGGCCAAAGGCGCGCATGAGGCACAAAATCCGTTCAACTTCATGGCGATGCGGGTCGCGGGATGTAGTCTGATGATAGAGAAACCATCCCGGACTTTGGCGAAACCCGATTCGTCGCGGAATCCCCGCGAGCATCAGCAGGAGGGCGGTACGAAAAGACTTATGTGGAGCAACCGCCAGAGTAAACCGCTCGCGCCGGAGCTGTTGGGCCATGCGCCACAACCCCAGCAATCCTTGGCCTTCGGTGTGTTTCGCATCGACGAGTACCTGGCTGACGACCGGATGACCGTCGAGCAGCGGTTTGGCTTGGGGAGTCGTCACTACGGTGAGTGAAGCTGGCGACAGATGCCGGTGCAACGTCGCCAGGAGTGGTGTGGTGAGCACAACATCGCCAAGAAAGCCGGTTTGGGCGACGAGCAGGCGTGGGGAGGCGTAGTTCATCCCACCTTCACCGCCTCATCAATCAGCATCACCGGAATATCATCTTTAATCGCATAGCAGAGCTTGCATGCGCCGCAGAGCAAGCCATCCTGCTTTTCAGTGAGCGTGAGATCGCCTTTGCATTTGGGGCATACCAGAATATCGAGTAATTCTTGACTGACGGCCATTGTATTGTTCTCCTTGGGGCCAATCGGGGTGTGATTTTGAGATATTCCCCCTATGACCCACGATCTCCGCGTCGAATGGGGTCACCACTTCACAGCCTGCCTGACGGAGCAGTCGTGCGAGCGCTTTATCGTAAGCACAGTCATCAAGATAAATCCTTAGGTTCAAGCTGATACCCTTTTTCGTGTAGGTACTGCTTCTCCGCGTCGGCCTCGGCGTCAATCAACTCGCGGTGAGAGCGGTAATAGGCGAGGGCTTCCGCGATGGCTTCCATTGGAAGGTCATAACGCTCGGATGCCTGTTCCGGGGAGAGTTGCTCTGCCCGCATGTTCGAAACGAGTTGTCCGACCGTAAGATTGCGACCCTTCAAATACAGTTGGTGCCGCCAGGCGTGGTCGCGTGTCACGAGGTGGCGGTAATTCTCCTGGGGCACTTCTGGAACCGTGTCGAGCACGAGAAGGGCGAGATGCCGACCTTCTTCTAGATCCAGTCTCTCTAGAGGTTTGAGCACTCCGTTTTCGTACACCGCTTCGACAGCTCTTTGCATGAACGGGACTGTACCATGCAATTGCAAAAGTGGGCAAGCAATGAGAAGAAAGAGCGGGACACCAAGGCGAGGTCGGTCTTGTCATTGCCGATGAGTACCTTGCTTTTAGCGACTTCACGAAGGAGTAGACTATGGAAGCGACCCTGGACATGGACCACATCGCGAAAAATTTAGGAGCCTACCGGCGAGGCAAGATAGTCGAAAGGCGGATATTTCGGGGCTTTAGACCTGGCCGCTGAAGTCTCGGCGCGGTTCCGCGTTCCAGAAAAAGGAGGACGGGCTACCGACCCCACATGGACGGAACAGCGGCTTGTCCGGCTATCTCGGCAAACGTTCCGGCGTCTCGAAAAGTTGGCCAGAAGGACGAAGGTCTCTCCGATGCAGGCCGCAGCCTTGTTACTGGAGAAGGCGGTTGATCAAGCGGTGCAAGAGTAAGACTTGTGTTTCATCCGAGGGTGGAAACCTTCACCAAAACCGCCACCGGCCTGTGGCAAAGCGATCCCGATGTTATCAGCCGTCTTGTGGCCGTAACGGGTGGTTGGCGGCTCACCACTGCCGACGACAGTGTGGAAGCCTACACGACGGACGGACGATTGATCTCTCTCACCACACGAGCAGGCATTATTCTTACGCTCGCCTATGACGCGAACAAGCGCCTGACGCGCGTCGCCGATCCCTTTGGCCACGCCATGACATTCACCTATGACACCGCCAACCGTATCAGCCAGATGATCGCACCGGGCGGCGGCCTCTACAAATACGCCTATGATGCGAAAAACAACCTGGCTTCCGTTACCTATCCAGACCTCAAGGTGCGGCGGTATGTATATGAGAATGCTTCCTACCCTAACGATCTGACCGGCATCGTGGATGAAAACGGGGTGCGGTTCGCCACCTATGCCTACAATCCAAGTAGGCAAGCAATTTCGTCGCAACATGCAGGCGGCGTGAACAAAACCACTGTTACCTATACCGCCAACGGCACCGTAGAAGTCAACGACCCACGCGGCAACCTTCACACCTATGCGCTGACCACCCAGTTCGACATGGTGAAACCCACCACCGTCACGGGCGCACCGGTGCCGAACGCGGGCGGCAAGGCGTTCACTTATGATGCCAAAGGCTTTCTCGCCAGCCGAACCGACTTTAACGGGCGCGTCACGACCTATATCCATGATGCACGCGGCAATGAGACCTCGCGCACGGAGGCAGTCTCAACGCCACAGGCACGCACCATCAGCACCACATGGCATCCAACCTTGCATGTGCCGACGCGCATCGTCGAACCCAATCGCGTGACCGATATTGTTCTTGATGCGCGTGGCAACCCGTTGAGCGTGACGGTAACGGCGGGCGGAAAAACGCGCCGCGTGGCCGCGACCTACGATGCCGTGGGTCATGTGAAAACAATAGACGGCGCACGCACGGATGCGGCGGACATCACCACCATCAATTGGGGAGCGGACGGCAACCCGCTCAACAGCACTAACGCGCGAGGCCATATCACACGCTTTACCTGGGATGCGGCGGGAAGGCCCAAAACAATCACCGATCCCAACGGATTGGTGACGACCTTTTCCTATACACCGCGCGGGTTTTTGAGCAGCGTCACCGAAGGCACCGAACTGACGCGCTATGACCGCAACGCGGTCGGCGACGTAACGCGTATCACGTTTCCTGACGGTTCCTTCCTCAACTACACCTATAACCAGGCGCACAGGCTGACCGGCATCGCGGACGCGCTCGGCAACCGCATTGCCTACACGCTCGACGCGGCGAGTAATGTAACGAAAGAGAATGTCTTCGATCCCGCTCAAGTGCTCGCGCGTACCCAATCCCGCGCCTATGACACGGTCAACCGCCTGTCGCAGCTTATCAACGCGCAGGGCAAGATCACAAACTTCACCTATGATCCCAACGGCAATCTCACCCGTGTCGTGAACCCCGTCGGCGCGACGACGGTCACAACGTATGACGCACTCAACCGTCCAACGCACCTCACCGACCCTAATGATTTTGTGACACAACAGGTCTGGGACGCGAATGACAACCTGACCCGTGTGATTGACCCACGTGGGCTGCAAACGAACTATGGGTTCGACCTGCTGGGCAACAATACCTCCGTCCAGAGTCCCGACACGGGCACGACCAACAACACTTTTGATGGTGCTGGCAATGTCCTCACCTCAACCGATGTGAAGGGGCGGGTGACGCGCAGCAGCTATGACGCGCTCAACCGCGTAACGCAGCAGCTCTTCTCGGACGGCAAAGTGGTGACTTAGTCGGTATGACGAAGGCGTGAACGGCATCGGCCATCTCACCAGCATGACCGATCCTTCCGGCTCCACCACCTGGAAATTCAATCAGCACGGGCGGGTGATCGAAAAAAAGCAGACCGTTGGCCCCGTCACGCTGACCGAACGCATGACCTACGACGCGGCGGGAAGGCTGGCAACGCTCATCTATCCTTCGGGAAAGGTGATCGGCTACCAGTATAACGTCGCCGGGCAGGTGAGCGGCCTGACGCTCAACAGCGTGCCGGTGCTCAGCCTTATCAAATACCGGCCTTTTGGCCCGGTCACCTCATGGAAGATCGGCGGGGACGGGACCATTGTCCGCCCCTTCGATCTCAACGAGCGCATCACCGGCTATGGTGTGAGAGGATCGGCCAACCCGACCGGCGACACGCCGGGTGCCACTGCTGGCTTGTCCAGCAGTGGCGTGGCTAATACCCACTTTCTCATAACGCACTCTGCTTTTCGCGCTCTCACTGCGAGAGAGTGAGAGCGCGATTTTTTGATTCCACAATTCCACCGCCGCTTCAATTCTCGCTCGCCAGCATGATGGTCAGGCACGGTCCCCCTTCGGGAGCCTCAACGCTGAGCACCAGCTTCAGTGTGCTCGTCCGCTGTTGTTGGTCACACCGCACGAGCACCTTCCTGTCCCCACCAGTCTCCTGGTGAAATCCTGACAGGACAGTGCACGCGGCTTCTTGCGGCGTTGCGGAAAGCGAAGCGCATCGGTAATGCTGGACCGTGCACGCGAGGAAACCATTCCCTGAGCACGATGATTTTCATTTTCCAGGAGGAACTTATGGTACAGATGACCATGCAGGTCTCCGAGGAGCTGGCCGAACGACTCCGGCCTCTTGGGACGTGGCTCCCAACCGCTTTAGAACTCAGTCTTGTCGGATTCCGCACGGTGGCCGCGGCAACGGCAGCGGAAGTGATCGAATTTCTCTCGTGCAATCCGACTCCTCAAGACGTCCTTGCCTACCACGTGTCGGAACGGGCACAGACTCGGCTCCAACGCTTATTCGTCCTGAATGCCGCTGGCATGTTAGCCGAAAACGAACAATTGGAGCTTGATGAAGTCCAGCGTATCGAACACCTCTTGATATTACTCAAGGCCCGGATCGCCACACAATTGCGGCAGGAGGCGTAATGGCAGCGGAGGTATCAGTCGGGTTGCGCCAACTGGTTGCCAACCGGGCGGGCTCTCGCTGTGAGTATTGTTTGTGGCCACAGGCCGTCGCGCTGCATCGACATGAGCCGGACCACATCGTCCCGCGTCAGCATGGGGGCGACACGCAGGAGAGCAACCTGGCCTTGGCATGTCTGCGCTGCAATCGGTACAAGGGACCAAATGTCGGATCGTTTGATCCGTTCACCAGCGTCTTGGTCCCATTATTCAACCCACGCACACAAATCTGGACGGAACACTTTAGGTGGGAAGAGGCCACGATCCTGCCCTTAACTCCGGAAGGCCGAGTGACGGAGAGGATTCTCCGGTTGAACGATGCCGACCGGCTCGTTGAACGACAGCGTCTCATGGGAGCGGGTTTGTATCTCTCCCTCCCTACCACACCGCCGCAATAACCAAGCGACAATACTACACGTGGACAGAGATGGCGGTTGTACCGAACACCCGGAATACCCTGGCGATCATTCACCGCGAATGCGTCCCCCCTACGGCAAGAGCGCTAGCCAGCGATCCGCGGACATCACCCATTGTGTCAGCCCTTGCACGCCGCGCTTTTGACTAACACCGCTCCGGTGCACCAATTGCACCACCACTGGCACTTGGAGCTTTTGCTGAAAGTGCACCAGGCTGGGCGCGAGTTCGGTGTCCGTGGCTTTGCATTCAATCAGACAGATTGGCCGCCCACGCTCAGTGAGCACGAAATCGACTTCGCGTTTCTCTTTGTCGCGTAGAAAATGCAAGCCAAGGTCCTTCACTCCCGAGGCCTGCCACAGTTGCACGGCTTTGAGCAGATGCGCGGCCACGAGGTTCTCGAACCGCCCCCCGTCGTGGTCGATTTCCGCCCAGTCCACAAGATACGCTTTGGTTTCTTTCCGTAACGTCCGCGTCAGCCGTCCCGTGAACGGGGGCACTCGAAACAGGTAGAAGAACTGTTCGAGCAGCAACAACCAGTCCCGCACGGTCTCAAAGGCGACGCCCACATCTTCCCGCAGCGCATTGATGGACAGGGGGCTGCCAATCCGCTCCGGGAGCAGATGCGTCAGATGTTCGAGGAGCGAGATTTCTCGAATGGCGCTGGCATCGCGAATATCCTCCCGCACCAGGAGCGTTTTTCGTTCAGCCGCCCACAGGTTGTAAAATTCCTCGCTGCCGCGCGTGAAGGGTTCGGGAAAGCCGCTGAAGCGAAAGAGGTGCTCATATTGGTCGCGGCGCTCCGATGAGGCATCCGGCGGGTTCTCCAGCCCCTGCTTGAAATCCGCGAAACTGTTCAGCTTGCCGCTGAGTTCGCCGACGCTTAAGGGAAACAGCGGCACACTGAAATACCGCCCCAGCAAACTATCTCCCCCTTTCTTGAAGAGGTCGAGCCGCCCACTACCGGTGACGAGAAAACGAAATTCCTCCTTGTACTGGTCGTACTGGCCCTTCAGGTAGTTCTTCCAGCGGGCGTACTTGTGAATTTCGTCAAAGACCACGAGAAACGGCTGACGCGGATCGCGGTTTTCCTTTTCTAGGAACTCCGGGTCGGTCAGTATCTGTTTTTGATGGGCGGACGTATCCCAGTTTAAGTATCGACTTTGCGTGAACTGTTGCTGATAGCGCTGGGCCAGTGTCGTCTTCCCCACCTGACGTGGGCCACTGACAAACGCCATCTTGTTGAATTGCGTGACGATCCGATCGATAAGAACGGTAACGGTGCGGTCTAGCATTCCGCCATTCCTAGACCGAAGTCGAAAAAAGTCAAGACTTTTTTCGACTTGACTCGAACCGTGGAAACTCACGAGCCGCGAAACGAAGAGACCTGGACCTTTTGTCGCGCGGAGGTGAAGGCTCCATGGTGCCCTGAACCGCTGCTCACCTCTTCCGCAACCGCAACACCAAATTATCTTCCATCAACGTGCGTGGACTCAGCAGCCAGCGGCACAGGCGGCGATTTTCCTCACGTTGCACGGGGTCTTTCTCCCGCACGATCAACGTGTACCACGTGTAGAGATGTACCGGCAGCCCAAAGAGCACATAGAGCAATCGTGAGTAGGGTTTGACTTTACTGTTCCCCACGTGCTCCACCTCAAGTCCGCTCTGTTTGCACAGGTAATAGAGGATCGGCAGGTCGATGGGATAGTTGTGAAACCGATGGGCTTGATCGAGTGGAGTCACGAAGGGAATGAAGCGTCGTTTGGTCTTGTGGTAGCCACTGAACAAAAAGTGCATCCGCGAATTGAGCCGCATGATGTTCGGCATCGTGAGAATCAACACGCCCCCAGGTTTCAGAATGCGCGCCAGTTCGCCGATGGCGATCCGATGGTTTTCGAGATGCTCAATGACTTCGACCAGCAGAACCACGTCGAAACTGGCGTCCGCGTAGGACAGGGGCCGCCGCAAATCGACACCATAGTCCACGGGGATCGCGTCAAGTGATGGACCCTCCGGCTCAAAGTTCGTGCCTCGCAAGGTGAACCCACGCGGCACGAGCGCGCGCAGCACATCGCCCTCCTTGCAACTCACATCCAGAAGCGTTTTTCCCTGCGCTGGGGTGTTGGCGAGAAGGTCAGTGACCGCTTGAATCAGAAAGGGTGCTGCCATAGGTGTGTGTGTCTTTCCTGCGATAGCGAAACCGCTGCTCGATTGCCTCCAAGAACGGCATGGCGGGCTCAACGTGCATGTCCACGCGCAACGCCAACAGCCGTCCAGCGGCGAAGGGAAATCGTTCGAGTTTCACCAAATCTTTTTCAGTAGTGACGATGAGATCGCATTTCTTACTGAGCTGCATAATGTGTTGCCAATCGGCATGGGTATAGTGGTGATGATCGGGAAATTCTAGCACCTCGGTGATGATGGCATTCCACTCGTGCAGCATCTGGTAGAACGAGGCGGGGGCCGCGATCCCGATGAGAGCAAGCACGCGCTGCTCCGAGACGGCGGCGAGCGAGTGTTGGTACCAACGCCCGTTATCCACATTCACAAACGCGGTGGGCACCAGATCGCCAGAAAAAACTGGTGCGGTCACGTTGCTGGCGAGAGGGGAGCGTGGAGTCTGGTCGGCTTCCGTTGGCCGTTTGGTCCTCACGATGACATCCGCGCGTCGCGCCGCGGTGACTGGTTCCCGAAACGGCCCAGCCGGGAGCACCCACTGATTGCCGTTGGCCTGTGCACTGACCAAGAGAATATCGACGTCGCGGCGCAAGCGGCGATACTGAAAGCCATCATCAAGAATCGCGACATCAAGCGCGAACTCCGCATGGGCCCGAACGGCGGCGGCGACCCGATCTCGTCCAGCGATGACGACACCTGGGAAGCGGTGCGCCAGCATCACGGCCTCGTCACCGACCTCGTCCGGCGTGACCAGCGGCTTCCCCGCCGTGCCAACGATGGTCAGGTCGGTCTTGGTTCCTTTATAGCCACGGGTCAGAATCCCCACACGATACCCACGGGCTTGCAGCGCCTGGGCAAGCCAGAGGGTCATGGGCGTCTTGCCGGTGCCACCAACCGTGAGATTGCCAACGCTGATGACATTGAGCGGCGCTTGGGTCGAGGACAAGTGGCCACGGTCGTAGAGCGCGTTGCGACCGCGCACGAGGGCCGCGAACCCCATCGCCGCTGGGGTTAAGGCAAGCCACCCAAGCCGGGACCACACATTTTTTCGCTGCCAGAGACGTTCAATTAGATGTTGCACGTATTGCGGGTGCATCGGCTCTCAATGCCATTCCGAACCATCGTCAGGGTGCGCTCGACCGCGCCCTGTCCTCGTTGCATGACAGCAAAAGCGCGAGCCCCAGCTTCCCGGAGGCTCCGTTCATCAGTGAGGAGGGGAAGGGCAGTCCGATAGAAACTGTCTTCATCGCGCACGACGAACCCTCCTCCATCGCGAAGCAGTTCTTCTACCACGGTTGCGAAGTTCCGGGTATATGGCCCGAAGCAGACCGGCACCTGGGCCAACGCGGGCTCGATGACACTATGTCCACCTGGCCCTTTGTTGAGACTCCCACCGACATACGTGAGCGCGGCGCTCGGATAAAACGACACCAACTCGCCAAGGGTATCGAGGAGAAAGACCTCAATCTCAGTCGGGGGAAGCGCCGCCGGTTGGCTCCGCTTGTGATAATGAAAACCGCCAGTTTTGAGAAGCTGCTCGACTTCAGCGAAGCGGTGCGGATGTCGTGGGGCGAGCAGGAGCAAGAGCCGCGGAACGGCTGCGCGCAATCGGCGAAAGGTGTTGAGCAGCAAGGTTTCTTCCCCCGCATGCGTACTGGCCCCGATCAGTAACACGCGGTCCGCCAGTCCCAGTGCGGCGAGAATCTCCTGTCCTTGCGTGCCTCCCGCGACGGCCCCATCGACCTTGAAATTGCCAGTGACGAACACCCGATCACGTGGTGCACCAGCCTGGATCAACCGGTCGGCATCCGCTTGAGTTTGCATGCCACTGACTATGAGGTTCCGAAAGATCGGCGTGAACAGCGTGGATACCAGTCGATAGCGCGAGGATGCCCGTGCGGAAAACCGGCCACTGACGAGCATGGTCGGAATTCCCCGTCGGTGGAGCGTGGCGAGAAAGTTGGGCCACATTTCGGTTTCGGTGAACAAGAAAGCCCGCGGAGTAATATGGCGCAACACGCGGGCGATGATCCAGGGGTGATCCAGCGGAAAGTAGATGATGGCATCGGCTTCCGACACTTGCGCCTGCGCGGTCGCGTATGCGGTTGGAGTTAAGCACGAGAGCAGGATTGGCGTGGTGGGAAACGCATGTTTCAGCGCACGGAGAAAAGAACGAGTGGCGAGCAGTTCGCCGACCGAGGGGGCGTGCATCCAGAGCGGGGCGTGAGTTGCGCAGCGCTGAACAACTTCAACAGGTAAGAATCCGAGTCGTTGGCGGAGTCCTAGACGATACCGGGGGCGAAGAAGTAATGCCACGGCTACGGCTGGCAAAGCGAGGAGCGTGAGGAAGGTGAGGATGAGGTTGTAGAGCAGGAACGCCATGTCTGGGAGTCTGGGAGTCTAGGAGTCTAGGAGTCAGGGTGCTCAGGGAGAATGAGCTTGTGTATCAACACATGCTTACGCGAAATACGCATCCGCCTCTCGGGTGATGCGAGTGAGAGTCGTTTCTAACTCCAAGCGTTTCTCTTCCATCTGAGCAGGCGAAGCATCGGGCGGAACGAGAATCTTCGCTCCGGCCATATACCGAACATGGCTGAACGGGAGGGGGACGATAAGCTGATCCCAACTCGGTATCGTGAGTTTCCATGCTGCACTGCATGTGACAGGAAAAATCGGGGCGCCCGTGGCCCGCGCCAGTTGGAGGACGCCCGGTTTTGCTTGAAACCGTGGCCCGCGTGGACCGTCGGGAACGATAAGCAGGTCATACCCGTGGCCGTAGGCTTCAAGCATGCCTTTGAGACCGCCCCTCCACCCACGAGTCGAGGAGCCGCGCACGGCACGGATGCCGAACCGTTTGATCACTCGCGTGATAATCTCCCCGTCGCGATGGATACTATTCATAATGCAGGCTTTATCGCCCAGGTAAGAAAACGGCATGAAAAGAATCCGACTATGCCAAAAGGCCAAGATGACTTGCTGGTGCCGCTCCCAACAGGCGAGCAGCTCCTCGCCATCGACATAGTGCTTCCGTATGGTCCACTCCAGCGTCCGCATCGCGCCGAGAGCCAGTGCCGTCCATCCGCGGATTTTCAGTTCTTCGCGCAGCGGAAAACGTGGGGAGCGATTAGTGAAGGGGGGCGTCGTGGAATTGGAGGTCATACAATTTGCGATATTGCGTGTTCCGCGCCAAGAGTTGCGAGTGATGCCCCTGCTCGACGATTTTCCCGTCAATGAGCACGGCGATGCGATCCGCGTGATGGACGGTCGAGAGGCGATGGGCAATGATCAGGACGGTGCGGCCAATCATCAAGCGCTCAATCGCCGCTTGGACATAGCGCTCGGATTCGTTGTCGAGCGACGAGGTGGCTTCATCCAAGATCAAGAGTGGCGCATTTTTCAGTAAGGCGCGGGCGATGGCCAGACGTTGCCGTTGGCCACCGGAGAGGGTCGAGCCGAGTTCACCGATGATCGTGTCGTACTCCTGTGGGAGAGCCATGATGAAGTCGTGGGCATACGCGGCTTGCGCGGCGGCGACCACTTCTTCCAACGGCAGGTCGGGTGAGCCGTAAGCGATATTGTTGCGCACCGTGTCATTAAAGAGAAAAGTTGATTGCGAGACGATCGCGAGCTGCGCGCGCAGTGAGGCGAGGGTGAGGTCGCGAATATCTCTCCCGTCAATCGTGATGCGTCCCTGCTGCACGTCATAAAAGCGTGGGATCAGATCGGCGAGGGTGCTTTTTCCACCACCGCTTGGACCAACCAGAGCAACGACTTCGCCGGTACGGATTTCCAGATCAATGCCCTTGAGCACCCACTCATCAAGATAACGAAAACGCACCCCCTCGAACCGCACGCCATGTTTCACGCCGCCCAGTTCCTGCGCGCCAGGGCGGTCCGCGATCTCGCTCCGTTCGTCGAGCACCTCAAAGAGCCGTTCGGCGGCGGCGAGGCCATTTTGCGTGGCGGCGCTGGTGCGCGTGAGATGCTTGAATGGTTCGTACAGCAGCAGGAGCGCGGTGAGAAAGGCGACAAACTCGCCTTGCGTTCGTTCTCCAGACACCACGCTCGAACCGCCGTACCACACCACCGCCGCGATCCCTCCCGACGCGACTAATTCCACCATCGGCGGGACAAAGGCACGCAGCCGCCCAGCTTTGAGGGAATGGCGGAACAGCCGGTGATTCTCCGCCGCGAATCGTTGGTGTTCATACGCTTCGGCACCAAAGGCTTTGACCACGCGGTTGCCTTGCAGGGTTTCTTGTAACAACACCGTGAGGGAACCGAGGGATCCCTGCCCTTTGCGACTAGAACTGCGCACTTTCTTGTAGAGTTCGAGGAGCGGATAAATAGTCACGGGAAAGACCACAAAGGCGATCAGGGCGAGGAACCAGTCCAGGTAAAAAGCCACCACGATCAACGCGAGGAGCGTGGTCGCATCGCGCATGATCGAAGCCGTGGCCTGGGTGAGCGACTCGCGCACCATCGTCGTGTCGTTGGTCACACGGGAGAGCAGGGTTCCGGTCGGGTTACGCTGAAAATAGGCGAGCGAGAGGGTTTGCAAATGGCGATGCAACGTATTGCGCAGGTCGGCGACAATCCGATGGCCAACATACTCAATGAGATAGGCATGCCCAAAGTTCATCAGGCCACGAAAGATGAACGTGGCCACGATGAGCAACGGCAGGAGTCGCAGGGCATCCACATCCTTGCGGGCGAAGATGTCGTCGAACACATGTTTGACCAAAAATGGCAGCACGCCATTGGTGGCGCTAAACAGCACCATGCAAATAATCGCGGTGGCGAACCGCGGGAACATGTAGGGCCGTAAGAACGGCAATAAACGACGATAGACGCTCATGGAAGAGAGTTCGGGGTTTCTACAAGTTCGGAGTTTGAGGAGTTCGGAGCGAAAAGCTAAGAGCTAAAAACTAAGGTGTCAGCATTTCCACGACGAGTGCCGCCGCGCGCGCGGCCGCGCCACCACCACCCAAGCGACGACGCACCTCACGTAAACCTTCTCGCGTTACGCTATATGCTTGCGCATCAGTGAGCAACCGCCGTGCTTCCACGGCGATGCGCTCGGGCGTCACTTGCCCTTGAATCAGTTCAGGTACCACACGCTGTTCAGCGATAAGGTTCGGCATGCCAATGAACGGAACATTGATAAGCAAGCGTGCGAGGAAATAGGTGAACGGCGCGAGTCGATAGACGATGACCATTGGCCGTTCGAGGAGAGCGGTCTCTAGTGTGGCCGTTCCCGACGCGACGAGCACGAGGTCCGCCGCATGGACGAGGTTGTACGTATCATCTTGGATCACCCGGACCGGCGTTTCTCGCGTGTGGCGATGCAGTTCTTCCAGCGCCAGAGTTGGCGCCGCCGCCACGACAAATTGGTAGGCATTGCCAAGTAACGTGGTGGCTCCGAGCATGGGCGCGAGCAAGGAGTGGACCTCTTGCGAGCGGCTTCCGGGCAACAGGGCGATCAGTTTCCGAGTCGGGTCAAAGCCATACTGCTGAAAGGTGTCCTCCCGCGAGCGCGTGGGGTGCACGCGATCAACCAGCGGATGACCGACAAATTCCACTGAACAACCGTGCGCGGCATAGAAAGCGGACTCGAAAGGAAAAATGGCGGCAAGTCGATCTACCCGTTTGGCGATGGTATGTACCCGCCGTTTGCGCCATGCCCACACTTGAGGGCTAATGTAGTAGAAGACCGGAACGCCAACCTTCTTGGCGACTTTTGCCAGGCGTAAGTTGAACTCTGGAAAATCAATCAGAATGAGCAGGTCAGGCGGGTCCGTTCTCAGCATCTGCTTAAGTTGACGATAGGTACGGATCAACGCGCCGAGTTTATCGCGCGCCTCGACGAGCCCCATCCCGGCGATGGTGGCGGTATCAACCAATATCCGCATGCCCGCAGCGTGTAATGCTGGGCCACCGACACCAAACACTTCAGCTTGTGGCGCTTGATGTTTTAACGCGGTCACCAGGTCTCCTCCATGAATGTCGCCAGACGCTTCTCCAGCGACCAGCAGAATACGAGGGGAAGACCGGGGACCGGAGACCGGAGACCGGGAGATTGGGAGAGTCACGGTATTTCTAGACACCCAACGATCCGCTCCGCTATTTCCAATGCTTGCAATCCGTCTTGTCCACTGACCACGGGTTGACTGCGATCACGGACGGCTTGCAGGAAAGCACGAATCTCTTCTTCGAGTGCGTCCTCACCGCCTACTTCGCGCTCCTCGAAAGTGAGATTGGGCAGGGCTCCTGGCTGCGCTCCCGGTTCACGACGACAGATCCGAATGCGATGTTCGCCGTAATCAACGACTAAGTAAGTATCTGGCTGAAAGACGCGCATCTTGCGCTCTCGTTTGAGGGCGACACGACTAGCGGTGATATTGGCGATACAGCCCGACGCGAACCGCAAGCGGGCATTGGCGATGTCTGGCTCTGAGGTCAGTACCGGCACACCGAACGCTTCGATGGAAGTCACCGGCGAACGGACCAGGCTCAAAATGACATCGAGATCGTGGATCATGAGGTCCCGAACGACATCGACATCAGTCCCGCGTTCGACAAACGGGGCGACGCGCTGACATTCAATGAACCGAGGGGCGGTGAGGATACCAGTGAGTGAACGCAAGGCGGGATTAAATCGTTCCAGATGACCGACTTGTAAAATCCGCTGGTGCTGATCCGCGAGAGCGACCAACTCCTGGCCTTCCGCCGCGGTCGCCGTCAATGGTTTTTCCACCAGGACATCAATGTCATGCGAGAGAAAATCCCGCGCGACGGTGTGATGGAACTGCGTGGGCACGGCGATACTGACACAGTCCACCTGACCAAAGAGAGTCCGGTAATCAGTGAGCGCGGTAGTCTGAGCTTCCTGAGCGATTTCCGCTGCCCGGTCCGCGTTGGTATCCACGACCGCGACCAACGTCACGCCGGGCAATGCGGCATACTTTTGCGCATGAAACCGGCCTAAATAGCCGACGCCCACGACCCCGACTCGGAGAGCTTGGCTTGTACCTTCCCTCACTTGTGCGTGCTCAGACATGAATGAGGTTAGCTATAACATATTCGTCGCGGTCGCCTAGTGTGGAATTGGGGTCGTATGATGCTCCACTCTTCAAGGAATATGTACGACTTCTAACTTGATCCCGTCGGGGTCGGCGAAGAACACCGCATAATAGCCAGGGGCATAATCGTATTCTTTTGGCGGATCGAGAATGGTACCCCCGTTCGCGACAATATCCTGAGCCAAGGCGTCGATGTCCGCGCGACTCTCGCCCTTGAAGGCGATTTCGCAGAGCCCAATTCGGTCCTTATTGAAGGTATCGGTCGCAAAACGCGCATCCGCCTGCTTAATCCAAAAGCTCATGCGTTTCCCCAGCCATCCCTTCATCGTGCCGTAGTCCTGTTCTCCACTAGCGTAGCCGATCTTCGGCATGAGCCAACCATAGAAGCGACTCGCCTGTTCATAGTTGTTGACGGTAATAATGGTGTGATCGATTCCTGTGGCCATAAAAGCCTCCTTTCATAAATCTCCGATTCTCCGGTTCTCCGATTCCCCGATTCCCGGTCTTCTCACAGCGGGTGCAGCTCTGGATGACAGACATCACACGGCGCATACCCCATCTCATCGGCCCGTGCACGCGAAGGAATAAACGCCCGCTCACGCACGGGTTGGTCTTTTAGCGATGTGCAATCCGGGCGGCAAAAACAGCGCTCCTGCCGCCAGCCGACATACATCCGTGCTTTGGGAATGGCGAGCCCCTTGGCCGTCTCGACCACGGGAATGCCTTCCACCGCCAGAATCTGTTTTTTGATGTCCACGAGATTGCCCGCGTATCCCGTCAAACTCCCGTCGCTGCCAATGACACGGTGACACGGAATCTGAATTGGCACGGGGTTGTGCCGTAACGCTTGGGCAACGGCACGAACCGCTTTGGGCTGTCCGATAGTTTCCGCGATACTCAGATAGGTCACGACTGTCCCGTATGGCACTTCAGCGGTCGCGCGCAACACCTCGCGTTGAAAGTCACTGCGCATGAGCGAGTCATCGACCTGCCATGCCAAACTTTGGCGTTTGCCACTGAAGTATTCTCCCAGCGTCTGGATGAGAGCAGCGGTGTCTGGTCCGCCGCTTTCAATGGTGAACTCGCGTTGGAGGGCCGTGGTTGAGGCACCGTCACTGTCCGGTCTGACGAATTCCGCCAGAACTACGCCTTTGTCTGTCTTGCCGAGACGAATGTCACCGACCGGGGAATGCCAGACTTCGAGCATTAAACGTGGTCGCGAGGAGTGAGGTCCGACCGGCAAGCGATGATCCAGTGCGTGCCGCGCGGCGTGCAGCCCTGATGTCAGGTCCTCGTGTGTGGCGAGCACATGCAAATGCCTGCTCACCTGACGATATTGCGCCAGCATCTCCGCGCAGGCCGTGCACGAAAGCAGGTGCGTGCGCATGCGTAGGCTCACATGCGCGGGAGCTTCCCCCAACGCATCGGCGACGAGGTCATGCTCGTGAAAACCGCAAGGAAGTGAAGAGGAACGAACGGTACGCATACTATGACTCCGATGGTTGGTGGTCGACGGCAAGCGCGACCCGTAATTTCCGCAGGGCCTGATACACATGGGCCCGTGCGCTCTCTGGTGAACACGCTAAGTTGGCGGCAATGGCGTCGTACTCAAGCCCCTCAAACTGACGCTGAATGAGGGCGGTCCGTTGGTGAAAAGGCAGGGCGTCAATGGTCGTGAGCACGGTCTGGGCGGTTTCTCGTGAGATCATGGTCTGCTCCGTGGGGCTGCTGTTGTCCGCGATGCGCGGGGGTGACTGTTCGTGCTTCGGTTCTTCATTGACCAGGACACGAACGCGACGTTGGCGGTCGCGGACATGGTTTTTCGAGAGATTGACCGCAATGCGCATGAGCCAGGCTTGGAGGTCGGCATCGGTTGGGAGCGCGGCATAGGAGCGATAGGCACGTAAGAAGGTTTCTTGGAACAGGTCCTGGGCATCCGCGACATTGCGTGTGAAGCGGAGCAAGTAGCCGTAGATCCTGCGCTGATGGAGGGTAATGACCTCGGCGAAAGGAAGCCGCTCGACGTGTTGCTGTGTTGCGCTCATGGCCATCAGGGAATACAGACACCGCACCTGGCGGGTTGTGAAAATACGCAGCCTTCATGTCAGTTTTATGGTTGCCCCACAACTGGGAGCGCCGTATAGTTCGGCCATGCGCAAAACACTGACAGCAACTCTCCTGCTCCTGATCGGGTTCGCGCTGGTGTTCACGTTGACCCCACGAGCACCGATGGTGGGCAGCGAATTTTTTCCTCTCGCCAAAAATAACTCCTGGAAGCATTTAGTCGTCTTCGCTGGAGGTGACTACATCTACTACATGACCGAGAAGGTGATCGACGACAACATGCAACTGGCGAATGAGAAATCGTATGTAGTGATGGAGGAATACGAACCACTGACCACCACCGCGCCGGAAGCGAAGAGTACGGTCGCCTATTTCCGCAAGGGTGGTTTTTGGCATCGCTACCCGTGGTTGGATTACGATGGCACCAAGGTGTGGGATACCAAACTCGGCACCGGCTCGGAGCAGGTGCTCCCGAGCCCCTACAATGGCGCGGCCACCTGGAAGCTGGGATTCAATACCAATGCGTGGTCGGCGGATGGGAAGCAGGAAATGAACGCGTCAGCAAAAGCGTCGATCGACCCAGAAGTGGTGCGAGTCCCGGCGGGCATCTTTGCGCAGTGCCTGCGCGTCGAAACGATGAGCGTGAACGGGTTCGTTGATCAGCACCGGAGAGCGAAGAGCTATAACCTGCGCCACATTGAGTGGTACGCTAAGGGCGTCGGCCTTGTTCTAGCGTTGAGCGACGAAGGTGAAGGGACGCCGATCAAGAGCCGCACCGAGTTGGTGCAGTACCACGTCAACGAGTGAATTGACGGCGGACAAGTATTTTTTTCGTCCTGCCTAGCATACTCACTACATGTCAGGTATATTCGGCCCAGTTCGATAGATCCCGAACCGCGAGCAAGCCTCTTTCCCCCCGCAAGACGCTCCGCTCAGAAGCGAGCGCTCTGGTTACCCAGACCTGAGTCCCACGTTTCCCAGGTTCACTCCACCAACTTTGCACGTGGGCGTGTCGCCCACGTGCGTACCCCGCCGTGTTCCTGGGTATCGCGGTGAAGGAGACGATTTTTTTGACTACATTCGCTGATCTTGGACTCATGCCCGGTCTACTCAACGCCGTGCGTGACGCCGAGTATGAAACCCCGACTCCGATTCAGGAGCAAGCTATCCCCATCGCCTTAACTGGCACCGACGTCCTTGCCTGCGCGCAGACTGGGACCGGAAAAACCGCCGCCTTTCTCTTCCCTCTCCTCCAACGGCTCTCGCAAAGCGACCGCAAAGGCGTACGTGCCCTGGTTGTGACTCCCACGCGCGAACTCGCGGCGCAGATCGCGGAAAGCGCCCGTGTCTACGGGAAGCACCTACGGATTCGCTCGGCTGTGGTGTTCGGTGGTGTAAGCCTGGGAACGCAAATCGCCCAGTTACGGCGCGGCGTGGACCTGCTGATCGCCACACCAGGACGGTTACTCGACCACATTGAGCGCGGCACTGTTTCCTTGTCAGGGGTAAACATCCTCGTCCTTGACGAAGCCGATCGCATGTTTGACATGGGATTCTTGCCTGATGTCCGTCGCA
Source organism: Klebsiella pneumoniae (assembly GCA_945865755.1). Lineage (GTDB taxonomy): Bacteria > Desulfobacterota > Binatia > Bin18 > Bin18 > JABFSC01. The sequence continues at coordinate 22,285 of CAMBFS010000032.1, forward strand.
TTCTGCGATTGATCCCCAAGGAGCGGCAGACCCTGCTGTTCTCGGCCACCATGCCGAAAGAAGTGGAACATCTGGCCCACGAGACCTTGAAATCACCGACCGTGATCACCATTGGTCGCAAGACGACACCGGTCGAGTCCGTGCGACAGGTGCTGTACGCGGTGGAATCGGAACAGAAGCGCGACCTGCTCTGTCATCTGTTGCAACACGGGCACATGCGACAAGTGCTGGTCTTCACCCGCACCAAGATACGAGCGGATCGGCTGACGAAGCATCTGGCCCAGAGTGGTCGGAGCGTGGCGGCTCTGCACGGTGGCAAAAGCCAAGGTGCTCGCACCGAGGCGCTCAATAGCTTTCGCAACGGCGGAGTGGATGTCCTCATCGCCACGGACCTCGCGGCGCGTGGGTTGGACGTGGACGGCATCTCGCATGTCGTGAATTTTGACGTTCCCAATTCCCCCGAGGATTACGTGCACCGCATTGGTCGTACCGCGCGGGCGTCGGCGACTGGCGATGCGATTTCGCTGGTGTCGTCGGATGAAGTGAGTTTCGTGCGTGAGATCGAACGGGTCATTGGTGGCGCGATTCCGTGTCAGGTTGTGAAAGGCTTCGAGCCGGGCGCGGACACCCTCCGTCGCTTTGAGCGCTCGGAAACGTCGCGTTCGGCCCGCATGGCCAGTGGCGCGATCCGTCGGTTTACGCCGCGTGGCCGTGGCCTTCGCCGCAGTGCGTAACGACGTGTGACATTCCCCCTCAGCGACAGCGACGCTGTTGCTTCGAGGTTCCCTCTCTCTTGGCTGGACAACGGCATCAAGTGAGAGGAGTCCGAAGTTCCCTCTCCCAGCTAGGCGAGGGCGAGGGGGATTGAGTATCTTCTTCCTTCCATCTTACCTTCCCTCTTTCCTCTCCGTGTCCAAGGCCCAGAAAACGCTCGCCCGGATGTCCACGGAATATCCCTGCCTGCCTTGATTTGCTACGAAGAACGTCAGGGAAAAAAGGATCGCTGATCGTGTCATGGGAGATTCTCAAATCCGAGTACGGAAACATCGCGAGCGTCATTGGCACGATCTTTACCCTTATCGGCTTTACCCTTACGTTGTGGCAGATTAGAAAAGCCCGAAACGCGGCCGAACAGGCGCAAAAGATGGCCCAAGAAGCACTTGACCAGGTCAGCGCGCGACTCTTCGTGGGACATGTGGCGAATGGGGTACGATTAGCGACGGAATTGGCGAATGCGTGCAGAACAAAGCAATGGGAAAGGGCCATTGACCGGTGCGAGCAATTGCTCTTCCTGCTCACTACCCTAGTGGAAGATCGGAATTTGACCCGGGAGGAAAGAGATTATGCGGTTATAGCGATAGATGACCTTCCATTAATTCTCCGCCAATTGGATGAGATTCTGCATGGGAAGAGATCGCCCCCACTTTCAGATCGAGCGAGAACAACGTTGAGTGTATTGACTGTCTACCTTGGTCGCTTAGACGGGCGCTTAAAGAATATCGTCCTGGAGATTCATCATGGCAAGTGAAAAATTCATTCGGCTCCTCACAAGCCTTTTAGAGGGAACTCAAGAAGGCAAAATCAAATGGAGCGAAACCGCTAGCGAAAAGGCGTTCCGCGTCGCTTTTGAACCAGGTTTGGTGCGAGTCGCAGTTGAGTATAGTGACTACACTGACTGCGAGAACTATTTTGCTTTTTTACAAGACCGGCAAGGCCGAACCGTCGATGAGATTGCCTCTTATGATAACACCGCTCCGCAGGGACTCTTGCGGAATCTCTATATTGCGGCACGGTACTCCGCGCTGAGGGCGGATGACATTCTCGAAAAGATGTTGATGGACGCCGAAATAGGGAAAACGGTGTCCCCCCCAGATGAGAATCCCAGAGAAGCCGCGCGTTAGCAAAAGCTGACGGCAACTGCGTACTTCAGCTCAATCCGGATATTTCCACCCAATGCCCGCAGGCCGCCGGAGACTCCGCCGTGGCCGGACTCCCCACGCTCCCCACCTCTGGCCGTCCGCATCCGCAAACGCTATTGTCACCACACGCAAAAAAAGGAGTGGTGTCAGTATGGCGGACAATAACACCGATCTCTTCCACGTTATGTATACCTGTCGCAGCATGCGGCGGCTCAAACCCGACCCGGTGCCTGAAGAGCTGATCTATCAAATTCTTGACGCGGCGGTGCGCGCACCGAGCGGTGGTGGCGTGCAAGCCTGGCGGTTTCTGGTGGTGACCGACCCGGCCATCAGACAACAGATTGGTGCGATCTACCAACGCGGATGGGACATTGCCGAGAAGAACTATCTGGACGCCGGTGCCAAGTTGGACGGTAACATGCGCGCGGCACGCTACCTTTCCGATCACATCGCCGAAGTACCAGTGATGCTCTTCGCCTGTCTGCGCAAACGGGGCATCCACGCCAAACGACTCGCGGGCCCCAATGGTATTGATTTCGCGCGCCTGCTTGGCGGCAGCATATTCCCGGCGGTCCAGAATATCTTGCTGGCGTGTCGAGCCCTGGGGCTGGGAGCAACGCTCACGGGCGTCACTTGCCAATATGAGGATGAAATCAGAAAAATCCTCGCGTTACCAGACACCATCACGACCTACGGCATGATCACCATTGGGTATCCGATGGGTAAGTTTGGTCCGGTTTCGCGCGTGCCGGTCGAGGAAGTCGTGTGGAAAAATCAGTATGGCACGCCACTGCAAAGACCAGCGGGCTACGTGTCTCCCGCGCCGGTGGGGAAAGATGGCAAGGGATAAGTAGGAAGAGCGCACCCTCCATGCGCTTTTGTCATGGCACAGTGCGGCAAGAGTCGTGATGCCGCTTCCAGGTCCCCTCTCCCGGCTGGGAGAGGGGCAGAGTGAGGGGGATCAAAGAGTGAGGACCGCTTGTGATCGCCACGGCTTGTACGGTTACGCCACCTTCGGCGTAGGAAAGAGGTCGCGATTGGGCGCGTGCGCCTTTTTCCAGACCATCACATTACGAAAATACTGACAGATCAGCGTGCCGTCCTGCTTGTAGCCACGAGTTTGGATTTTCACGATGCCCCATTGCGGCTTCGATTTGGACTCGCGCAGTTCTAGCACTTCCGATTCCGAATACAGCGTATCTCCAGCGAACACGGGATTCGGTAGGATCACCTGGTCCCAGCCCAAGTTAAAGCCGTTCTCACTGACATCGGCGACACCGAGGCCAGCAATGATCGCCAACGTCAGGCCGCTGTTAATTAAACATTGACCAAATTCGGTCTGCTTGCCGTAAACGGTATTGAAGTGAATCTGATTGGTATTACAGGTGAGCAGGGTGAACCAGGTGTTATCGGTCTCTGTCACCGTGCGCCCAAGGCGACAACGGTACACATCGCCAATCTCAAAGTCTTCATAGAAACGCCCTTCCCAACCGGGTTTGACAGCCATACGCAACTCTCCTCTTCATGCGGATTTTTCGCGCGGCACTGTACCATAGGCGAAAGGCAAAAGGGAAACGGGGAAACGGGGAAACGGGGAAACGGGGAAACGGGGAAATGGGGAAATGGGGAAATGGGGAAATGGGGAAATGGGGAAATGGTGTCCGAAATTCCCTCTCCCGGCTGGGAGAGGGTTAGGGTGAGGGGGATCAAGTGACTCTTCCTTTATTCCCCCCGGGATGTCTCAATTCGTTGGCAATCCCGCGTCACCTATTTCGCGGCCAGCGAAGCATACAAGTTCCCATCCGCGCGGCGGAGGAGTAACAGCAGGGGTTTATCCCCTTCGACTTTCGCCATCTCTTTCTTGAGATCGGCCACTGATCCGACGGGCACGCGATTGATTTCGAGGACCACATCGCCAGCACGCAGATTCGCTTCCGCCGCTGGGCTCTCGGGATCAATGCCAGCAATCAGCACCCCTTCATCGGCTTTCACACCAGCCTGCTCCCGTTCTTCGGGCTGCAAGTCGCGGAGCGCCAGTCCCCACTTGCTCTTCTCGGTTTCCGACTCTTCGCGCTCATTCGACGCGGTTTCTTCGGCGAGCTTCGCTACCTTCACTTCAAGTGTCGTGTTCTTTCCATTACGCAAAACCTCAACCTGAACTGTGTCTCCGACCGGTGTTTCAGCCACCAGGCTCGGCAGTGAGGAGGATTCCGCGACTTTCTTGCTGTTGAACGATACGATCACGTCTCCGCGTTGGACCCCACCCTTTGCCGCTGGGCTTCCGCTCGTCACATCAGCGACCAAGGCACCGCGCGCTTCTTCAAGACCCAGGGACTTCGCGAGATCAGGCGTCACTTGTTGAATCGCCACACCGAGCCATCCGCGCGTCACACTTCCATGCGCTTCAAGTTCCGGGACGAGTTTCTTGGCCAAGTTAATCGGAATGGCGAACCCGATGCCAATGTTCCCGCCACCTTGGCTAAAAATGGCGCTATTGATCCCGACAACTTCGCCCCGTTCATTGAAGAGCGGACCGCCCGAATTACCGGGGTTAATCGACGCATCGGTCTGAATAAAATTGTCATACGGCCCGGCTCCAATGGAGCGCCCCTTGGCACTGACAATTCCCGCCGTCACCGTGTTACTGAGTCCAAACGGATTGCCAATCGCCATCACCCAATCGCCAACCTGTAGGGACTCGGAGTCACCCAGGGTCGCGACCGGCAATTCACCTTTGCCGTCGATTTTCAGCACGGCGAGATCGGTTTTGGGATCGCGGCCCAGCACTTTAGCGGTGAATTCACGCTTGTCATTGAGGATCACGAGGATTTCCTTGGCATCTTCGACGACGTGATTGTTGGTGATGACGATGCCATCGTTGCGAATGATAAACCCGGACCCCGATCCCTGACGACGAAAATCCCCACGGGGACCGCCACCTGGAGGGGGCATGCGAAACGGGAATGGGCTATTGCCAAAGGGTCCCGACGGGGGACCACCAAACTCCGGCCCTTCTTGACCAGACTTGGTCACTGAAACGACCTTGATATAGACCACGGACGGAGATGCGTGGGCCGCCAACGTGGCAAACGACGGCAAGGCCCGTCCTGATGGTGTCGCCACGGCGGGGGCAGGCGCGGTCTCCGTTTGGGCCTGGGCAGGATCGGTTTGTGTCATGCGACCGAGCAGAAATCCCCCGGCAGCCAGTGAGACCGAAAGGGTGCTCACCAAAGCTTTTGTCTTACGAGTCATATACTCCTCCTTCTTCATCAGTGTCACTATCTTTGACGCTGAATATAGGACAACGAAATGAGAGGAGGATGAGAAGAAGATTAGAATCTCCTCATGCACGTTTCCCAGTAGCGCGTTTCTACTGGGAAACCTTGCGTTTTCCCCATAAAAAGCGCTTTCCCGACTCCTCACCATTCCTCTGGATTCCTCAACAAAGTCCCATCCATTTTCACAACCAGGGGAGAAGCGATCTTTTTGAGTACCGTCATTGTTGGCGGGAGACTGCCAGCATATATCTTACCGCTACCCATTGCCTAGCGAGTCGCCCATCGACCTCGTAGCATAGGCAGGGGAGTGGTGGAGGATGGGCCGCCGCCATTCATGGCTTGTGTCTGACCGGTGTCGTCAAGCACGAGAGCGCGCTCCGCTCGTGACGGTTCCTTTGGATGGTGATCCTGGTCTGGCACGTGTGGCATGATACGCTTGGGTGATCGCCGTGGCACAGACGGTCTGGCTCATACCCAGATGCGGAGGAAGACGTTTCGCTCGGGTCACGGCGCTCTTTCCATCTTCGTCACTGCTACCGATACCGACCGCCAGACATCGTCAGCTTTGCTGATGCCACCCGGGCTGGCAGCATCGGAAGAAATGACGATGGCGTCAACCGCCTTTGTTGATTCGGGGACTTTGTCTTTCTTTTTGGGGTCTTCACCCTTATCCCTCGTGACTCAAAAACCCCGCGACGTAGTTTGAGGATGATCCGGTCTGGGAGGTCGGAGACAGTGGCACCGGCGACGGGGCAAAACGGCTAGGGTGCTGTCCTGATAACCGCAAGGAAAAACTAGACACCACCACGCGGCGAAAGTACACTTATCCACACCCGATTCTCCCGTGTGGATAAGTGGCGATATTTACTAACGGCGCATCCCATGCCCAAGCCGCGATTGATCCCACTCACAACCCTTCCCGACCATGCGCACCTCCGTCCTGACCAGGTCGCCCGCTTTCTTGATATCTCACTCAGTCACGTCTATGTCCTCGTCAGGGACGGCGAGATTCCGAGCCTCAAGCTGGGGAAGTCCGTGCGCATTCCCCGTGCCGCTTTTCTGACGTGGCACGAGGACTCTCGACATAATCCGCTGTCCCCCTCATCGCTCGATCTGAAGCTTTCGCCGAAGGTTGGAACGTGAGGAATGCGTCACTAGACGCGCGCCCGCAGTGATCGTACTCTCCACGTTATCGGGACTTCCTCAGCGGGGGCTAGCTTTGGCCAGCGAAACGGCGGTCTCTTACCTGCCCGCCCTGACCCCGCACTCACGCAGCAGGTAGCGCCTGGAGATAAGCAGGCATGAAAAAGGCGAAGAAGGTCCTAGCAAACTCGCCTCGCGACATTCCCTTATCTCCGATCTCGAAATCTGGAAAATCGTCTCGCAGCTTGATCCCATCCATCAGCAAATCCTCAAACGAGTTGACATCGTTAAGATTAGAGACTGGGTTGACCCCCTCAAGAGACTGCAACAGCAACTCCGTACTCGTTAATCCCCCGTCCTGCACGTCCGCTCAACGAGCCTTCATCCGGCAGATGGTGGCCGAATCTCCATTTCTGTGGGACAAGACGGACTGAGAGGCTGTGAAAAAATCGGCTACTTGGCTTCTCTGGAAACTTCGTGAGGCGCGCAGGGTTCTCGGTTCTTCGTCACAACTGAGCAGGCCGTAGCCTCTTTTCGGGCCTTCGGGAGAGCCGCAGCGCGTGGTTTTCGCCTCGGAT
>CAMBFS010000033.1 GCA_945865755.1 Klebsiella pneumoniae
TCACTGCCTGCGCGCGGTCCCATCCGCAATCCCAACGGGATTGCGTCTTCCAGCCCAGGGTTGCCCCAACCCTGGGCTGGGAATCCCGTCGCCGCCCCAACCCCGATGGGGTTGCGACTTTTCGTGCCGTGACCTGAGCCTCGAGTTGAGCGCGCCGCCAGGCCCACACCTCAGCGGAGCGTCGCGCGCGGAGCCCAGGGTAGCTCCGCAACCCTGGGTTGCGTTGTGCAATCCTGTTGGGATTGGAGGACGGAGCGGGCGAGGAACTGCTCTTGCCGTGTGATGTGGTGACAAGAGCCAAATTTGTACCGAACACTATTGAGTCCCCACCCCCCTGGATGATGGTCGCCGCGATGGTCTTTTGACACCCCATCGCATCACTCGTCCCGATTTTCTCGCGCAGGTCCAACAGCGTGAGCAACTCCGGGATCGCCGTGATTTCCTTGGACTTCTCCGCCACCGCCACCTGCCCCAACGTCAGCCCGCTTTGCCCCGCCCACGCACTCACCACGTGCAACGCTTTCAACTTCCGCTGCTGGCAGCGCGTCCCCCGCAGGGTTTTGCCATCCACATGAATCCACTCCCCCACCACCCCCCGCTTCTCAATAGTGTTCGGCTCATTGTGTGCTAGGAGGCGCTCGGAGTTGCAAGCGCTGGAGATGAGCGAGGACTTCTTGGGGACTGGCCCAGCCACTGAGATAAAAGCAGAGCAGCTCATACGTGCGTTTGGTCGGCGCGCCGCCGACCCAGAGACTGATGAGCAGGCTGGCAATCAGGGCCATGTACACTTGCAACCGCACGCCGTTCTCACTGTGACTGAGCAAATGGCGACAGCCCAAAATACATTTGAACCAGCGGAAGAATAGTTCCACGGTCCAGCGATACCGATACGCCAAGGCCACGAGATCCGCGTCCAAGTCCAAGCGATTGGTCACGAGCACCAGCTCGATTGGGGTCCCATCCTTGTGCCGTTTGTCGGTGGTCACGCGCACGATCCGCAGGGTGGGGACAGCGCAGGGGCGGTGGTGAGCCGAGCCCAGGCGCTGAAGGACCACGTCGCTGGTCACGCCGGCGGCGCGGGCCGCTGGCGTCAAGGGACGGTCCTGAGCGACTTCAGAGGCGGCATTATTCTGTACCCGCACGAGAAAACTGCAGGGCAGCGCGGGCCACTGCGCGAACAAGTCGTAGTCCACATAGCCGCGATCACACCCGTAAAACCCGCCGGGCTGGACCAAGTGCCGCGTCTGCTCCCGCTCCGAACTGTTGCCCGCCGTCACCGTGACCCCCACCGGGATCTGCCGCAAGGCGGCAAACGCCAGATGCATCTGGGCGGCGCGATGGTGCTCGTCTTGCCACAAGGCCCACACCATGCGGGGTAAGGCCGGCAGCAAACTGCCGTCAATGGCTACCAAATCCCGCAGCAATTCGTGCTCCCGGCGGCCGGCCAGCGCTTGGCCGTGGGCGGGTCGCTGCCAGGCCCGCAGGGCTACCTCGCTGATCACTGCCTGCAACCGCTCGGCGTCAAAGACGGTGGCTGCCTCACTCAACGTGCGCAACCCGACCTGCGGGACTCCCCACTGCTGCGGCACTTTCGTCAACCCGCTGACCTGCTGGAGGCCCCGCAGACTCGTCACCGTGGGGGTGAAAAAATACAGCAGCCGCAACGTCGCATACTGATCATAAAAGAGGTGGCGATTGCCCGCCCGATCACGGGCGGCGCCCACTTCATGCAGGGCCTGCAACAAGGTCCCCACCAACCGCAGGTACTTAAACCCTCGGACCTTGGGAGCCGGCACGTTGCCCGGCTCCGGTTTCCCGAGTTTGCCTTTCGATCCGTGTTTTTCTTTCATGTCCGCCACGTTACTGCAGGGACGCAGCTCTGACAATTTTCGTGCCGAACACTATTGGGTGATGTGGTAGAGAGGGGTCATGCTGTACGGCTCATATCAGGTTTCCCCGTCACCGCCGCCGCGATCAGAGCCGCGCGCCGTTCCTTCAAGAGCCCTATCGTGCGTTCCGTCGCCGCGCGCAAGGCATCCAGCTTGGCGGTCTCCTTTGCCATGTGGGCGACGATGGCGTGTTGTTCGGGAAGTGGAGGGACGGATACAATCCAATTCTTGATGTGTTCTTGGGAGATTTTCACCATTGATGCGCTCGACCCGCGGGCATCTGCTTCAATCTGCCTCCGACCTGCGGTCACGGGCACATGACTGTGGAAAGTGCGGAGGGGCTGGGCAGTTGTTTTCGGGTGGTGTTGCCTGTGGTTGAGCCACGGGCAACGTAGCGGCGCAGTCGTCTCTTTTTCACCGTCGGCGTCCCACGAGTGCCGGTACGGTTTACGTTGCCGAATAGGGGATCATCTCCTTCGCCGTCATTGTCCAACGGGTAACCTTCTCTAGTAAATCCTGGGGAAGGTTATCGGAGAAATCTATCAATCGGCATCGGTCCAGGACTATCCCAGCGACCACGCTTGTTCCCTTCCATTGCGCACGGTTCGTCGCTTCAGAAATACATAACACCCGAACGGGATTGACGAGAACGGGTTCGGCCATCCACTTTTTGATAAAGGCATCTGGTTGAAGCTGAGCTATGAGGCCCTCCCAATTTGAGCCTGTCTTGCACTGCCCAAAGGCGATCAATTGCCCAGGGAGGGAATCGGAGAAAGGGACCCAGGCTACGACATCAAGTTTATCGTCATTCGCCCGCACCGGGGCAGCATCAAGACTCCGAAATCCGGCACCTTCCCGCAATTCGTGGCACAATGCGGAGACTTTGTCCTGGAAGCTCCCAGCAACCGAAGTCCCGAACACTCGAGCGTGAGCCCGTGTCCCTCCGAGGTAATTCTTGAGGGAGTGCGCCGCCACTTCTTCGAGCAGGTCCGTTCCATTGATTCCCGCATGGACACGATCATTCTTCATGTTCAGCCGGGTGCTCAACAACAAATAGCAATACAAGATCGAACGATGACTGATCGTTCCCACGTCATATCGCAGAACTGTCCCTTCGAGATCAAGTTGGAAAGGATAGCCACCGCCACATGCGGAGGCCCGACGCTCAATTTCGTTCATCACCTCATCAAGGAAATCCGATATCTTATCTTCGTCATCATCGCAGCCATTGTTGTGGTCATTGTCGTCGATTTGACCAAGATACGCGACGATCTCTCGCTTCGAGGTGGACCCCCGAGCCCAGCAGAGCAACTCGGCGAAGTCCGCAAGCTCGTGCGCCTCAGCCTGAGGAGAGGGAGCATTCGGCAGCTTGAACACGTCACTCCTCCGTTAACCGTACTTTTTTCTTTTGCGGACTGTGCTTGCGTTCCATCTCGGTGTAGATGTCATCCGCCATTGTTGCGATGCTTCCGGCAATTCGCAGGAGGGCTTCGGATGTGTCATACCCCGTTGAGAGAAGCGCTCTGGCGGTGGTCAGCTCGCGTTTGGCCGACAAAAGCGCCTCCTCAAAGACAACGGTTGGAGGGCGACTAATTTCAAAAGCCTTGGTGAGTTCCGTCCCAGCCCGCAAGGCGGCTATCGCTTCCCGGTTGTTCAAGACAGCATTCAGACGTCTCAGGTCGGGGTTCTGCGATTCGACGAGGGGCGGACGATTGTCCTTCTTGCTCCCGTATAACCATATACAGAGCTCCCCCAGCTCTTCCACCTTCTCCTTGGGAACGGGATCCTTCGTTTCTTCATCCTCCGCTTTGAGGTTGATAAAGGAACTGATTCCGTCGTAATCCAGACCGGTATAGAGGTGTGAGAATGAGAAACGCTGTCGGAACCGGTCTTCGCGGTCATAGACTTTTTCGCGTTCCGCTTGTTCGATCACCATCAACCCTCGATAGAGGCGTTGCACGGTGCGATGACGATCACCGATCTGACTAGCAATATCGCTCAGAGAAATATCGTAAGAACGATGAACCTTCGCGATGTAATGAGCCTTCGCGTAGCTACTCCATTTCGCTGGTCCGTTGACATGCTTGAATCCTAGATAGCGCCAGGATTCCTGTCGGTCCGAAATGATGACCGGAAGGTTTTCCAGTTGCCTACGAGCATCATTAGGGAGCGCCGGAATCTCCCAACCCTTCTTCTTGGCAATCTGACTGTTCAGGAGCACCTTTACCGCCGCGAGACGGCGGTTGCCTTCAATGACGATATATTTTTTGTTTTCGTTGGTGACGATCAGTGCTTCGTGCGGAAAGAAGCCGCTGGCCGCGATAGACTGGACCAACTCCCGAACATCCATGGCATCCCAGAGAATGACGAGAATTTCTTCCTCCGTCGCTTGGGGCGAGATGTCATACTCGGAAAGGCGTGGATTAGACCGGTCGAAATGAAGGTCTTTCACCGACATTTGACTGATCGACGTTTCAGGTCTGGTTGTCATAACACCCTTCCTTCTCCGTGAGCGGCTTGCAAGAGGCGCTCTTGACCGTGGATCCGACATGCTTTCGGAACGCTGAGACGATGCGGGGCGATAATAAGTTCACGTACGGCCCGTTTCTCCTGGAGGGTATAACGGATCGGCATCAGTGCGATTTGGTGTCTCGTGTACAGCCCACGGACAAGATCACTATCGTCGTAGGACATGATCCATGCAAGTGCGTTCTGCGCATCCAGATAGTGGGCCAACTGAGCGTGGTCCTTTGGTTTGTAAGCATTCAGGTAGAGCCGCTGACCGTTGTGGACATAAGGTGGGTCCAGATAAACAAAGACCCGGTTACGTCCACGCCCACGCGGCAGATTCCCTTTTAGGAAGATGATGGCATCCTCGCATGACAGGTGGATGCGGTTCTTCATACGCGCGAGGGTGAGGATGCGTTCGGCAAGTGCATCGCGGTTAAATCGCACGTCCATGCGCCATGTCCCCGCTTGTTTATAGCCGCCAATAGGCCCCGATCCGATCATAACCCCAGAGCGATTGCAGCGGTTCATAAAGAAGGCGGCGAAACCCACGTCAAACTCGGTCTGGGATTCTGGGCGTGCGCATATATCATGTTGGCGATGCCATTCCTCGATCGTCAACGGTACAGTGCGGATTCGTTCTACGAATTTCTCACTTGCATACAGAGCGGATCGCCAGAAGGCAACGACGCACCTATCCGCATCGTTGAGGTAGAGTTCAGAGACGACCTGCCGTGCAAGAAGGCTCAGTGCAGCTCCTGCACCGCCAGCGTAGGGTTCATAGTAAGCGCACCCGTCCAGAACGTTGAGATCAATGGCATCCGCAAGAAAGTCAGTGAGTCCGGTTTTGCCACCAGGATAACGCAGAGGACTTGCATATCTCATCAAATCCCTCCCAGCCGGACCAGTTTGTGTTCCGCCAAGACCGCTTCAGCAATGAATGGAGGGCTGTACTTGCTGAGAAGTACGGGCGTGAAGTGGTCACCATCTGTTTCATTCGCCCGTTCATTGAACCCACGGATGAGGTTTTCGTGGACCAGTCCCAGCTCTTCCGTTCGTGGCAAATGATTATGAAACCGCTGACCCGCGGCTTTGTTGAGGAGCTTGTCGAGCGCATCGTCGTTGAATTTGCCGCCTCTGCGCTTTTCATGTTCCGCCAGCACTTTCGCTTTCGTCGGCGCGAGCACGCAATCGAAACGGCGGAGCACGGTCATCGGCAACATCACGCGCTCGTATTGCGGTGGACGGTACGGCCCGCGCAACAGGTCCGCGATCTGCCATATAAAGTTCGTCAGTTCGTGATGGTTCGCCATGGTGGGGTAAACTACCGGAGACAGGGAAAAATTGCCAATTCCAGCCTCCCGCGTAAGGAACGTTTTCCAGGATAACAGCCGCCCTCCCGATTCCCGCCCCATTCTCCCGCGCTATACTGACGACACCGCCGAAAGGAGGAACGACGTGGCACTATCGGACGAGATTGAACAACAGACGCAGGTGATTGGTCGAGAGATTTTCGCGCGGTTGCATACCGAAGCGCCCTCGGTGTTTCACTTCTCGTGGTGGGATGAAAAGATTCTCGAATGGTGCATGCGCGACGAAGCGCTCAAAGTGCGGATGTTTCGTTTCATCGATGTCCTGCCCATGCTCAAGACGGGGGAGCAAGTCGCGCGGCATTTGCAAGAGTATTTTCTCGACCACCAGGAGCTGTTTCCCATCGCCGTCCAATGGGGCTTGAATGTCGCCTCGCTCGGTACCGCTCCGGCTCGTGCCGTCGCGCTCGCCGTGCGGCGCAATGCCACCCGCATGGCGCAACGGTTCATCGCTGGCGCGACACCCGGAGAAGCGTTGAACGCGATTCGCAAGCTCCGTCGTCAGTCCCTCGCTTTTACCCTTGATCTGCTCGGCGAGGCAACTCTCAGTGAGGAAGAAGCCACGGCCTACGAGCATCGGTATCTCGAGATCTTGTCCTCATTAAGCACCACGGCGGAGAGTTGGGAGCCGGTCGAGTTGATTGATACCGACCACACCGGACCGATCCCACGCGTCCAGGTGTCCGTGAAGTTGACGGCCCTCTATTCCCAATATGATGCCATTGATCCCGACCACTGCGCCGCCCGCGTGAAAGCACGGCTCCGCTCCATTTTGCGTAAGGCCAAGGAAGTCGGGGCCTCTGTCACCGTGGATATGGAACAGTATCGCTATAAGGACCTGACCCTGCGGATTTTCCGGGAGATTCTTGATGAGGAGGAGTTTCGCGCCTGGTCGCACGGCGGCATCGTGCTGCAAGCCTATCTGCGGGAGACTGAGCAAGACCTGCACGACCTGCTGGCATGGGTCAAGACGCGCGGCACTCCTGTCGGGGTGCGGCTCGTACGCGGAGCCTACTGGGACTATGAAACGGTCGCCGCGCAACAACGCCATTGGCCGATTCCGGTCTTTACGAGCAAGTGGGAAACGGACCGCAATTTCGAGCGTCTGGTGACACTCATCCTCGAACACGCCGCCCTGTTACGTCCGGCGATCGCCACGCATAACATTCGTTCGCTCGCGTATGCGTTAGCCACGGCGCGACAAGTGGGACTTCCAGAACGCGCCGTGGAGTTCCAAATGCTCTATGGCATGGGCGATGCCATCAAGGCGACCTTGGTGCAGTTGGGACAGCGCGTGCGGGTCTATGCGCCGTTTGGAGAATTACTGCCGGGCATGGGCTACCTGGTGCGACGGCTGTTGGAGAATACCTCGAACGATTCCTTTCTGCGCCAAGGCTTTGTCGAGCATACCGCCATCGCGGAGTTATTGCGCAGTCCCGATGAGCATCGCCTTGAAGAAGGCGCTTCGGCGGAGCGCTTCGGGGTCGCCTCTCACGGCCTGTTCCACAACGAACCGGAATTGGATTTCGCTCAGGCGGACGCGCGCTCGCGTTTTCGCGAGGCGCTCGCGCATGTGCGCACCCAGCTTGGCGGCACGTACCCCGTGGTCATCGACAACCAAGAACTCACGACTGCGGCGGAGATTTTTTCCCGCAATCCTTCCCGGCCAGACGAGATCGTTGGCCGCGTTGCCCAGGCGGGGATTCCTGAAGCGGAACGCAGCGTCACCGTCGCCCTGGGCGCACTGCCCACGTGGCGCGCGCTGCCAGCTTCGGAACGAGCCGGTTTTCTTTTCCGTGCCGCGGACGAAATGCGCATGCGCCGCCTCGAGTTGGCGGCCTGGGAAGTGGTGGATGCCGCGAAACCGTGGCGGGAAGCCGATGCCGATGTGTGTGAAGCCATCGACTATCTCTCGTATTATGCGCACGAAATGCTACGACTGGCCCCGCCACGCCAGATGGATGACCTCCCCGGTGAGGTGAATACGTATGAGTATCAATCGCGCGGGGTCGCCGTGGTCATCGCGCCGTGGAACTTTCCGCTGGCGATTCTGACCGGGATGACCGCTGCCGCCTTGGTGGCCGGTAACACGGTCATTATGAAACCCGCCGAGCAGACATCGGTGGTCGCCGCCAAACTGATGGAGATTTTTCGTCAGGTCGAGCTGCCGAGTGGAGTACTGAGTTATCTTCCTGGAGTTGGGGAAGAGGTCGGTGCGCACCTCGTCACTCATCCACAGGTCAATGTGATTGCCTTCACCGGGTCACAAGCAGTGGGGCTTCAGCTCAATGCGGTGGCGGCTCAGACCCGCGAAGGCCAACGAGGGATCAAGAAAGTGATCGCGGAGTTAGGCGGAAAGAACGCGATGATCGTCGATGATGATGCCGATCTTGATGAAGCCGTGCTGGGCACCGTGGCCTCGGCCTTTGGCTATGCCGGGCAAAAGTGTTCCGCGTGCTCGCGGGTGATTGTCCTTGCGCCCGTCTACGACCAATTTCTCCAGCGGTTGGTGGACGCGACGCGCAGCCTCCGCGTTGGCCCCGCCGAGGACCCCGGAACCTTCGTCCCGCCACTGATTGACGACGACGCCCGCCAGAAAGTGCGGCGCTACGTCGCTATCGGAAAACAGGAAGGACGTGTTGTCCTGGAAATGGCAACGCCTCAGGTGGGCACTTTCGTTGGACCAGTCATTGTGGCTGATGTCGCGCCTCACTCGACGCTCGCGCAAGAGGAAATCTTTGGTCCGGTGCTGACCGTGCTGAAAGCCAAGGACTTTGACGACGCCTTGGCTATTGCCTTGGATACGCCGTATGCCTTGACCGGCGGGCTCTACTCGCGCAGTCCCGCGCACATTGAGCAAGCCCGACAGACGTTTCGCGTCGGCAATCTGTATATCAACCGAAGAATCACTGGGGCGATCGTGGGGCGTCAACCTTTTGGGGGCTTGGGACTTTCCGGCATTGGGTCCAAGGCTGGAGGGCCAGATTATCTGTTGCAGTTCCTGGAACCACGCGTGATCACGGAGAATACCCTACGGCGCGGATTCGCCCCGCTCCGTCGAGGATGAGTCCTGCGCGTCAACGGCGGAGCAACACTCCCTTAATGACTGGTGGCTACCCCTCTCCACCTTCATCACGGGTAAAGACTCCCTCCTCGCCCTCGACGACCAGCTTCATCGCGAAGTTTCTCGCGGTTGGGCCCTCCATCATGAGGGGAGACAGGTGAGAGATCACCCTGTGAGCAATGTCACTCTCCACATACGCGCCCAGATCCTTCTCACTCCGCCAGGAGCTGACAACCAGGAAGTCATCCCCACTTTGTAACGCCTGGGCAAACAGAAATCCCCGATTCTCCCTCACCAAGGCGGCTTGCTGCTTGATGATCTCCACCGCTTCAGCCCCGCGGCCTGGGAGCAGTTTTCCTTCGAGCACTCGACAATACATAGGTTTTCCTTCTGAAGAGTATGATAACAACCGCGCGCCATTACGGGGCCAAGATGAGAGGGCGTGCCCTCGTTTAGTGGAGCATCCGTGTTTTCTATGTTTTCATTTATCCCTCCTGCATCCTTTGCGATACCCCTAGCGTTCTCTTCGGCCTCCCCCGGGTTAGAGATCGGATTCCTGCATCAAGCGAAAGCCCACTTTCATCTTCACCTGATACTGACTCACCTTCATGTTGGAAGGTTTACGGAATGGGGAAGATTATCCCATCACTCGATTGACCACCCACGCTTCAGCGTCTGGTGCTCAGCCGGACAACCGTGGTTGACGCTGCCCGATGGCATTACCCGCTTTGCTGACTACCCGGACGGCACGTTTGGGGGCTAATCCGTACAACCTGAAAGTCGCGCACGCCGCGTTCATCCTGACCCCACTGGGCCGAGATGAACGCGATCCCTGTCCTACGACAATACCTCACGGGCAAGCTGCTCCAGTTCCAGGACCGCCTCTGGCGTCTCACTTTTTGTCAGCCAGATCGTGACATGATCCGTCCCAGCTTTTTCCAATGCCTTGATCTCATCACGAGTCCGAAACTTGCCTGCTTGGCCAAAGGCGAGCACTTGGATGGATTTCGGATCGCGCCCGACTTTTCGCGCCAGGTCGGTTAAGATCGCGCGACCACGTTCGATCTCCGCCACTGGCGAGAGCACGGGCATCCATCCGTCTCCCCATTCGACCACCCGCTTGAACACATGCTGTGAGGACCCGCCCATGAAGATCGGCGGGTGTGGGCGCTGCACGGGTTTTGGGAACGAACGCACGGCGGGGAAATTGTAGAACTTGCCTTGATACGCGGCCTCATCCTTCGTCCACAGCTCTTTCATCGCCATGATGGCATCCTTGGTTTGTCCCCAGCGACGCTCGAAGTTGCCTCCCATGATTTCCGTCTCTTCCTTGAGCCACCCAGCCCCAATGCCAAAGAGAAACCAGCCCGCCCGACAGTTTGTCGAGCGTGGCGACTTCTTTCGCCAACAACAGCGGGTTGCGTTCGGGGATCAAGCAGATCCCGGTGCCGAGCTGGAGATGCTTGGTCACCGCCGAGGCCCGCGCGAGCGCGATAAAAGGATCGAGAATCCGACCATAGGAATCGGGGATGATGCCATCGCGTGAAGCGGGGTACGGCGAGGACGTTTTGATCGGGATAATCGGATGCTCCGGCACCCAGAATGAGGCAAAGCCCAGTTCCTCAGCGCGCTTGGCTAACACAGCGGGATCTTCGGACTGATCGATCGCGAACTCAAAAACACCAATTTTCATGGAGCCCTCCTTGTACAAGGAACAGTTGAGATGCCCCTGGTTCTGGCACAAACCCACGAGGAAGCCAAGCGCGCTGAAAGTTGCCTGCTACGCGATCTCAACCGCCGCTGCTCTTGTTTCATTTTTGCCATTTGCCATTTGCCATTTGCCATTTGCCATTTGCCATTTGCCATTTGCCATTTGCTTTGTCCAGGTGCTGCGCAAGGCGGGCATAAACGAGGAGGGTCGTGTACAGCCGCCGCTATGCTTCTTGGCGGGAAGCGCGCAGACTTGCATTTTCTCTCATTTTAGCCAAGAACGCTCTCCAGAACGGAGGGAACTATCATGGCAGGTCCACTTGTGGGAATTCGTGTGCTCGACTTTGGTCGTGCCGCCGTTGGCCCAGTGTCGGCGCAATACTTGGGGTTTCTCGGCGCGGATGTCATTAAAATCGAACCGCCGGAAGGGGACCCGGTGCGCAATGTCGCGACCTTCAAGAACGGCATGGGCACGACCTTCCTGGGCAATAATCTCAATAAGCGCGGGATCATGCTCGACCTGAAAAAACCGGAGGACAAAACCTTCGCGCTCCGGTTGATCCAATGGGCGGATATCGTGCTTGAGAATTTTCGCTCAAGCGAGGTGATGGAACGTCTCGGTCTGGGCTACGCCGCGCTGAGCGCGTTGAATCCGCGCGTGATTTATCTCAGCTCCGGGGCCTACGGCAATGCGGGTCCGATGCAAGGGATGACCAGTAACGAATGGTATGGCCAGGCGAGTAGCGGCGCGACTTCGGTGACGGGCGCGGAGGGTGGGCCGTTTGAGTTCGTGCGTGGCATCGCCCAATTTGATTGGAACGGCGCGATGCTCAACCTCATTGCCATGCTGACGGCGTTGTATGTACGCGAACGCACCGGACACGGTCTCAAGATCGAAACCTCGCAGTTCCAGTCCTCGCTGGTCGCGGGCACGACGCGTTTCGCCGAATACTTCGCGACTGGCCAGACCCCGCGTCCAATGGGCAGCGCGAGGCCCAACGTGGTCCCGGATCAAGCCTTCGCCACGGCGGACGGCTACATCAATGTCAGTGTTCCCCATGAAGGATTCTGGACAAAATTCGGTGAGGCTATCGAGCGACCCGATATACAAGAAGACCCGCGCTTCGCCACCAACGCCGAACGGATCGTCCATCGCCAGGTCTTGATCGAGGAGTTGACTCGCACGTTTCAGCGCCGACCCACGGGCTATTGGCTGTGGCAATTGCGCAAACATGATGTCCCATGCGGTCAGTATTTCAGCGATGATCTCGTCAGTGCCATTCTCCAGCAGCATCCCCAGGTCCGGGCCAACTCAATGATGACGCTGCTCGACACGCGGTGGGGAGCGATGCACTCGGCGACACCTCACTGGCGGTTCAGTAAAACTCCAGCGGCGATTACCCGGCCCGCACCAGCGCTTGATGAGCATCACGCGGAGATCGTCGCCCAGGTGACTCGCGAGCTGTCCGTGACCAACAGCGGCAAGGCCACACCACCGGTGGCGACGAATGGCGCGCTTGCATTGGCCGGAATCACGGTGATCGACGTCTCCCAAGGCGCGGCGGGCGCGATGTGCGCCATGCAACTGGGTGACCTTGGCGCGGAGGTCATCAAAGTCGAACCGCTCGACGGCGATTGGTTACGCAAGATCGGACCGTTTGTGAAGTCGGAGAGCGCGGTCTTTCTCCACCTCAATCGCAACAAACGCAGTGTGTCGCTTGACCTTACAACACCAACTGGGAAAGAGATTTTTCGCCGTCTCCTCGCCAACGCCGATGTCCTGGTGGAAGGCTATCGGCCCGGCGTGATGGAGAAACTCGGCTTTGGCTATGACGCCGTGGCCGTGCTGAATCCCCGCTTGGTGTACTGTTCCATTTCCGCCTTTGGCTGCGAAGGACCGTTGGCCAATCAAGCGGGGTCAGAGCTAGGGATTCAATCGTTCGTGGGGATCAATAGAAATCTCGGTAAAGCGGGTGATCCGCCGGTGCGTACGGGTTTTGATTTGGCGACGACGGAAACCGCCTTCGCGGCGGTGCAGGGGATTCTCGCGGCATTGTTTTGGCGCTCGCGTCATGGTGAGGGCCAACATGTTGATGTCTCGCTGCTCGGCACCATGATCGCCGTCAGCCAATGGCAACTAGCCGCCGAACATGAGCCCGACCAATGGGCGGGCCGGCAACTGCTGGGCTACACCGAACCGCCGGATTCCGGGTTTCAGTTGCGCGACGGTGCGGTCCTGTTCTCGTTGCGGGGCGATGGCGAAGCGTGGGATAAATTCTTCATCGCGCTCAATCGCATGGACCTCACCGCTGACCCGCGTTTTGCCGTGAGCAATCTCTTGGTCATCAATCGCGATCTTGAAGAAGCGATCCGTGACGATCTCAAGCAATGGAGCGTGGAAGAATTTCGCCACTTGGTGCAAGATGAACTCGGTGGCACCATCACCGTGCTCCAGACGCTACACAGCGTGATGCAGGATGAGCAAACCGCCGCTATTGGCGCGGTGCAAACCATCGACCATCCGCTCTGTGGACGCATGCCCACCTTGAGTCCACCGTGGAAATTCTCCGAACCGTTGACCGCGCTGCGCAGGCCGGCACCGTTGCATGGTCAGCACACGGATGAGATTCTCCGCGAGCATGGCTATACGCAAGAGGAGATCGCGGTGTTCCGGGCACAGCGCGTGGTGGGATAGCCGAGACATTGAGCCATCGGGTTATTGAGTGATTGAGTCGTTGAAGTAAGGTGGGGAACCCACAGGCGGACGAATCGCCGAAGAGAAACAGAAAAAAGGAGACCTGTTATGCAAAGCAAATACGGAGACGTGGCTGTTACACTGGCGGATCACATCGCCACTGTTGAGATTCAGCGGGGGCCGAACAATTTTTTCGACGTGAACCTCATTCACTCACTCGCCGAGGTATTCGAGGCGTTGGATAACGAGGCGGGGTGTCGCGCGATCGTGCTGGGGTCGGAAGGCAAGCACTTTTGCGCGGGCGCGAACTTTCACAATGCGGATGCGCAGAGCGACCGCGAGACTCGCACAGTCGAGAAAGGGAACCCTCTCTATGCCGCCGCGGTGCGGCTCTTCGCCTGTCGCAAACCCACGGTGGGCGCGATTCAAGGAGCCGCCATTGGTGGTGGATTTGGGCTCGCGCTGGTGCCCGACTTCCGGGTGGTATGCTCGGAGACCCGCTTTGCCGCGAACTTCGTGGCATTGGGTTTTCATCCGGGATTTGGCCTGACACACACCTTGCCACGACTGATTGGGTCGCAACGGGCGAACCTGATGTTCTATACCGGTCGCCGGATTGGTGGCGAAGAAGCATTGGCCTGGGGACTGGGAGAAGTGCTGACCACGCAAGAGAAGGTGCGCGAGGCCGCGGTTGAGCTAGCCAAGGAGCTCGCGGCCAATGCCCCCCTCGCCGTGCAATCCACGCGCGCCACGATGCGCGCTGGACTGGCTGCGGCGGTCAAGGCCGCGACCGATCACGAGTTTCAAGAACAGGCGTGGCTGCAAAAGACCGAAGATCATAAGGAAGGGATTCGCGCCGTGGCGGAACGCCGCCCAGGCCGGTTCGTGGGACGATAAGCGCCACGGGCGCAACTCATATACGAAGGAGGGCCGATACCATGATTAAGTCTATTTTCCACATTAACATTAACGTGACCAATTTTGAGCGTTCGTTGGCGTTCTACAAGATGTTGGGCTTCAAGGTGGTGCTCAATATCGGCGAGGGCGCGAATCCGGGTAACGACAAAGGGCTTGGGATCCCCAACAGCGTCGCGCGCGCGGCCCTGCTCGCGCTCGGTGATGATCCGCGCGCGACGCGCATTGATCTCATTGAATGGAAACAACCCAAAACCGAAGGCACCGCCTATCCGCACCTGTACCACGCGGGCGCGGCACGCATCGCGCTCTTCGCTAAGAATATCGACGAAGAGTATGCACGCCTCAAAGGGTTGGGGGTGGAATGTGTGTCCGAGCCGGTCATCATCCAATTCCCGAACAAGGCGGGCGCGAAATTCTTTTGTTTCAAGGATCCCGATGGGACCTTTCTGGAGCTGATCGAGCCTTTCCAAAACGCGTAGACAGAAGGGGAGCCGTCGGTCCTCAGCGTTCAGCTAGAGAGGGCCACACCCAAATAGACGCTGGTCCTGTAGGGTGTGCTCCACGCACCTTTCTGCTCCATCATCACCCACAGGTGCCGGTACGACACCTGTGGGCAACTGAACGACAAAAGCAAAAGGCGGAAATAAACAGACAGCCAGAAGCCCTTGATCCATCCTGCAACGGAGCGGACTCGAGGCCGGAGGCCCGGATTCCGCTCCGCTCCATCAGACGCGCCGGTGGATTTCGTGACCGCCTACATTCCTTCAGATTCAGAATGTGAGACGCCGACTCGGCGGAGAAAAAAATCAGGAAAGGACTGATAACGATCTGTTCCGAGTGCCGTACACCGACAACATTACGGAATATCACCATGACGTTTGAACGACATGGAATTACGGCGACGATGTCAGGGATCCCGGCGATGGTGTGTCCGCAATGCGGACAGGAATATGTGCCAGGAGAGATTGCCGGAGATGTGATTGATACCGTCTCCCGCACCATTGACGCGACCGAGGCGCTCTTGAAACGCACCGACCATCACCGTAGGGAGCTGTTCCCCAACCGGACTGGACTTCCGCAGGAACGTTTAGAACTGGCTCTGGCTTCCGAAGGAAGGTAGCCCGGATGGAACGGAGGACATAGGGTGGGCTCAACCAATGAGGTTCACCCATGCCGATGAAAAATCCCCCGCATCCGGGCGGCTTTGTGCTGCGCCAGTGCATTGAGCCATTAGGTTTGACGATCACGCAAGCCGCCGCCGCGCTGGGCGTAACCCGCACGACCTTGTCTGAATTGGTGCATGAGAAGCGCGGCATTTCGCCGGAAATGGCTGTGCGTCTCTCCCAAGTCTTCGGCGGGTCCGCCGAAAGCTGGGTGACGCAGCAGGCGCATTACGACCTCTCACGAGTGCCACGGGATAAGATCAAACTCAAGCGGCTCGCAATGGCGTAGCGCGCTACGTGCGCTACGCAGAGTGTTTTGACATCGCTTGTCCATTTCGACCGGTAATGACAGTAATGAGCTACCCACATAGAGCTGGAGGTCGCGAGCATGCCCCTGTTTATAGCAATTGTTCTTACGGTCCTGTTGCTCCCCACGTTAGCCAAAGCGGAAGTTTCCGCCGATGGGGTCTGGCGAGATGTCGACGAGAGAGGCGTTGCCGCCACCAGCACCCGGGCCATCACGCCGAAACACTACCGGTTGCTTTCTCTCGACCGTACTGCCCTGAAACGCTTGCTGGCTACGGCACCACTTGAAGATACTGGGGCTCTGGGGATTCTGGTTGTCCTGCCTCTGCCCGAGGGGGAATCCGCTCAGTTTAGTGTGGTCGAATCTCCGATCATGGCTCTGGAACTCGCTATGAAATTCCCGGAACTGAAAACGTACCTGGGAACAGGAATTGACGACCCGACGGCCTCGTTACGCTTCAGTGTGACCCCTCAAGGTCTGCATGCCCAGATACTTTCTGTATCTGGACGCTGTACATTGATCCTTATCAGAGTGGTGACGACCGCCACCACATCAGTTATGCCCGCAAAGATTACAAACGAACTACTGACACCGAACCTCCCACGTGCTATTTCAGCGACCTCCCCCAACCACAATCCCCTCTGGGGCAATCCTTCGTAGCGCCACAGCTCAGTTCGGGCACCCAGCGTCGCATATACCGGATTGCGATTGCCGCTACCGGCGAATACACAGCCTTTCATGGTGGGACAGTTGCTAAAGTCCTAGCTGCGATCGTGGTTGCCTTGAACCGGGTTAATGGAATTTACGAGCGTGATGTTGCTGTCCGTATGGTTTTGGTAGCGAACAACAATCTCATTGTTTACTCGAACGCCGCCACCGACCCCTATACGAACAATAACGGCTCCGCCATGCTCGCTCAGAATCAGACGAATCTTGATACCGTTATAGGTAGCGCCAACTACGATATCGGCCACGTATTTAGTACCGGTGGTGGAGGTGTTGCCTTCCGCTTCGGGCCTTGCAACGTCTCCTTAAAGGCCCAGGGCGTTACCGGCCTTCCTTCACCAACCGGCGATCCTTTTCATGTTGACTTTGTTGCCCACGAGATGGGCCACCAGTTCGGTGCCAATCATACTTTCAACAGTACAGCGGGATCTTGTGGGGGTGGAAACCATAATGCTTCGACATCCTATGAGCCAGGCAGCGGATCGACCATTATGGGCTATGCCGGTCTCTGTGGTGCGGACAACCTTCAACTCCACAGCGACGCCGATTTTCATGGCATCAGCATTCAGGAGATCGTCAATTTTACTACCGGCAGTGGAAATGTGTGTGCTGTGAAAGCGAGTACCAACAATACGCCGCCGACTGTGGATGCGGGACCAAACGGCAATCCCGCTTTCACGATTCCTAAAAACACCCCATTCCAACTGACTGGGACGGCGAGCGATGCGAATGGTGACGCTCTAACCTACGATTGGGAAGAATTTGATCTTGGTCCTACCGGTGCACTGAATAGTCCATCAGGGAATGCTCCACTCTTCCGCTCGTTTCTGTCGAGCACCAACCGAACGCGTACGTTTCCGAAGCTGACGAACCTGCTGAACAACACGCAGACTATTGGCGAGCTATTGCCGAGTTATGCGCGGGCATTGAATTTTCGACTCACGGTCCGCGACAACCGTGCCGGTGGCGGAGGCATCAACCAGGACACCATTGCGCTGCAAGTAAGCGGGAGCGCTGGCCCGTTTCAGGTGACCGCACCCAATACTGCCGTGACGTGGGCTGGTGGAAGCACTCAGACTGTCACGTGGAATGTGGCGGGCACGACGGCTGCACCGGTGAACTGTGCGAACGTGAACCTGCTACTTTCGACGAACGGAGGGACTACCTTCCCCACCACTATTCTGGCGGGAACACCGAATGATGGCAGCCAAGCGATTACTGTTCCCAGTGTCGTTACTACGCAAGCGCGACTGAAAGTTGCCTGTGCCACCAACATCTTCTTTGATGTGTCAAATACCAATTTCGTGATCAGTCGTGTCCTACGGATTACCGATGTGATTCAGATGGAAGGCAACGCAGCGACGAGTGTGTTCACCTTTACCGTGAGTTTGTCATCAGCAAGTACAGGGACGGTGACGGTGAAATATGCCACGGCTAATGGCAGTGCTGCGGCGGGTAGTGACTACACAGCCACGAGTGGGACGCTGACGTTCAGTGCGGGACAGACAACCAAGTGTGTAACGGTGAGTGTTGTGCGCGACACGACGCTCGAACCCAACGAAGCGTTCGTGGTCAACCTGAGTGCGCCGGTGGGAGCGACGCTCTTTCAGTGGCGAGGCGTGGGAACGATCCTCAATGATGATCCCCCCCTGTTCGCGGTACTGAATGGAAGGAACGTAGTGAATCCTGGACCTGGAGACCCCGACGGCTTTGGGTCCGTCACTGTGACTTTCTCCAACATCACCAGCACTATACCCACTCTCTGCTTTGCGATTCTCGTTTCTAACATTACTGCCGCGACGGCAGCCCATATTCATGCGGGAGCAATCGGCGTCACGGGTCCTGTTGTGGTAGCCCTTCTTCCCCCCAATCCTTCAGGCACAGTATCTCATTGTACCTCTATTACTCCGACGTTGCTCTCACAACTGCGTGCTTTTCCCGCGCAGTATTATGTGGATATCCATAATCAGGATTATCCCGGTGGTGCTCTCCGAGGACAGCTTTTCTACCGAGTCCCGTAGGGTGCGTTCCGCGCACCATCTCACCGAACGACAAGGACAAAAGGCGGAAATAAACAGCTAGAAACCCTCGAAGCAGTCCTGCAACGGAGCGGCCTTGAGGCCGGAGGCCCGGATTCCGCTCCGCTTCATCCGGGCTACTGGCTGCGTAAGCACGAGTAACACTACGCGATTTCTGGATACGTGAGCGTTTCCAAGGAAAAAGGCTTGTATCGGCGAATCAACGCAAAATCTCCACGATTGAAAGTACAGACCGTCGCCCCGATTTGACGAGCACAGAGCGCGATGAGGATATCGTTCAGCATGTGCTGGACTTTGGATTTCCGGCCAGGTTCCTTTCTGGTGAGTTGCGCCACGAGTTTTCCCGCGTCTTTCCAGTCCTGAAACGTCGGGGTCACGATGCGCTTGGTCCGTTCCAGCGCATGGACGTAGCGCTCAACAAGTCGTATGGCCCGCATATCCAAAGCTCCGGCATACAATTCTTCAATCACAATACTGGTCAGGTAGGTACGGAAGATCAGGGGAAAAAAGCGCTGCGTGAAAAATTCCGCACCCGCTTCCGAATTGATGGCGAACAGATAGATGTTCGTATCAAGAATATATTTCACTCTACCTCTTGATAGACATCGACAATGCGCCCTCGGCCTTTCCGTAGTAACTCTTTGAGTGATGCTTCCACCTCTTTATTGGCCACGACTTCCTCCAGGGCGCGAGTGATAGCCTCATTATTGGTTGGGGCGTGTAAGACCTTGCGCGCTTTTCGCAGTAGGGCCTCGTCTATCAGCAAACTCGTGCGTCGCGTTGTTGCCATGCCTCGCTCCTCCTTCATATTTTTCTTGTTGCATCAAGGAAGAACCCACAGTAAGAACACTCTGGGTTTTTCCACACCTTTTGGACATCAAATCGCAAGTCAGGAAACTCACAGCGCACGAGTGTCGCCCCAGCGGATTGATTGAGCCCCAGGATTATTTTGACCGCCTCCGTGGCAAGCTGAGCCCCAAGAAAGAGTGCCGCCAAGTCAGCAAAAGGCGGAGTCGCCATTTTTTCCACGGGCAACTCAACACAGTGTACACATGGCTGGTGTGGGTCGTATCCACGGCAGGTCAAAAACCAGCAATGCAACCCCTCACTCTGAACGCAGAGGAAAGGTCGTTGCACGGTATAACAGAGGTCATGCAGATGTTTGTCAGGGTCAGAGATGACGAGCGTGTAGTCCCGCACCAATTGCGAGAGATAGGTGACATCGTGCTCTTTGGACTTGCGATAACGAACCACCACGCATTCTGGGTTCAATCGCTGAGGGACAGTCGTGAGCGCATCCAAGGACTCTGGCCTCAACGTGGAGAGCAGCTCAGCTTGCTCATCGGCGAGTACCCCGATCGCGCCGATACCCACGGCGGCCAGATATAACAGGACAGTTTCCTGCAATGGCCCTGTGCCGTTGATCAGCACGCGCGCGCGGAGGAGTTTCTCTTGGCCTTTGCCGCCAACCTGGGGCAGAATGATTTGGCGGCTGTAGCGCTCAATCTGTTCGTCCGTGAGCATGGTCACGGCTACTCAATGACGTTTTTCTCGATGGGTTCAACGGTCACCCCTTGTGACCTCATCCAGACCACCGCGCTATCAATGACCTCTTGCGGGCCTTCCAGCTCGACGGCCAGCAGGCCCATCTCTTCCGAGACATTGGCCCCCCGAATGTTGGGAATCAGATCGAACTTCTTCACCAACAAATAGATGATGGGTTGTTTCACGAGAGCAGGGGGGTATGTCAGATAGAATTTTTCTTTCATCGCACCCTCGGTACAATTAGACGCGCGCTTGTTTCTTGTCGAAGTCTTTCCAACCGACCCACAAATTCGTGCTGAGGTATTTGTCCCCAAAATCGGGAAAGAGGGTGACGATCACGCCGGACTCAATCTCACGAGCGACCTTGAGAGAGGCCCACAGTGCCGCGCCGGACGATTGTCCGACTAATATCCCTTCTTCTCTCCCCAACCGATACACCGCGTCATACGCCTCTTCGGTGCCAACGGGGATTTTCCGATCCAATTCCCCTTCATGATAAATGCCCGGCACGATGGAGCTAGCCATGTGCTTGAGCCCCTCTAACCCATGAAAGGCATCGTCCGGTTCCACGGCGATGATCTGAATCTGGGGATTCTGCTCCTTCAAGTACCGGCCAGTGCCCATGATCGTACCGCTGGTCCCGATCCCAGCTATGAAGTGCGTCACTTGCCCCTGCGTCTGCCGCCAAATCTCAGGACCCGTGGTTTCATAATGCGCTTGGGGGTTGGCGGTATTGAAATACTGGTCCGGCTTGAAGTAGCGCTCAGGAGTCTCGTGCAGAATCTGACGACACAAGCGCATCGCGCCATCCGACCCTTCGAGCGGGCTGCTGAAGATTATCTTGGCGCCATACGCGGCAATGATCTTCTTACGTTCAATGCTCACGTTTTCGGGAATGACCAACTCGACGGGATAGCCCAGGACGGCACCAACAAGCGCCAGGGCAATTCCCGTATTGCCGGAGGTCGAGTCGATAATGGTCTTGCCTGGCGTCAAGGCGCCAGTGCGCAATCCTTCGGCCACCATTTTGAGAGCAGCGCGATCTTTCACCGATCCGCCTGGGTTAAAACCTTCCAGTTTTGTGAAAACGCGCACCCGGGGAGAGAGACCAGCAGTGACCTTGGTGAGTTCAAAAAGTGGGGTATTTCCCACTAAATGCAGAACCGACGGAACGCGTGATAGCTGCGAGGGGGGGCCGCCCTCGCCCCAGACTGGTAACAGCGACACGCTTCACCCTCCAGCAATGGCGGGAACAATCGAGACTTCATCCCCATCCTTGATGGTCGTTTCCAGGTTATTGAGAAAGCGAATATCATCGCCGTTGACGAAAATGTTGACAAAACGACGGATTTTACCCGCCTCATCGCACAGCCGCTCTTTGAGACCGGGATGATGCTGTTCCAAATCCTCGACAATCGCGGCAATCGTGGCCCCGTCAGCACTGACTTCTTCCGCACCGCCAGTGAAGCGGCGCAACGGGGTAGGAATCCGCACACGCGCACCCATGTTTATACCTCCTGAAAAAAAATCACCTGTACTGTGGCGACTTTCCTGTCCTCTGGCAACTCCCCTAATGCAGCTCCGCCGCGGGAACCGGGGAGGCCACCGTCGCCGCTAACGACTGATAGAGCGAGTCAAAATCTTGCAACCGCGCGTTGATCGTAAAAGGTTGGTTCACATGTCCCATCACCGCTTCAATCGTCTTGTAGCCATTGCCGGTGATACTGATGACAATCGACTCATTGCGAGGAATACGCCCTTGCTCGATCAATTTCTTCGCCACCGCCACGGTGGTCCCGCCCGCGGGTTCGGTAAAGATGCCTTCCGTTTGGGCCAGTAACTGAATCCCCTCGACGATCTCTTGGTCGGTGACCGCCTCACCCCAGCCACCAGAGTTCCGCACGGCTTGCAACACATAATAGCCATCAGCAGGGTTCCCAATAGCGATGGACTTGGCGATGGTATTGGGTTTGACGGGGACAATCAGGTCCGACCCTTTGTGGAGCGCATGAATCACTGGCGCGCAGCCCGCGGCCTGGGCCGTGTAGATCTTTGGCGTGTGGGGATCATCAATCAAGCCGACCTTCTTCATCTCCTCAAACGCTTTCGCCACCTTCGGCAGGATCGTTCCGCCGGCGGTTGGGACAATCACATGCTGGGGCAACTTCCAGCCCAGTTGTTCGGCGATCTCAAAGCCGTAGGTCTTCGCTCCTTCCGTGTAATAGGGGCGAAGATTGATATTGACGAATGCCCAACCGTACTTGTCGGCGATCTCACTGCACAGCCGGTTCACATCATCGTAGTTGCCGCGAATACCGATCGCGCGTGGACCGTAAATGGTCGAGCCGATGATTTTCCCCTGTTCCAAATCCGCCGGAATAAAGATGAAGCAGCGTAACCCGGCACGGGCGGCATGCGCGGAGACGGAATTCGCGAGATTTCCAGTGGAGGCACAGGACACGGTATCGAAACCAAACTCTATCGCTTTAGAGATCGCCACGGATACCACGCGATCCTTATAAGAGAACGTCGGATGATTGACGGAATCATCCTTGACATACAGTTCTTTCACGCCCAGGTGGGCCGCTAGGCGATCAGCTTTGACGAGCGGGGTGAACCCGCTGTGCAAACCGACGCTCGGTTCCCCATTCACTGGGAGGAGTTCGCGATAGCGCCAGAGCGACTGGGGACGCGATTCAATCACACGGCGGCTGAGCTGCTTACGAATGTATTCGTAGTCATAGACGACTTCGAGCGGTCCAAAACACATCTCGCACACATGCAACGGCGCGATCGGATACTCTTGTCCACATTCGCGGCAGGCCAAGCCAGTCACGTTACTCATATCAACTCCTTATCTTATCTCCGCGTCTTTGCGTCTCTGCGTGAGCGTTTCCCCGTAGCCGGTGATCGTCGGGGTCTCTCCACAAAGCGGGCACTGGAGGCTTCTCCGCACGCGAACCTCCCGCCAGCGCGATGTCAGCGCATCATACGTGAGCAAACGATCCGTCAATAGCTCCCCATCACCACTCAGGTACTTCACCGCTTCCGTTGCTTGGATCAGTCCCATGCTCCCAACGAGACTCCCAATGACCCCACTCTCCTGACAAGTCGGCACCTCATCCTCGGCGGGCGGGACGGGGAACCAACACCGCAGACAGGAGCTGCTGCGTGGCAGCACCGTCAAAGTCTGCCCTTGGAACTGGACCGCGCCGGCGTATGAAAAGGGTTTTTGCATGAGGACCGCACCATCGTTAATCAGAAACTTGGTCGCAATCCCATCGGTCCCGTCAATAATGAAGTCGTACTCCTGAAACAACACCGACAGATTCTCAATCGTTAATCGTTCTTGGTAGGAGAGAACAAAGAGAGAGGGATTGATGCGCAACAGTCGCTCACGCGCGGCTTGGACTTTCGGGCGGCCAAGGTCAGACATGGCGTACAGGATTTGCCGCTGGAGATTGGACAACTCAACCACATCCGAGTCAATCAAGCCAATCGTGCCAACTCCTGCTCGCGCGAGCGCCAAAGCCGCGGGACATCCGAGTCCGCCCACGCCAACAACGAGCACCTTGCCATTGCGCACTCCGGGGCGGGGGACATATTCGACCGCTTCGTCCATAGCATCCTTACCAGAGAACGAAGAGCCTCTTCCGTCATGGCGAAGAGGCTCCTGCTAGGTCGGTGAGGCTAACGGAATCACCCAATGGAGTCAATGAGTTGCACGGCTTCGCAGGGGCAAAGCAAAAATCAAAAGGCAAAAATCAAAAATCAAAAAGACTGAAGACCGAAGACTGAGGACCGAGGCCCGAGTTTGAAACCCGAAACCCGAAACCTGAAACCCGAAACCTGAAACCCGAAACTGTTTGCGGTTCTTTCCCGTTATGCTACAGGGCACGATATGAGGTTCTCTATGCGTCGTCCCCTTTCCCTGTTGCTCATCCTTTCTCTTCTCGCCTCACCTGCTGTGCCTTTGGCCCAGGAGAAAACAACTACCCTCAAAGTGCCGGGGCTCCAGGAAGCGGTGGAAATTTTGCGCGATCAGTGGGGCGTCGCACACATTTACGCCAAGAACCAACATGATCTGTTCTTCGCCCAGGGCTACAACGCGGCGCGTGACCGGCTTTTTCAGCTTGAAATATGGCGACGACGAACCACTGGCACGATGGCGGAAATTCAAGGCGCGAAAGCCCTTGATCGCGATATCGGCGCTCGCTTACTGCGGTTTCGTCTTGACCTCACCAAAGAGATGAACCACTACCACCCCCAGGGAGAGGAAATCATCCTCGCCTTTGTCGCTGGTATCAATGCGTATATCACCGAGACCGAAACGCACCCGGAGCTGCTGCCGATTGAATTCCGGCTGCTTGGCCTCACACCCCAAGCGTGGACACCAGAGGTCGTCATCTCCCGTGTTGGTGGGCTGTTTACGAATCTTGAGGCGGAACTCCTCATGGCCAAACGAGTCCGCGCGGTCGGGGTCGCGACCACGAAAGCGCTCGTCGATCTGGAGCCGGGGAACCCCAATCTGGTCATTGCTCGTGGACTGGACTTGGGCGTCATTCCCGATGATGTCCTCAAATACTATCTGGCGGCGCGTGCCAGCGTGAAGTTTGCTCCCGATGATCTCGTCGTCCCAGAAGCGCGTGCCGCACGATTGTTCGAGCAGTCCCTATCTCTCGCGACCACCCATGGCGATGTCGTTCCTTCCGCGAATGAGGGAAGCAACAATTGGGTACTCCGTGGCACCAAGACTCACAGCGGCTCGCCCATCATGGCGAACGACCCCCACCGTGCCATCACGGCTCCATCCCTCCGCTATTGGGTACACCTGGTCGCCCCAGGGTGGAATGTCATCGGTGGCGGAGAACCGCATTTGCCTGGCGTGTCCATTGGCCACAATGAACATGGCGCATGGGGGCTGACCATTTTCCCCACCGATTCAGAAGACCTCTATGTTTACACCACCCACCCGGCCAATCCGCTTCAGTACCGGTACAAAGGGAAGTGGGAGCGCATGATCGTGAGAAGCGAAACCTTCTCGGTAAAAGGACAGGAGCCGGTCACGGTTGAGCTAAAATATACGCGACACGGCCCCGTGCTTGCGGAAGACACGCTCCACCATCGTGCATACGCGTTACGTGCCGCCTGGCTGGAGATTGGCGCGACTCCCTATCTCGCGAGTCTCCGTATGGATCAGGCCACAACCTGGCAAGAGTTTCGGGCCGCGTGCGCCTATTCCCAAGCTCCATCGGAAAACATGGTCTGGGCGGATGTCAAAGGGAACATCGGCTGGCAAGCCACGGGGATCGTTCCCCGCCGACGCAACTGGAATGGGTTGTTGCCTGTCCCTGGTGATGGCCG
The DNA here is from genome assembly GCA_945865755.1 of Klebsiella pneumoniae. Taxonomy (GTDB): domain Bacteria; phylum Desulfobacterota; class Binatia; order Bin18; family Bin18; genus JABFSC01. Next base: position 25,299 of record CAMBFS010000033.1, read on the forward strand.
ATTTGAGTGGAAAGGCTACTTGCCCAGTCACGCGTTCCCGTTTCAGACCAATCCACCAAAGGGATTTCTCGCGACCGCCAACGCTGAAAATCTGCCTCCTCGCTATCCGCATGCGATCAGCTACCTCTGGGAACCCCCGTATCGGCAAAGGCGTGTTGAAGAGGTGCTCAACGCGAGCACTGGTCTCACCATTGATGATGTCGCTCGCCTCCAGACCGATGAGTTGTCCATTCCGGCACGGACCCTCGTCCCGTTGTTACGGGGCTTACGTTCGGACAACGCCGACGTTGAGGCAGCACGCGAGAACCTGCTCTCGTGGGATTATGTCCTCAGCCAGAATTCCGTCGCTGCGGGTATTTACGCGGCCTGGCAACAGCAGTTGTGGGAAAACTTTCGTCAGCACCGTCTCCCAGCAGCATCAGCGCGGCAGTATTTCCCCAAGATGGCCCCACAGCGATTGCTTGCGAGCCTCACCTCTCCAGATAGCAGTTACGGTCCTGACCCACAGGCCGGGCGTGACCGTTTTCTGCTTGAGAGTCTCGCGCAAGCAGTACAGCGGCTTACCGAACGCTTTGGGACCGACACCAGCACATGGGTCTACGGGCAAGACCGCTATCACCACATCACACTTCGTCACCCTCTCACTGAAGCAGTCAATCCCCAATACCGCGCGCAATTTGATGTTGGTCCGCTCCCACGCGGAGGCGATGGGTTCACGGTCAACAATACCGACAATAATGCCGCGCAAAATGTGGGGGCCTCGTTCCGTATCATCACCGATCTCGCGGATTGGGATCGCGCGCTCGGCATCAACACCCCCGGACAGTCCGGTAATCCAACCGATCCCCATTATCGTGATCTCGCACCACTGTGGGGGACGGGGAAGTATTTCCCCTTGTTCTATTCACGAGAGAAGATTATCTCGGTCACTGAACAAACACTGGCGTTACAGCCGTAGGCGCAACTCCGCTTGCCCAAAGGCGCGGGAGGGAGAAGACATGGCCACTACAGATCTGGTTCACGACCCTGAAGAACGCCGCCACGCATTACAGCCGTTGCGGTTCTTGTTGGGATCGTTTCGTGGTGAGGGGCGTTATGTGAACCGCGACGGTTCTTTCCACAAAGAGGTGACCGGTTCCTGGGAAGCCGGCGGGCGGTTTCTTGGGGTACGGATGAGTGTTGTCTATCCCTTGGTTGACGGGCGGAAAGACATCCACGATGCCTTGGTGCTGATTGGCCCTCCCGCGCATGATGGACTCTTCGTTGCGCACGCTTACACGGATGGCGGGGCTATCGTTGAGTACCGTTTGACATACGAAAATGGCACCCTCTCTTTCGCGGATCGGCCTCCAAATGAGCATGGTCTCCAAGTCGCACGGGCACGCAAGTCTTTCACCCCGACAGTCGATGGTTTTGAGGAACGGCTCGACATTGATCGTGGAAGCGGGCAATTTGAGGCGTATTCGGTGATCACACTACGCCGCCACTCCGCTCTTTCGTAGCGATGTTCGCTCTCCTTCGGAAAGTCCCAACTCAGCTAACACTGCCTCGGTATGTTCGCCTAGCCGTGGAGCGGGACTCCGCAGTTCCGCGGGAGTTTTCTCGAACCGCGCGGCGGGGCGCGGTTGCCGCATCCGTCCCACGGTTGGATGTTCTGATTCTACAATCAGATGATTGGCGGCGATTTGCGGATCGGTGAACAGGTCTTCTCGGCGCAGCACCGGAGCACAGGGCACTTGCTCGGCATCCAACCGCGCGAGCCATTCCGCGGATGTTCGTGTCGTCAGCACCTCCGCCGTCATCTCCAGTCTGACATCCGCATATTTGACTCGCCCAGCCGGCGTCTTGAAGCGGGCATCGTCGAGCCACTCTGGCCGTTCAAGCGCCGTGGTCAACCCACGCCACTCGGCATCAGACACGACAGCAACGGTGATGTACCCATCCGCCGTCTCGAACACGAGGTCGCGAACTTGTGGGCGGACCACGACATCCTTGGTGGTCACGAAGGTATGGCTTGCCATCGCCTCTGGCCACAGAAACGCGACCACGGCATCCAGCATCGCCAAGCGCACATGCTGCCCCTCGCCCGTTCGTTCACGCGCCAACAACGCCGCTGTCATTGCCTGTGCGGCGGTCAGGGCCGTGACTTTGTCGGGCACGATTAAGCGCATCATGTGTGGCCGCCCGGTAGCGTCGGCTTGGATCGACGCAAGTCCTGATAACGCTTGAATCACCGGGTCATACACCCGCTTATGCACGTAGGGGCCAGATTCCCCAAAGCCGCTGATCGACACATAGACGAGGTTCGGCTTGATCTGTCGTAGGTCCGCTTCGCCAATCCCCATCTGCTCCACCACGCCAGGGCGGAAGTTCTGGACAAAGAGATCGGCGGTGGCGACGAGCTGTTTGAGGACAGCTACGCCCTGTGGCTCTTTCAGATTGAGGACAACCGACCGTTTATTGCGATTGACGACGGTGAAGGTGGGTGACATCCCACGCGGTCCGCCCAGAGCACGAGTCAGGTCGCCGATACCAGGCGGTTCGATTTTAATGACATCGGCCCCTTGGTCGGCGAGCACCATCGTCGCCATGGGACCAGAAATCATTTGTGTCGCGTCGATAATACGATACCCAGCGAGTGGACCAGACATGTCGAACCTCCTTGTGGAACATGATGCGTCAATACGTAACACGTTCCCCGACCCCCGACCCCCGACCCCTGCCCCCCGTTTACCGAATCCGCGTCGCCCGTTGCCGCCCTAACGAGACCAACCGCAGTTTCCCCTCGACCACATCGAATACCGTGCACGAACAATTGTCCGGCTCGAAACACACCATGCGATCATCCCCAGTCGCCGCGCCAACGGCCACGTTAATGGCGACAAAATGCGTGGTGATAACCATTGAAGTGGTGCGGCTTCCTAGAAAAGTCACCAGCGCGTCGCGCCATTGCTGATGAAACGCGGAGAGCTCACCCCATTGTCCGCGCAGGGCGTATTGCAACCAGATCGTGCGTTCTTGGAGGTCGGTCGTGAGGGAAGGGATTTCCGCGACGCAGGGCTCGACCTGGGCGGGCATGTTCCATAGCTGTTCGAGCGGCGTCGCGGTTTCGCGGGTACGCTTGAGTGGGCTCGTGAGAATAGGCAAGGGTCCAAGCGGAGCAAGTTCTTGAGCGACCGTCAGGGCTTGTGTACGGCCAAGTTCATCAAGGCCGGGGTCGTGTGCTTCCGCGAAACCGGCGCTCGCCTGTCCGTGTCGGACTAGATACAGCCTAGGAGTCGCCATCGCCAAATCCCATGCGGACGGTCCTACTCGGCTTCTTTCTCTTTCTGTCGGGACTGGTCGAGAATTTTCTTGTCTTCTCCCGTGAGCGTGGCATCGGGCTTCAAGGGTTG
>CAMBFS010000034.1 GCA_945865755.1 Klebsiella pneumoniae
TCACTTCCCCTTCCAGCAGTTCGCTGAGCCCCGTCGCGGTGGTGGCCCCAAAGGACGCCAGCAAGTAATCGGAATACAAATCGGCTATCGCTTGTGCTTTCATATCGGCGATTCTATACCTTTTTTGTCCCTGGCGCGTAAGGTGAGCTCATAACTTTTAACGGCGTTCCGTACTCGTTCCACTACTTGTGGCAACACCTCCAGCACGCGGTCAATTTCCTGCGCGGTGGTTTCCTTGCCAACGCTGAAGCGGAGCGCGCCCTTCGCTTCTTCCGCGGTGCGTCCCAGCGCGAGGAGCACATGCGAGGGTTCCAACGACCCAGCGGCGCAGGCTGAACCCGTGGAGACCGCGATGCCCGCGAGGTCGAGTCCCATCATCAACCCTTCCCCGGTTGCGTCACTGAACCCGACATTGAGGGTATTGGGTAACCGCTGGTGAGTCGGACTGTTGAGAACGGCTCCGGGGATGCGCTGGACGATGCCGTCCCAGAGTTGCTGTAACAACTGACCGCAGTGGGCGACGGACATTTCCAGTTCTCGCGCGGCTACTGTAGCAGCAACGGCGAAACCGACAATCGCCGCGACATTCTCCGTCCCTGCCCGTTTCTCGCGCTCTTGCGGGCCGCCACGCAGCAGCGGGCTCAACCTCGTGCCTTTGCGGACGTAGAGCGCACCGACTCCTTTTGGGCCAGAAATTTTATGCGCCGAGAGGGAGAGCAGGTCAACGCCAAGACTCGTGACATCAAGCGGCATTTTGCCCGCGGCTTGAACGGCATCGACATGGAAACAAATCCCTCGTGCTTTGGTCATGCGGCTTAGATCGACAATGGGTTGAATGGTGCCGATCTCATGATTGGCGAGACTGATACTGACCAGCACGGTGTCAGGCCGCAGGGCCGCCGCCAGCTCATCGGCATTGACCCGCCCCTCGCCGTTGACGGGCAACTGGGTGATGGTTGCGCCTTCCGTGGCGAGCGCATCAAGTGGTTCGAGAATGGAGGAGTGCTCAATCGCGGTAGTGATGATGTGCGAGCCTTTGTGACGCAGGGCGTCGCGCACGCCGGTGAGCGCCAGATTGTTGCTCTCGGTGCCACCACTGGTGAACAGGACTTCCGCCGGGCGACAGTGCAGAAACTCGGCGATACGTTCACGCGCCTCTTCCACACCCTGCTTGGCCTGCCGTCCTGCCCCGTGCACGCTCGACGGATTGCCGAAGTGCCGCTGGAAATAGGGAAGCATCGCTTCGAGCACTTCCGGTCGTAGCGGTGTCGTGGCGTTATAGTCGAGATAGATCATGGGGAATGGGGGAGTTAGAGCGCGAGTTTGCTGTTGCAAAGTGTGGCGAAGCGACGACTACGTCTCAAAGCCGTACTCACCACGAAGTTTCACGAACCGACACTCGCCGAAATACTCTTCACGCAGACCCGTGGGTTCTTTCCAGATACGCACGAGGGTTTGCAGGTCTTCCTCGCCGATGGGCAGGACCAGGCGTCCGCCCACGCGGAGTTGAGAGAGAAGTGGACGTGGGAGGCTGGAGGCTGCGGCCCCAATGACAATGGCATCAAACGGTGCTTCGCTCGACCAGCCGAGCGTGCCATCGCCGACATGCGCATTCACATTCTGGTAGCCCAGTGTGTACAACGTTGTCCGGGCACGGGCAGCAAGATGAGCCGAGAGTTCGATCGTGCAGACCTGCACGTTGTGCTCAGCCAGGATCGCGGTCAAATAGCCTGATCCGGTGCCAACTTCTAGGACCCGTTCGCCTTCCGTCAGTTTCAGGGCCTCGGCCATCAGCGCGATCATGTAGGGCTGCGAGATGGTTTGGCCTTCGCCAATCGGCAGCGGGTGATCTTCATACGCGCGGGCTTGCAGTGACTCATCAACGAACAAGTGTCGCGGCACGCGCTTCATGGCTGCCAGAACGAACGGATCCTTGATCCCACGACTAGCGATCTGTTCTTCGACCATTTGGTGACGAGGGGTGGTGTAATCTACTGCCATGGCAATCGCAGGTCGCGTAATTCGTGCAGCGCACGGTAATTGGTGAGGTCCACATGGAGAGGCGTCACGGAGATGTAGCCGTCATGCACGGCGAGACAATCCGTGCCTTCCACGGGGTCGAATCCGAGATCATCACCGCCAATCCAATAATACTTCCGCCCACGGGGGTCGACGCGCTCTTCGAGCTTTTCCGCGTAATGGCGTTTGCCTTGGCGGGTCATTTGGTAGCCGCGTAATTGCTCTTTGGGCAAATGCGGGACATTGACGTTGAGCAAGGTGTCGGAAGGCATGCCTTGGGAGATCACTTCGGACGCCAGCACGGCGGCGAACTCCGCCGCTGGACCAAACTGATAGGGCGCGCTCCGGGCCACGAGCGAAACGGCAATCGAGGGAATGCCCAGGAGCGACCCTTCAATGGCGGCGGAAACCGTTCCTGAATACGTCACGTCATCGCCGAGATTGGCGCCTTTGTTGATGCCTGAGACCACAAGCTGGGGACGAACGGGGAGGAATCCCTTGACGGCGAGGTTGATGCAATCGGTTGGGGTGCCGCTGACGGCGAATCGGCGTGGGGCGATCTCTTCGATGCGCAACGGATGATGAAGGGTCAGCGCATGACTGACCGCGCTTTGTTCACGATCCGGGGCAACGGTATAAATCTCACCGATAGTGGCAAGAGCCTCTTCCAACGCGCGGAGTCCTTCGGAATGGATTCCGTCGTCATTTGAGATCAGGATAATCATGGCGGCATTTGAGCAGAAAGCCGGGCAAGAAGAAAGGCGACCGTTTTCAGGCGGTCGCCTTTCCATGGGGGTAAGACGAACTGGTCGGGGTGAGCCGATTTGAACGGCCGACCACTCGCACCCCAAGCGAGTACGCTACCAGGCTGCGCTACACCCCGACATGCGAGTATTTCGCCCCACTCTCTTAGCGGCTCTCCAGAGAAGGGGTCAAGGGCCTAAAAGGCTATTAGCTATTAGCTGTTAGCTGTTAGCCAAAAATGGCCCTCTCTTCTCATGCTAATAGCTAAGAGCTAAGAGCTAACAGCTAATAGCTCTTAGCTTCTGGAGCTTAGCTCATATCCAGTGTCACAAACCGATACCCCAGTGACTTTCCATGTTTGACTAAGACCGGACGGATGGCGGGGGCGAGCAGACGGGGGAAGTCTTCTGGTGGCGCTTGGATGCTGACCATCTTGTCCTTGGCTTCAACGCGGATTCGATACGCGGGTAATCCGAGTGAGTGAAAAATCTCGACCCAAGCGTCCGAGGGATCGATTGCTGTTTCAGCAGGAGGTGCATCCGCGTGAGGTTTCATGGCACCTGACTGTAACGGAAAAGTCTGGCAATCTGAATCCCAGAGTAGGGAGAGCAACATTATGGCTGGGCAATTTTCGCAAGGGGTGATCTTTGATCTGGATGGCGTGCTGATTGATTCCGAGGGGCTGTATTATCGCGCGTATAGTGAGGTGCTGAAACCGTATGGCGTGACGGTGTCGCGCGAGGAGTACGAGGAGCATTGGATCGCCCAAGGCACCGGGCCGGAATATATCGTCGCGAAATATAATCTCCCGGTTGCTCCTGACGAACTCCGCCAATTGCGGTCTCCGATTTATCTCCACCTCTTGGAAACCGAAGTGCGATTGATGCCTTACGTCGAAGAGACACTGGCGCAACTCTCCACGCGGTTCGCGTTGACGGTCGCTACCAACACCAATCGTGAGCACCTGGACTTCGTGCTGCGTCGGATGGGGATCGACCGCTTCTTTCCCGTGACCGTGGCGCGGCAAGATTATCGCGGGGCGAAACCGCAACCTGATGCGTTTCTCACGGCGGCGCGGAAACTGGAGCTGCCGCCAGAGTGCTGCGTGGTGATCGAGGATACCTACAAAGGGGTGATGGCCGCCGTGAATGCTGGCATTCGCTGTATTGCCGTGCCCAATGAGTACACTCTTCGCAACGATTTTCGCCAAGCGAATTTGGTTTTGCCGAGCTTACGGGAGCTGACGGGGGAGAGGATTCGAGGACTCTTCGGAGAAGTCAAAAGTCAAAGGGCAAAAGTCAAAAGTCAAAAATAGAAGAAGAGGGGGAGGGCGGGGACTTTTGACTTTTTTCGCCAGGCGAATTTGGTTTTGCCGAGCTTGCGGGAGCTGACGGGGGAGAGGATTCGAGGACTCTTCGGAGAAGTCAAAAGTCAAAGGGCAAAAGTCAAAAGTCAAAAATAGAAGAAGAGGGGGAGGGCGGAGACTTTTGACTTTTGACTTCTGCCTTCTCCTCGTCCGCTGCCGTGCCTCTTGCATTCTCCCGCTGTCCGCGATAGCTCGCAATGCTATTGCAATGCTAGAGGAGGGGACTCGTATGACGACACAATTCACTGATCGTTTCGTTCACGCCAACGGACTCAAGTTTCACTATCTTGACTGGGGTAATCCAGAGAAGCCGCCTTTAGTGTTGCTTCATGGGGTTGGGCAAACCTGCCACACGTGGGACCTGTTTTCCGCGGCCATATCGCCGCACTTTCATGTCATGGCGTTCGACCAACGTGGCCACGGGGATACCGACTGGGCCACGGACAAGGATTACTCGCGCAAGACAATGGTGAAAGACGTTGATGCGTTTACCGATGCGCTGGGCTTCAAACGTTTCTTTCTCACCGGTATGTCGATGGGGGGCGCGAATTCACTGTCATTTACCTCGAATCATCCTCAGAAAGTGGAGGCGTTGATTGTCGTGGATGTTGGCCCTCGTGTGGAGAAGGAAGGGGTGAAACATATCCGCGACTTCATGAGTAACTATCGAGAGTTCAAAGACCTGGATGAAGCCGCGGCGATCATTCACAAATTCAACCCCCGCCGTCCGCTGGAAGTGATCCGCAAATATACCTGTGTCTACAACCTGAAGCAGTTGCCGAGTGGCAAGTGGTCCTGGAAGTACGATACCTATTTCAGCGAAGGCCACCGTTCCGTGGACATGAAGCAGATGCACGACGAGTTAGCGGCGGAGGTGCAAAAGATCACATGTCCGACGCTGCTCGTGAAAGGTGGTGAGAGCGATGTGCTTTCGCTTGACGGGGTGAAAGAATTTCAGCAACTCATTCCTGGGGCCGATTTCTCGTTGGTGCCGAAAGCTGGTCATTCGGTGATGGGAGATAATCCTTCGGGGTTTGAAGCCGCCGTGCGCGAGTTTTACCAGAAAAAGGGATACCTGACGGCGTAAAGAATAAAGAGGGGTAAAAGGGGAAAGGGAAAACTGAAGGTTCCTTAATCCGTTTCGCCGTTTCCCCTGCGAGATGGGTAAGGGCATGAAGTTAAGCCACTGTGTCATTGCGAGCGACTCATAGGAGCGCGGCAATCTCCTGCAAACACAAAGATTGCTTCGTCGTTCGACTCCTCGCAATGACAGGGACCCCCTTAACTTAATGCCCTTGGTGAGATGAGAGAGGAGAGACATCATGGACCTGGGATTGAAAGGGAAAGTCGTGATGGTTGGCGGCGCGAGCAAAGGGATTGGCAAGGCCACGGCATTAGGATTTGCCCGCGAGGGCGCGAAGGTGGTCATCAGCGCGCGCGATCCAGCGCAGCTTCAGGCGACCGCCGAAGAAATCGGTAAGGAGACGGGCGCTGAGATATTGGCTGTGCCGGGAGATTTGTCGAAACTGGAAGCGACGGATCGGTTTATCGACGAGACGATCAAGAAATTTGGTACTATCCACGTCGTTGTCGCCAACACTGGCGGACCCCCGCTTGGGGGTTTTGGCAATATGTCCGATGCTGATTGGGAGAGCGCGTTCTCGTTGAATTTTCTCAGCACCGTGCGCCTTTTTCGCAAAGCGATTCCCTTCATGCAGAAGCAAAAATGGGGACGCTTATTGAGTGTGATGTCGATGTCGGTGAAAGAGCCGATTGATGGGTTGATTCTCTCGAATGGCGTGCGACCAGCGGTGGTGGGGATGGCGAAAACCCTGTCGCGTGAAGTGGGGAAGGACAACATCACCGTGAATACGATCCTGCCGGGTCGCATTCTGACGGACCGCCTCAGAAGTGGCCTCGCCGCCCGTGCGCAGCGGACCGGCAAAACGATTGAGCAAGCTCTTGAAGATAGTGGGGCGGATGTGCCGCTCGGACGTGTTGGCGACCCGAAAGAAATGGCCAACGTCATTGTCTTTATCGGCTCTGAAGCGGGAAGCTACGTGAATGGTGTGGCTGTGCAGGTGGACGGCGGGCTTCTGCGCGGACTGCTGTGAAATCGAGGGTCAAAGGGGAAAAGGTTAAAAGGGGAAAAGGTTAAAAGGGAAAAGGGGTAAGCAGAGGATTGCTTAATCCACTTCCCCACTTCCCCATTTCCCCTTTGACCCACCCACCGCTATTAACAAACTATGGATGAAATACTGAATGCCGCTATTGATGCCGCCAAAGCCGCTGGCGAAATCGCCCTTCACTATTTTCGCACTCATCTCAAGGTCGAAACCAAAGCCGACCGCACGCCGGTGACTCAGGCCGACCGTGAATGCGAAGTCGCGATCATCGAAATTCTTAGCCGGAAATTCCCCACGTTCGGCTTTCTCGGCGAAGAAATGGGCGCGCGCGCCGGACAGGTGAACGCCCGGTGGATTATTGATCCCATCGACGGCACCAAGAATTTCATTCGCGGTATTCCGTTCTTCGCGACCCTGATCGCTCTCGAAGAAGACGGCGAGATTACGGCGGGTGTCATGTCCGCCCCGGCGATCAACGACCTGCTGTATGCCCGGAAAGGGCAGGGGGCCTTCGCCAATGGCCAACGGGTGCGCGTGTCTGATGTTGCGGACCTCCACAACGCGATGCTCGTGCACGGTGGTCTGAACGACCTCAAGGTGCGGCCTTGCTGGGGCTCGTTTCTCCGTCTAGTGGATGCCACGGCGCGTCAACGAGGGTTTGGTGATGCGCTAGGGCACAGTGTGGTGATTCGCGGGCAAGCGGAAGTGACACTCGAACCCGAAATTAAACCGTGGGATGTGGCGGCGACTAAGATTCTTGTGACCGAGGCTGGCGGACGCTTCTCGGATTTCGCTGGTGCGCCATCGATTTATACGGGGAACGCCGTGATCTCGAATGGTCGGGTACATGAGGCGGTGGTGAACATTTTGCGCGGGTAATCGCTTCCCAATCCATCTCACGGCAAAACAAAGGAAAGATCACTTGATCCCCCTCACCCTAACCCTCTCCCAGCCGGGCAATAGCATTAAGTTAAGGGGGTACCTGTCATTGCGAGGAGTCGGACGACGAAGCAATCTCCAACAAAACAAAGATTGCTTCGCTGCTCGCAATGACACGGTTGCTTAACTTAATGCCATTGCCCATCCGGGAGAACATCACAATTCATTGGCATGGAGGTTCTTATGGACGCCCCTATCGAAATCGTCGAATTCTCCGACTACTTGTGACCTTGGTGCTATCCTGCGGCCGTGCGCTTGCAGAAAATCAAGGAACGCTTTGGCGACCGTGTGTCCATTCGCTGGCACCCCTTCGCCCTTCGTCCCCAATATGATCCGAGTCCGTTCCGTTTTCAGGGCAGCTATGTCGAGAAAGCCTGGAAACGTATTTCAGCGCTGGCTGAGCCTGAAGGCATCACCTACAACATGTGGGAAAAAGAGGAATTCCCACGCTGGAGCATGCCCGGCCTTGAGGCGGGAGTCGCCGCCCAACGACAAGGCGAGGAGGCGTTTCACCGCTTTCACCCCGCGCTCTATCGTTCGTTTTTCATTGACGGGCAAAGCCTGATCGACAAGGACAATCTCGTGGCTGTGGCACGGGCGGCTGGGCTCGATATGCCGACGTTCTTGCGCGATATTGACGACCCGGCGCTGCAAGAATCGGTACGCCAGCAATGCGAGGAGGCGAGCGACCGCTACTATGTGACGGCGGTGCCGACGGTGATTATTGGTGGGAAACGGCTGCGCATCGGCATGGTGCCGATGGAGGAGTATGTGCAGGATTTGGCGTTCTTGGGCGTGAAATAGGCGGAAGGGACACGGCAGCCGTGTCCCTTATTTCCTGGGACCTTTCTTCTTATCCTCTGGTGGCTGGGTGATGCGCGCGGAAATGTCGTCTTTCATCACCACAAAACAATCCTGACACACTTCCGCATGCCAACTCCACGCCGTGCGATTCGGCTGTTCGGTGACTTCAATCGAAAACTGTAACAGCGCGTCGAGGTTTTCCACCTCGGTGTTGCAACGATCACAATAGACTTTGACCATAGTTCTAATCCTCAGAGAGAAGAGGGAAACGGGGAAGGGGGGAAACGGGGAAGAGGGGAAACGGATTAAGCAATCTTCCGCTTATCCCTTATCCCTTTTCCCCTTTGACCCTTTTCCCCTCTTCCCCCTTGCCTTCTTCCCCGTTGACCCCTTGTCTTCTTCCTCACCTTATCGCGAAGAACTTACACCGCCTTTGTCGATCCCAACAAGTTGCCGCCCAATGTCGGATGCCCAATACGCTTGTCACCGATGACATTGATCAGTGCCGTCTTGCCGGACTTCAAGGCCCGCTCAAGAGCCGGAATGATCTCTTCGTTCTTCTCGACATGTTCGGTGTACACGCCCATCGGCTCGAATACCTTGTCGTAGCGAATGTTCTGGACCATGTCGAATGGTTTGGTGCGTCCTTTGAGGATCGGCATCGACTCGAAACTTGGTCCCCAGGAGCTGTTGTTCCACAATAACGTCACGAGAGGGATTTTGTACTTGGCGGCGGTTTCGATATCCATGCCGCCGATGCCCAGGCCGCCGTCGCCGCTGACCAGGATGACTTGCTTGCCGGGACGACCAAGCTGCACGCCAATGCCCATGCCCACGCCGTGACCCACTGGCGCGAGCGGTCCCGCATCCACGACTTGTCCCATCTCATGGGCGGTGAACCATTGGCTGGTGTACCCGCTCAGCGTGAAGCTGTCGATAATGAGCGACGCGCTCTTATCGATGACTTTCATCAGGTCGCTGGTGAGCCGGTCGGGATGGATCGGCGTGTTGTTCGCGAATTTCACCGCGCGCTCGCCGATGAGCTTCTCGTAATTCGCGCGAATTTCGGCCATCTGCTTGATCCACGGGCTTTCGCGCTTCGCGCTGAAGTCGAGCTTCAGTTCCTTGATCTTATCGATAATCTGGCGCAGCACGAGTTTGGGGTCGCCGACGATACCGACTTCGGCGGGCACGTGCCAGCCAACCCGCTGTGGCGTCGGGTCCACTTGCACGTAGGTGGCTTTGTCACTCCACGTCGGGGGCTCCCCGAATTTCTCACCGCTCCAGTATTTGAAACCCACGGCGATGACGAGATCCGCTTCACCGGTGAACGGTTTCTTCCACGCGCCACGAATCGCGAGAGGGTGGGCCTCATCAACCGCGCCTTGGCCAGAGCGTCGGCAATAGACCGGGGTGCTCGTGAGTTCCGCGAGTTCTTTCAGCTCCGCCGCGGCACCGGACCAGAAAATGCCATCACCACCAGCGATCAACGGCCTCTGCGATTTGAGGAGGAGTTCAACGGTCTTTTCGATTTTGCGGGGATCGCCTTGCGAACGGAGGTCGTCCGGGCCATACACTTTCGCGCCTTTGCGCTGCTTTTTCTCGTCGTCCACGTGATAGAGAATGTTCTGTGGAATTTCGAGCATCGACACGCCCTGCGGTGGATTCATCGATTCCCGGAATGCCTGACGCAGATCGACTTCAATGGTGGACCAATCAAGAACCCGCTTGGCGAACTTCGTGAACGTACGCACGACCTCGGAGCCGTAGGCTTCTTGGAAGGAACCAATGTAGTCTTCGGTGGTGGGGTGTTGGCCAGAGAGACACACCACGGAACTGTTGGTGAGTCCCGCCACGCACAGGCCAGTGACGGCGTTGGTGAGGCCGCAGCCCGCGGTGACGCAGCACACGCCGGTGGTGCCGGTGACTCGGGCATAGCCGTCCGCCGCGTAGGCGCAGGCTTGTTCGTGGCGCATGTGGATGAGGTCCACATCGTTGTTCATAAGGTTGGCGAGGATCGGAAACGTATGTCCGCCATTGACGGCGAACATATATTTCACTTTTTGTTCTTTCAGGATGCGCCCGATCAGCGCACCCCCATCTACACTAGCCATTGGCATCTCCTCCTTTTGGGGTTTCGGCGGGGCATCTTCACATATTTCCGCTCTTCGCGCCAGGGCGAGAGCCGACAAAAAAGGACGAAGGGACTAGGTGCCGAGCATGCGGCGGTTATAGCGGATCGAAGCCACCAGGGAGGCGACGATAAAGCCCGCGCCGATCAGACCCGTCACTATTTCGGGGACATGCATGACGGTCTTGAGGAACATGATCACCCCTAACGCGATGATCGCATAGAATGCGCCATGCTCCAGGTAACGATATGAGGTCAGCGTCTCTTGCTCCACCAACATGATCGTCAGGCTGCGGACGAACATGGCACCGACCCCAAGGCCGATGCCGATGATGAAGAGGTTATTCGAGAGCGCGAAGGCGCCGATCACACCATCAAAGCTGAAACTCGCGTCGAGCACTTGCAGGTAGATGAATCCCGCGAGGCCGGAGCGCGTCACCGCTCCAGTGACGTCCGACTGTGGAGCGAGTACCGCCGAGATCCCATCCACCGCGATGTAGCTCACGAGACCAAAGGTCCCCGCGACCAGCAGGGTGACCTTCTCATGCTCTGGCAGCCAGGTGGAAATCGCATAGAGGAGCAGAAGCACCAGACCAATCTCGACCGCCTCGATCCGTCCGAGGCGTGTGAGGGGGCGCTCAATAATGGCGATCCAGTGCACATCCTTCTCATGGTCGAAGAAGTGTTTGAGCCCCACCATCGCGAGGAACGCGCCACCAAAAGCCGAAACGGACACATGCGCGCTCGTCAGCACGCGCGAGTATTCGTCCGGATCGGTGGCGGCGAGGACCAACGCCGAGATGGGACCGATATTCGCGCTAATGGCGACGATGATGAGCGGAAAGACGAGCCGCATGCCGAAAACCGCGATCGGAATGCCCCAGGTGATGAAACGCCGCCGCCAGAGCACATCCATCTCTTTCAGGATCTTGGCGTTCACGATGGCGTTGTCGAATGACAGCGAGATTTCAAGAACCGCGAGGACCGAGACGAGGAAGGTTGTTGCGAAAACACTGGCCCAGGTTCCAGTGGCTTCCCAGCCCAGGTAGGCACCGAGAGCGAGTCCGAGGATGGTGACGATAAAGGAACTTCGAAAGTGGTTCATAGTGAGTGTGTATCCGGAGTCGAAATGACTCGGAGAGGCCCCCATGGTTGGAGGCGCATGGCGGTAGGGCAATGGCATTAAGTTAAGCGACCGTGTCATTGCGAGCAGCGAAGCAATCTTTGTTTTGTTGGAGATTGCTTCGTCGTCCGACTCCTCGCAATGACAGTCTCCCCCTTAACTTAATGCCATTGGGCGGTAGGGGAGTAACTGGCCGTGTCACCCTGAGCGGGACTCAGGATGTCACGGCTGACCGTCTGTTGTGGCGTGGTCTTCTGCTCGCCGGTGGGAGGGGGAAGGAAACCTGTCCCGGATCGTCATTCGACGAGATTATCCGATGATGCCTTCTTCCGCGGCACGAAGGAAGAACTTCGGTTTCATCAGCACTAGAACGGCGGGCAGGAAGGTGCATGACCCGAGGAAGCTGACCCCCATCCACAGAGCGAGCAGTAACCCCATCTCCGAGCAGAACCGGATATTGGAGAACGTCCAGAGTAGTGTGGCCATCACCAGCGTGATGGCGGTAAACGTCACTGCTTTTCCTGACGTTGCCACTCCCAAGCGGACTGCTTCAGTGACGTCGCCTTTATATTCTTCGACGGACCGACTCACGATGTATAAGGCGTAGTCGATACCGAAACCGACACCGACCGTCACGACCGGCAGGGACTGGAGGTTGATTCCGACATTGTAGTAGCCCATATAGGCGTTCACGACGCCGTTGGCGAGGAACAACCCGATCATCATCACCAGTGAGGCGACCGCTGAACGGTAGGTGAACATCACGATGACGAAGATGGTGCCGAAGCCCAGGATTTGCATCAGAATGTCATTCTTGAGAATTTCGCGGTTGGCGGCGGCGGTCACACCAATGAGTCCCCCGGCCATGCGAAAGTCGGCCTTCTCCATCGGGTTCTCTTTCACGAAGGCTTCCGCTTCTTTGAGTATCCGTTCGACATTGTCTCCCTGGTGGTTTTTGGCGAAGAAGGTGACATGGGAGGTGGTATAGCTGGGATCCAGGAAGCGAGAGGTCTCTCCCGGAGGAGCACCGGCGAAGTAGTAGAAGAACAAGGAGCTGATCTTGGGGATTTCCGCCGGGATAACCGACCACCGCGGTTGCAGATCGTAGAACGTCATGTTGATCGATTGCACGATATCGGCCAGCGAAAAACTGTAGCCGATGTCGGGATCACGTTCGAGCGCGCGTTGGAATTTTTCCATCGTCCGTAGGATGTTGGGGTCCTTCAGCACGTCCTTATCACGTCCCTCGACGACGATGACAAGCGGTTCGATCCCACCGAAATACTTCTGAATTTCGAGATGGGCGAGGTTATAGGGGGAGTTTTCGTTTAAGAGCGGGGTTGAGGCGGTGGGATCACCTATCGTGATATGTTGGAGTTGGGTCAGGGAAAGCAAGAAGGCAAGGATCCAAAAGGCCACAATGGCCTGCGCGTTACGTCGTTGGACAATCCAGGTCGCGCTGGCGTTCATGACGCGCTGGAAGATGCCAGCCTCTCGTCTCAGCACTTTTTCTTTCTCTGGTGCTTTGAGATAGTAGTAGACAATGGGGTTCAGGAGCAATTCGCTGATCGCCACCGACGCGACCCAGATGGAGGCGGAAATCGCGATGTTTTGGAGAATGACCACGGGGACGATGATGATGACGAGCATGCCCAGGGCATCGGTAATAATCCCGCTCATGGTGGGGACAAAGAGTTCCGCGAAGGCGGCAATAATCGCTTTTTCTTTATCCCAGTTCCACTTGCGATATTCTTCATAGTACCGGTCATGCATCTGCACGGAATGGCTGACCGCGCGAGCCGTGACGAAGAAGGGGATGACCAGTGCCAGGGGGTCCATCGAATACCCCATAAGTGCCTGCATGCCGAGACCCCACATTGCCGAAATCGCACCGGTGATGGTCGGTCTGAGGGCACCACGCCAGTCGTGGAAGTAGGCGTAGAGCAGGAACCAACAGAAGACCGTAGCGGCGAGGAAGATATAAAAGACTTCGTTGGCGTAGTAGTAAATCCAGCCGTAGAGTTGTGGTTCGCCAGCGACCCAGATGGTGTGCTCTGAAGTCTCAAAGGGTTCGATGACCGTCCGTTTGACCTCGTCAAAGATCCGCCGGTAGTCGAGTCGCCCTTCAATAAAGTTGGCTTTAATGAGTAATGCCTGGCCGTTCAGAGAAACAAGCTGACCGTAAATCGAATCGGTGTTGTAACAAATCTTCTTGATCTCTTCGACTTCTTCATCGGTTTTGGGAGGCCGCCGCATGACCGGAGGCGTCGCGATGGTTCCGCCCAGCACCGTCAGGTAGCGGGTGGTGCGGTGACCAATCGAGGCGACTTGGTCATGATTGACACCAACCACCTTGTCCAGGGCCAGGGTCATATCGAAGATCTTCTTGAGCATCTCCTTGGTGAAGACATCGCCCTTGTCGACCTTGATCATCACATTGATGTTATTGGCGCCGCCAAATTGGTTCGCAAACTTGAAGTGGACTTGGACGAAGGGATGCCGGTAGGGGAGCAGATCGTTGAAAGCGGTCGCCATCTGCAACCCCGTAGCCATATAGGCCATGTAGGCGGTGAAGAGTCCACTAATGAGTAGGATGGGGATACGCTGCTTGATGAGGAGGGCACCAATGCGATAGAGCGCTGCTTTACTCTGCATCGCTTCTTCGAGAGCCGTTAACTGTTTTCCTTCTGCCACGGTCGTGTCTCCTTTTTTCTTATTGACGGAATGGACTTTTGCCAACAGTCCTTGTTTTAGCTCTGGGCTACTTTGGCCGCGCTCTTTTTTTCCTCAAATGACCGCCACGTCTGTCCCTTGTCATCGGAGAGAAGAATAAGCCCTTTGCCGCCCACTAACACCCCTTTTCCTTCAGGAGAGAAGGCGATCCCGTTGAGCCAGGTAAACACGCCACCAGGAAGCGTGGCCGGTTTCCAATCGGCTCCCTTATTGTCCGAAAGGAGCACGAGCCCGTTCGTTCCAGTGGCGACGATATTCCCATTTTGTCCAGGGAGCACCGCGTTGTATATGTGCAGCGGCGGCACATCTGGTTTATCGCCTTCGCGAGAGACCCATTGCCAATGCACGCCGCCATCCGTCGTGGTGGCGATGGCGCCAGCGGCGCCAACGATGATTCCGTTTTGCGGGTCAGTGAACTGGACCCGGAAGAAAGCACCCAGAGCCATCACGTCTTTGTTGCCACCTTTGGCCACCAGTTGGTCGAGGAGGGATTCATGTTGCGAGTCCCAGGTCTTCCCGCCGTCGGCGGTATGGCGGATGTTACCGTATTCACCGATCATCCAGCCGTTTTGTGAATCGATGAACTGGACTCCGTAGTAGATGATGTCGGGAACCGCCAAGCTGGTTTGTTCAGAGAGGCCCACTTGCGACACTTCCATGCGTTCGGCGGTCCACGTCTCTCCGCCATTATTGGTCCAGAGCCAGGTGGATTCGTCGCCACAGGCCCACCCATTATTCTGATCAGCGAAGGAGACCGAGAAGAGGGCTTTGGTGGTATTGGACTTTTGGAGAGTCCAGGTCTTACCACCGTCTCTGGTGTTGATGACCGTGCCCTGATGGCCGACCGCCCAGCCGTTCTCTCCGACGAACGAAACCTGTGTCAAGCTAAAGGTTGAGGGTCGTGCAATTTCTTTCCAACTATTGCCATTGTCTTCGCTCCGCAAGATACGCCCGTCATAGCCGACAATGACAAAGGTGCTTCCGCTGACGTGGGCGACATCGAAAAATTTATCGGTGCGGCGGATGAGATCGGTATTCAATTGGGGATCATGCCCAGCACTGTGACAGCCTGCGATTCCCGACATCACGGCGACGGCAACAGACGCTACGAGTAGGCTCAGGTGGCGTTGGGAACGCCTCCTTCCCTGATACACCATATAACTAACCTCCCTTATTACGTGAATGAGAAAATGGAATGTCGCTCTTCCCTGGTGGGAAGATTCTCCGGCCCAGTCATTTCCTATTTTTTAGCGAAAATGTCAAGGGTGAGGGGCGGATGGAAGCGGGGAAACGGGGAAACGGGGAAACGGAGAAACGGAGAAACGGGAAGCGGAGGCAGTTCCATCTTTGTGGGGGCGTATCCTCATGCGTTTCGTCCCTTTTTTGGGGGAATTGTCCACCGCGCGAACAAAAAGGGCCAGTCCAAGACTGGCCCTTCGAGAAATCACGAATCGTGTCCCGCTCTCCCTATGAGAGAGAAAATCACAAATCGTTACAGTAAGTAATAGGTGAACTCCAGCCAGAGCTGGTCACGATCAGCGAAGCCATAGAGCCCGGTCCATCCTTGACTCATGCTGCTGCCTGGATACCACGAGACGCCGGCTGACAATTCGACGGCCTCCATGCCCAGCACGTTGCGCCACCACCACTGCGAGAACAGCAGCCAATCCATGGCGCGTGGCTCGTACACCACCGCGTTGCGGGTTTCCACCCGGCTCGCGAACAACCCTTGGTTGACCGCAGCCAAGGTGAGCAGATGGTTCCAACGGTAGTTCCGACACTGGGCATTCGAGTAATGACGTTTGCCATCCGCCCGCGACAGTGCCTTTGCTTGTTGTTTCGTGAGCCCGTTCCCCGCGTTGTCCACCACATAGCACAGCGGGTTGGCGACGTTGCTCCACTGATTCTTCATCAGCCATTGTCCGGTGAAGAACCAGGCTTGGTCAGAGAAGGAGCGATGCAGGCCCGGAATGTACCTGAAGGACGGGACCGACTTGAGCAAGTCAAACCCGAGCATCGACCGCCACACGGGAGTGTAGGTATGGTAGTCTTTGTTGATCGAGAAATTGGTCAGCCGAGCAAGGGTCCCAGGATCCGTCAGGTTTGCGTTGCGTCCGGTGCCGAGAGGGAGCTTCCGGACATATTCCTTGGAGCTGAAGCTCTGCTCTAAGCGAAAGACGGCTCCAGTGTATTCGAAGTCATTGTAGGTGGAGGTAAAGCCAATGACATTCGTCCGGGTGTTGTGATAGTTGAAGGGAAAACAGTTAGTGATCGGCGCGCGCACCGCGTTGTGTTTGCCTGGCAACGGCTCGCCATTATTATCCAACACGCCGTTCTTATTGTTTCTTCTGTAGCGGGCTGGATTGTTGTACCCATTGAGGTCGGCGCCGACGAGGACTGTGGAATCTGTTCCATTGCCTTTCTGGGATTTGTCGTTTCTGACGTTGCCCTGGGACCCTTTCCCGTTCAAGCAACGCCGTAGTCCTTCTTCAAAGGTTCCGGCGGGAGTACCAAGTCCGAGTTTTTGCGAGGTGTCCGTATCGCCGTAGACCTTGGAACTGACGACCTCGCTGAAATTGAAGGTTCCCTGAGTTGCCTGCGGAATGTTGGCGTAGTTCAGCGAAAAGTCGAACCCGCCGACGCTGGTGCCGAAGATACGAAACCCGGCCGCGGTGGTACAGTCCGCCCACATCCCGTTCAGCGCTCCCTTGCAAAGCCCTTTGTAGGCATTGGGAATGTAGGAAACCCGCGTATTCGCGATATCGGGGGAGTCCGAGGAATTGGCGAAGTCTGGGGTGCCGCCGCGCGGATTCGGCGACCGGCTGATAAAAGACCACGGATGGCGGGACTGCGCCCTCCCACGCCAGCTCGGGTTCCAGGGGACAAACACCCGCGACCCATCCGCCCGTCGGAACGAACAGTCTTCGGCGCTGTAGTCCACGAGCTTATTGTTATCGTCTAAGCAGCCTTTCAAATGAAACGGCGCACGGGTGCCAACACCGTCATTCACCAAGTCGGAAAGGGGGGTGCGAAACCCGGGGGTGTAAAAGGGCTCAATGTACACGTTCGAGAACCATGACCCCACGTTGCCGATGGAATAGTTAAATTTCAGCGCCCAGATCGGCGAGCGAAACTCGTCGAACTTTTCTCCTGCCCCTTGGTTCTGGTCAATGCGTAAGGGGTTAATCACGTCAATCGAGCGGTACAAATCCGATTCGCCCCAGACGATCTGTTGTTTCCCGATACGCGCGGTTAGCTTGCCAATGCCCACTTGGCCGAAGTCGAGGTCTAAAAAGATGTCGCGAAAGCCATTTTCGGGGAAGAGATAGCTTTTGCGTTCGTGGTGGTCGTATTGGTTGCGATAGCTTTCGCGAATGGCCCACGTCGGGTCGGCGCGGAAGCGATAGCGGGCGTTGAACGTGGCGCCTTGGACGAAGGGGATAGCCAAATTGTCTTGGTTGAGAATTTTGCCGTTCTTGACAAAATCGTCATACGTGAACCAAAAGAAGGCTTCGTTCCGCCACTGCACCCAGTTGAAGTTGTTGCCGCCGTCGGTGTGGAACGTATGGCGCGTCCGGTACCACATCTGCATTTCCGCATTGCCGATACGTGTTGAAGCCCACGTTGTGTGGGCTGTGGAGACGAGTGTCCCCACTAATCCCAATAGGATAAACAGTTTCTTACAAATTGCCCTGATCTGCATGATCCCTCCTTCCTAAATTTTTAAGAAGTCCCTCGTTTATGCCCTGCACCGATGACGTTGGTGCAACGGTAGTTCGTCAGCAAAACCACTTGTATCCCGCTTGTCTGACCTGCCCTCCTTTCGTGCCCGAAGATGTGGATGAAGAGTAGAGGTTGAGGGCTCGTATATAGTAAATACGTGAGCAATGCAAATTTTTTGACAAAAAAACCCCCCGGTACGAACCCGTAATGGGCAATGGCATTAAGTTAAGGGGGAGACTGTCATTGCGGGGAGTCGGACGACGAAGCAATCTCCAACAAAACAAAGATTGCTTCGCTGCTCGCAATGACACGGTTGCTTAACTTAATGCCATTGCCCGTAGTGGGGGATTTCCGTGGCCACACCAAGGGAAAGGGGAAAAGGGGAAAGGGACAAAAGGGGAAAGGGGGGAAAATAAAAGCAAGGGGAAAAGGGATTAACAGACCTTCTGCGTTTCCGGTTTCCCTTTTACCCGTTTCCCCTTTTCCCCCTTGCCTCAGAACCGGGGCCTGGCGGCCTGGGGGCCGATGGTCTCGATGGTGGATTTCCTGGAGGAGCGGAGCGCAGTCCGGCTTCCTGCATCAGGCGGGCGAGGTCGCTCAGGGCATCGGCAAGCGCATTTTGCGCCGCGAGAAGGTCGTCATTGGCTTTCGCGAGCTGGAGGTAATCTTTCTTCTCGACGGCGTCAATCATTGAGGCGAACGCCAAGTAATGGGCACGCCAGGCTTCAATATATTCCAAATGGACATTCCGTAACGGCGGAGTGCGTGGGTGATGGCTTTCCAGTTGTTGGACATATTTTTGCGAAACGTCGACGATGGGTCGCAGGGTAGAGATCACCAAGTCATCGTGAACAAACTGGTCTTCTCGGACTTTGGCGATAGCCGCGTTAATTTGCAATTCAGTTTTCGCCCATGCACGAGCGGTCTCAATGTACTGCGTGAGGTCCACTTTTGTTGGGTCGTCCCCTGGGCGGGGACAGGCGGAAAGCAGCAAGAGAAAGAGAGAGAAAAAAAAAGCCCAAGGCATATCAAATACTTCCAGGAGATAAAAATAAACCAGACAGATGAACGTCCGATACCCCACCGTCGTTCGTTGTCTGACGACTGACGACTAGCTACTATAGGGAAGCTACGGCAAGATGTGGAGTCACTTCCTGTTTTCCCTTCCCCCTCAGAGGCAATGGCATGAAGTTAAGGGGGTACCTGTCATTGCGAGGAGTCGGACGACGAAGCAATCTCCAACAAAACAAAGATTGCTTCGCTGCTCGCAATGACACGGTTGCTTAACTTCATGCCATTGCCCTCAAAGGGGGAAGGACCCCGTAAGTGTCACTCCACATCTTGGTGTGTTTTCCCTATAGATATTGGCTACTGACTACTGGAGTCGGTTTCCGCCGACTTCCCATTGAGCTTCTCGAACACCAGTTGTGCGTAATATCCCACGCTCTGCCCTAAAAGATAGACCTGGGGAGAAGGTTCGATTCGGGCATAGATGGCGGAGGACGTTGGGTTGACCCCTCCGAGAGAGACGGTGGCCACCTCTTTGCCAGCCTTGTCTTGTACGACAATCGCGGTGTGTGGCGGATTGAGCCCGAAAGGGGTGAAATCATTGGGGTCCTTGGCAATGATGATGATTTGCTTAGTGGGGGTGAGATTCTCGACAAAACTCGTCAACAGATCCGAGGGGACCTCTAGTCCAACCGGTTCCACGACGGTCCATCGTTGTCCGTCGCGGCGAAATGTGAGCGCGAGGTTGGGGCGTTTCAATATCAGTCCGTGGATGTCGTCGCGTGCGATAGCGAGGAACTGGCTCTCTTGCGCCGTAGGGCCAGGCTCCGCGAGCCCTATTTTCTTAGGCGGGCGCCATTCAAAGAGAAAGAAATACGTCCCAAAGACCGCCGCGAAGAGATAATAGAGACCGACTTTCTTCCAGCTCATCCGTGCTGCCTCCGCCATAAGAAAACGGAGATTCCGGTCAGTAGGAACAGTCCCGGAATCACCACGGTGCTCATAGTGAGGAGCCACCGGCCATCCGCGTCAGTCGGAGTAAAGGTTGTGACAAAAGGCTGTTCGCGCGAGGGGCGCTCGCCGAGAATCTCTTGATCCTCGGCTAACCAATTGATGGCATTGATGAAAAGATCGCGATTGCCGCCCTGATCGAGCAAATTGTTGTTCAGCATGTCGGCATCGCCGAAGACGGCCACGCGGCCGATCTTCTCCCCCCTCTTGATATCGACTTCGCCGGCGATCGGCACGGGTCCTGGGCTATCAGTCTCGGCGTTAAACGTTGCGAGTCCCGCTTGGTTGATGTTGCTCAGCGCGGTGGCGAACCCTTCTCCTGATGTCGCGAGGATGGGGCGCGCGGTAATCCCCTTGTCCAGGTCTTGCCGCACTTCAACCATGCGGGCGAGCGAAAAGATTGGCGGAGCATTGACCGAGAGGAGCATCGGATGGGTCTTGGCTGTCGCCGACACACGGTAGGTGAGCATCTCGCCCGCGTACAACCGCTTGGTGGGGTCCACGGCGACCAAGTCCGGGAGACGGATGTTGTACTGCTCCAGGAACGGTACCAATGAGGGCGAACCGTTGACATCAAGCAAGACAAAGAGTGAACCACCCTGTTGGATATACGCGTCAAGCGCGGCGAGTTCGCTGGCGGGAAATGGACCTTTGGGGCCGAGAATGACCAGGACATCCGCGTCGTCCGGCACTTGGGTACTCACGGAAAGGACAAGCGTTTTCTCATGATAGGTCTCGTCGGCGATGGCCCCGCGCAACTTGGAATAGCCGCCTTGTGGAACATCAGCCGCAAGACTGCCTTCGCCGTGACCCGTGAGGAAGTAGATGGTTTTTTCCTTGTTGCGCGTGACTTGCAGGAGGATGGAGGCCACGGCGCTTTCGCCACTTGAGAGCATCGTGCCCTTGCTTTGTCCATCCGATTCGAATACCAGCGTCCCGTACTGGAACGCGTGGTATTGGCGCGCGAGCGCGGGATTCCGATTCATGTCGATAATGGAGTAGTGGAAGTGTTTCGACAGACTGGCCATGCGCCCCATCATGTCTTCGACGAAAAAATTCTCAGGCCGATCACTGTTGATGAACGCCAGCGCCTGCACGTCCTTCTGGAGATTCTTGACAATCTGTGCCGTGCGGGGCGAGAGAGTGAACTTCTTTTCCGGCGTCAGATCAATACGATGATTCTTGCTGACCAAGATCAATTGGATCGCGAGCAGCAGGGCAAAGCAGCCCACCGTGCCCAGGATCAATTTAATAACGTTACGGAAGTTGGCGTTCATTTGCGGCCCCTCCACTGCCGCGCTTCGAGCGAGCGTAGAGTCAGGAAGCTAAAAAACAAGACAAAGACGGCGAAAAAAGAAACTTCCTTCGAGTCGATGAATCCTTGGGCGAAACTTTGGAAATGCGTGACCATGGAGACCTCGGCTAGCCAGCGGAGGACACCTTGATTGGTCGCGCCGTCGTTCCAACTGAGAATCCAGAACAGCAACGAAATCCCCAGGGCGGACAGTCCCGCGACTCCAAGGTTATCCGTCAAGGAGGAAATAAAGAGGCCGCAGGCGATAAAGGCGAGGGAGATGCAAATCAGGCCGACATAGCCGGCGATGGTGATCGTCCAGTCGAACGGCTGCACGCTGTAGAGGAGGACCGGATAGATGATCGTGAAGGACAGCATGAAGAGCGTGGCGATACTACAGGCGACAAATTTCCCCCAAAAGAGTTCGCTATCGCGCATGGGGTAGGTGAGCAGCAGTTCGATGGTGCCGAGACGTTTTTCCTCGGTGAATAAGCGGATCGTGAGAAATGGTACGGTCAACAGGACGACGAGTCGAAGATCGGTGAAGAACAATTGCCAGAAGTTGACCAAGATATTGGTGCCGAAGCCATATTGGACGTAGAAGATGAGGTCGGTGTAGAAGTAATAGCCGCTGAGCAGCAAGAACACCGCGGAAATCAAATAAATAAACGGCGAGAGAAAATAGGAGCGGAGTTCCTTGATGACCACCGCCCAGAAGTTGGTAAGGGATTTGCCACTGCCTTGAAACATGGGGAGTCCTCGGAGAGTCGTCAGTCCTCAGTGCAGCGCTGTCAGTTCTCAGTTTCTGCGGTCACCAAGGAATCGTTAGGAACGCTGTCACAAGTATCTGGATTTTCTACTGACTACTGACTACTGACTACTGACTACTGACTACTGACTACTTTTCTTCTTCACGCCGCGTCTTTACGCTGCTCGTTGCCAGTCAACCGCACGAAGAGTTCTTCGAGGCCCAGCGTCGTTGGCGTGAGTTCATGCAGCGCCCACCCACGATTGACGATGACTTGGGCAACCTCGCGAGCGATGGTCTTTTCAGGTGAGAGCACGATAAAGCGATGTCCGTCCGCGTCCATGTCGGAAGTCTCTTGCGGCTGCACTTCTTTGACGTTGGGCAGCGAGCGTAGGGCTGAGAGAATCTCCGCTTGCGGTCCAACGACACGCAGTTGGATGCGCGTTGCGCCCTGCACCTTTTCACTCAATCCGGCGGCGGTGTCCTCGGCGATAATGTTCCCTTTATCGATGATGACCACTCGATGGCAGGTGAGCCCTACCTCGTGCAAGATGTGACTGGAAAGCAAAATCGTGGTCTTGCCACCCAGGCTCTTAATGAGGTCGCGCATTTCAATGACTTGGTTGGGGTCGAGACCGACGGTGGGTTCATCAAGGATAAGGACTTCCGGTTCACACAGGAGCGCTTGCGCGAGTCCGACGCGTTGCCGGTAGCCTTTTGACAGAGTGCCAATATGACGATGGGCCATGTGTTCCAGCGCGCACTCGTGCAGCACCCGATCCACTTGGCTGCGACGTTGGGCGGCGGCGTTGCCTTTGACCCGGACACAAAAATTCAGGAACGAGGTCACGGTCATGTCGGGATAGAGCACGACGCTCTCTGGCAAATAGCCAAGACGTTGACGTGCCTCTAGCGAGGAGGTTTCAACGTCAAGCCCAGCGACACGAACTTTTCCCTCGGTGGGAGGAAAAAAGCCCGTGAGAATCCGCATGAGTGTTGTTTTGCCAGACCCGTTGGGGCCCAAGAGACCAACGATCTCGCCTTTCTGAACGTCGAAAGAGACATGATTGAGGGCGCAGACTTGACCATAGTATTTCGTCACATTCTGTACTTCAATCATAACGAGATCTTTTCACTCGCACTTATGGTGCTGGCGTGGTTGGCTGCGTGGGAGCCGCGGGCGGGGCCGCAGGCGGGGTCGCCGGTTGCGCAGCCGCGGTCAGTTGTCTTTTGAGTTTGTCGATTTCGTTGCGGAGCGCGCCTTCGGTGAGCTTATTGGTGTCACGCTCATTTTTAATGGAGCCTAGGTCTCGTGAGCAGGTCGTGACCTGTTCACGTAGCGTGCCGACTTCTCCAGGTAAGACGCCAGAAAGCATATTCGAGGTGAGTCCGAGCCGCTCAACCGCGAGCCCAGTCAGTATGAGGGAAATCCACAAGACGCCCGCGCCAACGTACCCCCAGACCACTTTCTCCAGTGGTTGCTCTTCCGGTGTGTTATGAACTGTGTTTGCCATAATCTTCCCCCTTTCTTCCCTTCGTACCGCTGAAATTTAAGTGGGCATCTAACTAGCAGAAAAAAAAATTAGGGGGAAGCGGTACGCTACGTGGGAGAAAAATATTCTGTGAGTGGGGAAGAGAATGGAGAAGGAGCGAGCAGAGGGAAGGGGTCCCTCTGCTCCGCGTCCGTTTAGCGAGCGCTCTGGATCAAGTTGTTGATCGAGAAGGCCTCGGCTGTGTTAATCGGCGTTGATTCGTTGAAGTACCACTCGTTGACCCAGTCCGCAGGCTTGGCATAGCCTGATGGTGCGTCCCACGGGCTGCCATGAGAAGTCTGGAGATCGGCGGTCATCCCATGTGGGTCGAAGGCCCATTCGTCTTCGTAGTTATACTTCGCACCATCAATGCCGCGTGCCGGATACCCCTCGTAGGGCTTCTTGCTGTAGTCGAACATGTTGAAGAACACGCGCCACAACTCGCCACCTTGGTCGTAGGCTTCCATGAAGATGACGCCCATAGTGTCCTTGTCGATATACATGATGCGCTTGGAGAAGGCATATTGGCTAAACGCGGTCGGGAGTCCTTCGACTATCCACACTTTGCGCTTTTCCCAGTTGATGCCGCAGGGCATGAACGCGAGCGTCCCGTGCGTCCCATCGGAAGGTTTGCACGCGATACGCTTTCCGTAGCCACCAGCATGCATGGGGGCGAGAATTTCTTTCTCGGCCAACAGGCGGAAGGTCCAGAATCCGACTTTGGAGTTGAAGCCCCAAAGCGCGTCCAGGTCATAGTCCGTACCCCAGAAGGCGTCGGACCGGTTCGACACGCTGATACGGCGAACACGGCGCAGTTCAGGCAGGTACATGTAGGAGTCGTCTGGCATATCGGCGGCCATATACCGGTTACTCAGCACGCCCGCGCCCTTGAGATCGTTTGGTTCGAAGAGCGGGCCAAACTGTTCCGTGTACCGCATGGCGGGGTTGTGAGGGACGACTGGCTTCGGATCGGAATAGAGACGACCGGTCCACATCATGCGACGCCAGAAGCCAGAGGAATAGCGCCGTTCCATTTCACCTTTGCTGTTAATGAGTTCGACGATCCACTCAGTGCCGACGTTGTCCGTATAGGCGGGTTTCTGCTCTTGGTTCCACATGATCTTGAAGCCGACCAGTGGGTCATTGGGGTCAATTTGCGGGAACGGTGCTCCGGCGACGTAGTTGAAGATGTCACGGCCATCAGCGGAAATCTTGACCTGCCCGGAGTATTTTTCCGTGGCTTCCTTGAAGGCTTTCGGCCATTCGATCTTCTTGTAGTCGATGATCTTCATCGGCATACCGTTCGTGACGTACCATTTCATGGCGGGGGTGAGGAACTCTTCCGCACTCGCCATGTTTTCCTTGGTGATCGTGTCACCAGCCTTGACATCAGCGATTGAACGCCCGGCTGTTCCAAGAACCAGCCCCCCTGTGGCGACAACCGCGCAGGTGGTCTTAAACCAACGAGATAGTTGCATACTGTGCCTCCTTTGCACGTAATGTTTTTTAGGTCCTAATTTGGTGAACATTGTCCACTTCCTCACATTACTACTGACTCTCGCGCACAGTGCCAGGAGAATG
The DNA here is from genome assembly GCA_945865755.1 of Klebsiella pneumoniae. Classification (GTDB taxonomy): domain Bacteria; phylum Desulfobacterota; class Binatia; order Bin18; family Bin18; genus JABFSC01. The sequence continues at coordinate 24,883 of CAMBFS010000034.1, forward strand.
GCCATCCTAGCAATAGCCTCGCGGGAGGTTTTTTCCCCCTCCGCCAGAGGGGGGAGAATCTAATGCGTTGCTTGTTCCCGCAGAATGAACCGTGGCTTCAACATGACAATCATCACGGGTAACAGCGTGACGGCGGCGAGAAAACTGATGCCCATCCATAACGCCAGGAGCAGCCCCATCTCCGAGTTGAAGCGGATATTTGAGAAGGTCCAGAGCAGCGTGCCCATGACCATGGTGATGGCGGTGAAGGTGACCGATTTCCCCGATGTCGCGATAGCGAGACGCACGGCGGCGGGTAAATTGATGCCAGTGCGGAACTCTTCGACGATACGGCTGACAATAGAGAGTCCGTAGTCGATGCCAAATCCCACGCCGACCGTCACCACGGGCAGCGTATTGATGTTGATGCCGATGTCGCGCGCGCCCATGTAGGCATTGACCACGGCGTTGGCCACCAGCAAGGGCAGGAGCATATAGATGCCCGCCATCACCGAGCGATAGGTGATGACGAGGACGATGAAAATGGTGCCGAATCCCAGGATATTGATGAGAATATCGTTCTTGAGCAATTCTTCATTGGCGGCGGCGAGCACGCCAATTGGCCCGCCCGCGAGCAGGAGTGTGGCCCCATTCATCGGGTTGGCTTTGATGAATTCCTCCGCCCAGTTGATGACACGACGGATATTTTCTCCCTTGTGATCGGCCAACAAGAAGTGAATCGGCGCCGCCCGTAATTTCGCGTCAATAAACCGGTTGGTGTCCTGATACGAATTGCCAGCGAAATAGGAGGCCAGCACGAGGCTCACCTGGCCTGGGGTGCGGGGGAGGACTTCCCATTTGGGTTCCGAGTAATTGAGGACGGCGTTGACGGTGACGAGAATATCGACGAACGAGAAACTCGCGCCCACCGAGGGGTCGCGTTCCATGTGGCGTTGGAAGCGTTCAATGATTTTGAGGGTTTCTGGCGTCGTGACCGTCTGATTCTTTTGCCCTTCGACCACGACCATCAGTCGTTCGACCCCGCCAAACGTTTCCTGCAACCGGGAATGCGCGGTGTTGTACGCCGAGTCGCGCGGCAACAACGGGGTGGCGGCGGTGGGGTCACCGATCGTGAGGTTTTGCCAGAACGAGGCGCTGATGAGCACGACGGCGATCCAACTGACAAGGGTCACGACCTTGCCGACCGGGGAAAGGATGGCGTCGGTCGCCGCCTGGATCACCCGCTTGAACAGCCCTTGCTCGCGTTGCTCGACGACCCGGATGTCTGGTTCGCGGAGATAATAGTAGACAATGGGATTCAGCAGCAGTTCACTGACGGTGATCGCCAAGATCCACACGGCGGCGCTGATGGCCAATTTTTGCAAGAGGACGATGGGGACCAACAGAATCACCAATAATCCGAGAGCGTCGGTGACGATCCCGGAAAGTGTGGGGACGAACAGTTCCGCGAACGAGGCGATGATCGCGGGCTCTTTTTGCCAGTTGGATTTTTTGTATTCCTCGTAGTAGCGGTCGTGCATTTGCACGGAATGGCTAATGGCCCGCGCCGTGACGAAAAACGGGATCACCAAGGTCAAGGGGTCCAGGCTAAAGCCAATCATCTTGATGAAGCCGAGTCCCCAAATAGCGGAGATCGCACCAGTAATGGTGGGGCGGAGGGCGCCACGGATGTCGTGGAAATACCAATAGAGCAGCCCCCACATCAGCACGGCGGTGGCCAAGAAGATGAGAAAGACTTCTCGCGCATAGTAATAGACCCAGCCATAGAGCCACACTTCGCCAGCGGCGTAAATTTTCGTGTTCTCGTCCTCAAAAGGCGCGATCACCGAGCCGCTCACCTCATCGAACATCCGGCGGTGATTCAAGCGATCCTCAATGAACGTAGCTTCGAGTTTGGTCGCTTTTTCGTCGAGCGAGACCACGATGCCATAGAGATTCCGCGAGGCGTGGACGATTTGGCGGACCAGCTCCACCTCTTGATCGTTTTTGGGCGGGCGAGACATGACGGGTTCGACGACTTGCATGCCGCCACTCATCATGCGCACGCGGCGATTGGTGCGATGGGCGAGGGAGTTTACGAGATCATGATTGACCCCGTACACCTTATCGAGGCGTTGCGTCATCTCGAAAATTTTGGTGAGGGTTTCCTTGGTGAAAATTGTTCCCTCTTTGACCTCGAGCATCAACATCAGCGTATTCGCCCCGCCGAACGTGGGCGCGTACTGACTGTGCATCTTGATGAAGGGATGCTGTTGCGGAAGGAGTTCGTCAAAGCGTGTCTCCAGGTGCAACTGGGACGCGAAGGCGGCGAAGATGAGTGTGACCGCGGTAATGCCAACCAGGACCGGTTTGCGTTGGTCAATGAGATTGCGACCAAGCTGATAGAGGTAGCCTTTTTCTGCTTCGCTCATGGGAGCCTCCTTTCTAGTTGAGCGACAGTGGCGCTCTTCCGAGGTGGGATGCGCGAGACAACGCTCGCCCTACTTTTGGGGTTTCTTGGTTGTGACCTTGGGCGTTGTTTTTTTCTTTTCGAGCAACCCGGTGATGATGGTTTCGAGGTTTTGGGGGGTCAGCTCTTTCACCAGTATCCAGCCGTCGAACACCACGCCAGGCACGGCGTCGATATGATAGCTCTGGCCGAGGGCGAGATTACGGTCCACTTCGGTGCTGCCGTCGTTCTTGTCCAGGCGACCCAGGAGCAGCTCGGGGTCAAGACCAATAGTATGGGCGACTTTGGCGAGGCCGTCTTTACTGGTGGTATCAAGCTGTTGCTCGAAGTGGGAGTGGAACAGTTCTTTCTGCATCTGTTCACCCAAACCCATTTCTTGGGCGATGATGTAGGCACGCGCTGGTAAGCGAGATTCCTCGTGCACGAGTGGGTAGCCGATGAGGCGGAGGTCCAGCCGGTCGCCATATTTCTCTTTCAACTGTGGGAGGATTTCAGTCGAGAAGCGGTAACAAGAGGGACACAGGAAGTCCTCGAAGACCTCCATCCGCACCCGCTCGGCGACCGCGCCATCCGGCTCACGTCGCACGAACACGTAGGACCCTGGTAACGAGGTGTATTGGTCCATGAGGTCATCGGCGGCGGAACTCCAAGACGGGAGGAGCAGGCAAGTGAGGAGCAATAATAACCAGTGTGGCATAGTGGGGCGGGATGATACCCACCTCCCTGGGCGCAACGCAATAGTGGGGCGGGAATGGGGAATAGGGGAATAGGGGAAAGGGGAAAGGGGGGAGAGGTAGTGTGTCATTGCGAGGAGCGGAGCGACGAAGCAATCTCGCATGTGTCAAGGAGCAAGGACAAAGATTGCTTCGCGTTGCTCGCAATGACCACCTTTCATCCTCATCGTGGTGAACTACCAGGATCACGTGTAGTCGTCGGCGCGATTACGGTTCTGCGGACACGAACGGCATCCAGTACGTGAGTCGCGGCTGGGCCACAGGCTGCGACCGACGTAAAGCACTGCGACAACGATTAGTGTAAGGACGATGAGCGTTTGTCTCATGCTTCGCTCATTTCTTTAGTCACTTTTGAGAATTGACAGCTGAGGATCAAACGCAAAGGTTATTTTGACCAAAAATTGCGCTGAAAAATCATAAACCGAGTGAGTTCAAGGGC
>CAMBFS010000035.1 GCA_945865755.1 Klebsiella pneumoniae
CGCCATGATGAGAGTCTACAAGTCTAAGAGCTCGGTATGTGGTGGAACGAGTGAGGAGAGGAGCTCTTAGACTTGTAGACTGTTCATCAGAAAATGAGGAGACACGAAAAAGATCACACTGAAAATCAGAGGGCCGGGAAGCTCGGGGGCTTGGTGGCAGAAAGCCAACGTGCGCGAGGCGGAGGTTGTGGCGGAGTGGTGGAAAGCGAGGGACGGAACGCTTGTCTACTCCGAGCCTCCGAGCGTCCCTGTCAACGATGGATGATGGATGTGGTGGGGTGGTGGAAAAGACAGGACGGATGTGGGGGCGGGGTGCTACACCTCGCCCCTATCTCTGAAGAAACTTGAGAATCTCCTAGCTAGAAAAGGAAAGGAATTTCTGTTTCAACCAGCGGTAGGACAGCGGAAGCGAAATGCCAAGTCCAAAGAGAAGGATGAATACACCATGCTCCGTTTCTTTACCGCGGGGGAATCTCACGGCCCGAGGCTGACAGCTATTGTGGAAGGAATTCCAGCAGGAATCACGATAGGAGTCGCGCAAATTAATCATGACCTGGCTCGCCGCCAACAAGGCTATGGACGTGGCGGACGGATGAAGATTGAAAAAGATGAAGTGCAACTACAGTCGGGCGTGCGATGGGGAGAGAGTTTAGGGTCGCCCATCACCTTGGTGGTCGAGAATAAGGACTGGAGGAATTGGGAAAAACGCATGTCGCCATTCGCCGAGGATCGAGATGACCGCATCGCGGTTACTCGTCCGCGACCGGGGCATGCCGATCTCACGGGGGTGCTCAAGTATAACCATCGCGATGCGCGGAACGTGTTGGAACGAGCGAGCGCTCGCGAAACCACGATGCGTGTCGCCGTCGGCGCGCTTGCGAAATGTATCTTGAATCCCTTTGGCGTGACGGTGATGGGGTATGTCGCCTCCATCGGAGACATCGAAGCGAACCATGCGGATATGACACCCGAAGCGATCTTCACCCGTGCCGAAGTTTCCCCTGTCCGGATGGCGGATGCTGTGGCTGAAGAAAAAACCATCGCCCTTATTGACCGCTGCAAACAGCAGGGCGATACCCTGGGTGGCATCGTTGAAGTGGTCGCCACTGGCCTGCCTCCAGGGTTGGGGAGTTTCGTGCACTGGGATCGCAAACTAGATGGCCGCTTGGGGCACGCATTGTTAAGTGTACAAGCGGTCAAAGGCGTGGAAGTGGGGCTTGGCTTCGCGACTGCTCGCGTCCCTGGGTCACAGGTCCATGATGAAATCGCCTTCGCCCAAGAAAAAGGATTCGTCCGCCATAGCAACAATTCTGGTGGGACTGAAGGTGGGATGAGCACGGGAGAACCGCTCCGAATGCGGGTCGCCTTCAAACCGCTTTCCACCTTGATGAGCCCATTGCACTCGGTTGACCTGCGAACAAAAGAACCGGTGGAAGCGACGATTGAGCGGTCTGATGTATGCGCGATCCCAGCGGCGGCGGTAATTGCTGAATGTGTGGTTGCCTTTGTTCTCGCGCAAGCGTTCCTCGAAAAATTTGGTGGCGACTCTCTCACGGAAATAAAGCGCAACTATGAAGGGTATCTCGAACAAGTGAGGCGGTATTAGGTTGTCGTGTCGAAACAGCGAAACATCATTTTGACCGGGTTCATGGGGACCGGGAAAAGCGCGGTGGGTACCCTCCTCGCTCAACGGTTGCAAAGAGAATTTTTCGATACTGATACATTGATCGAACAGGCCTCAGGCCAGACTATCGCGAGTGTTTTCGCGGAAAAAGGAGAAGCGTACTTTCGAGAGCTGGAAAAGCAAGTCATTCGCCAAGTCTGCCAAAAGCAAGAGGTTGTCATCGCCACTGGTGGTGGCGCGATTGTCAATGTGGACAACGCAACCTGCTTGAAAGAAAGTGGCACGGTTATCTGCTTAACAGCATCGCCCGAGACTATTGTTCAACGTGTTCAAGGAAACAAGGATCGTCCACTGTTACAAGGAGAAGAGCCGCTGACAAAAATCCGTTCGTTGCTCACGACTCGTGCCGAAGCGTATGCGCGGGCGGATGTGACGATTGACACCTCGGCTTTGAACCCCAGTGAAGTGATGGCAATGATCCTCGCTGTAGTCCAGTTGTAACAACGACGCTATTCACGACGATGGAAACTGTCACTGTCAACCTTGGCTCGCGTTCGTATCCGATTTTTGTCGGGAGGAACCTCCTCTCCGAAGTCGGCTCCATGTTGCGCGCGCAGAACTTTTCGGGTGGCCGGGCCGCGGTCGTCACGGATTCCATCGTCGGGAAATTATACCGAGACAAAGTTGCTGAAACGCTCAAAGCTTCGGGCTTCGACCCGCTGGTGGTGGAAATTCCCGCTGGCGAGGAACACAAAAACCTCGCGTGGCTCGCGTTCCTCTACGATAAACTGATTGATGGGCGGATTGAACGCCGCACGCCGCTCATCGCGCTTGGCGGAGGAGTCGTCGGCGATATGGCCGGTTTCGCGGCGGCCACCTTGCAACGTGGCCTCCCATTCGTGCAAATCCCGACGACGCTGTTGGCGCAAGTTGATGCGAGCGTTGGCGGGAAAACGGCGGTCAATCATCCGGCGGGAAAAAATTTGATCGGGGCTTTTTATCAACCCCGACTCGTGGTTATTGATGTCGAAACGCTGCGTTCGTTGCCAAAACGTGAGTTCGTGGCCGGGCTCGCGGAAGTCATTAAATATGGCGTGATTCTCAATGCTGATTTGTTCACCCTCATAGAAGAACACCTGTCGCGCCTCTTGCGGCTTGATGCGGACTTACTGACTTTCGTCATCAAAACCTGTTGCCAGTTAAAAGCGTTGGTCGTTGAAGAAGATGAAACCGAGAATGACTACCGCGCGATTCTGAACTTTGGTCACACGCTTGGGCACGCCCTTGAAAGCGCGACGGCATATAAACAGTTCCTGCATGGCGAGGCGGTGGCGATAGGAATGGCGTTCGCCACGCATCTCTCGTACAAGCGTGGCCTCTGTAGCGCGGCAGTCGAACAGCGCGTACGAAAAGTCCTTAAGAAGGCTGGATTACCAGTCGATATTCCGAAGGACCTCAAAGGGGACTATCTCCTGTTTGGTCTTGCCACTGATAAAAAGATGGCGGGTGGTAAAGTGAAATTTGTCTGTGTGGAAGATTTTGGGAAAACGCGTTTCGAGATGCTCGAAACCAAGGAGATCGGCGCGTATTTGTAGATTCACTCGAGTAAGCGGAGAGTCCCTCCCGCGCAAAAGGCAGGGGGGATTTCTGGAAGGAGGTGTGGTGTGGAAGCGGTTGGACGGATACTAGGGATGGTTCTGATAGTGGGATCTATAGTTATGGGGTGTGGGAACGATGGAGGAAACGACAACGGCATTTCGTTCCGCGCGGTTGGGGTTCTTCAGGGGGAACTTCAAGAAGATCAATGTCAGGTCCCCCAAGCTGACGACGCCATCGCGGACCAAAGCATCAATGTGCCATTAGACAGCCGCGCCCTCGATAATGGTTTCCCTACTAACATTTTCTTTTGCCGGGCATTCATCTGGCTGGAAAACATGCTCAACGGGCAAGCCATCGTCGTTGATCGTTTCGACTTCGAGTACGAGATTCCCGGCGCTCGGATTGGCATGCCCTCTCACTCTTCTTCCGTTGTCGTTCGTATCAATCCGGCGGACTCTACTGTGCCGAGCCCCTTCGGCCCACCAAATGTGTACATTGGTCAACCCGATGCGCAAATGGTTCCGGCGAGTGTGGTGCTCTTCCTCCGGCAAAATCGTCAGGTTCTCCCAGCGTTGCCCTACCCGTTGATTGTCCACATTACCGCGCGGGGGAGAACGGATGCTGGACAACGTGTGACAACCAATGCGATACGCTATACGGTCCAATTAACTCCAAGCTAATCGGGGCTTCGCAAGAAAATAGCTCATAAAGCTCACAGACAGTTATCAGAAGAAGAAGAGAGGTGTGGTATGGGACGTTGTGGTGGATGGATAAAAATTATAGCGCTTGTTCTCGTGACGTTCATAGCAAGCTGTGGCGGCACGGGAGGTGGACCTTCCGACTCAGGGAAACCTTTTGTCTTTGAGGGACGAGGGCGACTGAGCCTGATTCCTCAGCTCGTGCCCGCCACGCCAACCGTCTTGAAAATCACAGCGACGTTGCTGGACCCGCAAGGGAATCCCTTCCGTAATCAACGGGTCACGTTTGAGGCTGAGTTTCGCGACGCAACAATCGTCCCAGCCGACACGCCACAAAATGCAACTCTTACTTGCTTGCCCCCTCCCAGCACTGGCAACGCGACACGCTGTACGAATCGTGGAGCTGCGATCACAAACGATCTCGGACAAGCTCAGGTCACTGTCATTGCAGGTCTTACACTCGGCAGTATGCGCCTGACGGCTGAAGCTCCGGCAAATTTGAATATCTCTTCGGCGATCTCGGTTCAGATTACCAGCCAAGGATTTATCGGAGGACAGAATTTATTTGGCATCCTCCCCACTTCAGTCCTCTTCGTCAACCCACTAGTGGGGCCAGAGACGGATCCTAACAAACTCCCTTTCACTATTTTCTCCGCAATTGGGGGCTTCCCCCCCTATCGCTGGGATCACATCAACACGAAATTGGGGAGAATCGATCCTCAAGGAATTCCGAACATTAACGAACAAGCTAAATACACGCTGATCGGGCCTATTCCAGTCCCTAGCGCAGCTGTCCTTACAGACGATGTCCGGCTCACGGATTCAAGGGGAAACACAACAACGGCTCGCGTGAGCGTCATTTTTGCCACCTGTACTCTCAATCTTTCTCTTGCTTCTATTACGGTGAATAACGCGAGGGGAGGAGAAGCTGTTGATGTGATAATCCTTAACGGGGTAGCGCCCTTCACGGTTACCCAAGCTTCCACTGCCGCCGGAGTTCCTTTGCCCGACAATACAAAGGGGATCATTACCTATACAGTCTCAGACCCACCGGTCGCAGCAGCTGATGTCGTCATAGTGCGAGACAGCCGTGGTTGTATCGGAACATTCACTGTTTCGGTCATTCCAGCAACAGTTGAAACCATAGTAGTGACGGCAAGCGAGACATCTGTACTAGCAGGAGAATCAGTCACTATCACTGCTACGGCCTTCGACAGTGACAATCAACCTTTTGAAGGTGTGACACTGCTTTTCACTGCTGATAATGGCGGCACTCTTAACCCGATCTCGGCTACAACCGATGTCAACGGGAAGGCAACATCGATACTGACGGTGCCTGCTGAAGCAACCGGGTCCATAACCGTAACGGTAACGGCTCCAGGTGGGACAACAGGCTCGGTAGCGATCACAATCGAAGAACCCTAATCTCGCTGCGCGGAGGGACGACCACCGTTCCTCCTTCTGCTCGTGTTGACGCCACATCGAGAGGTTTGTAGTGTACCCTGATGTGGCGTCAACACTCCTCCCCAGCAAAAAACTTCAGCCCCCGCCCACCGCACGCTCGTCCTTCTGGACAAGGAAGCCATGAGCGCGACCGTCATCAAGCAGAACTTCGCCCCCCCTGCCCTCATTACCCAGCTTGTCACGGTTGCCCCTTTCTTCAGTTTCCTTACCGCGAACAGTTGGCTAAGAAGCAAGAGATTGTCGCGAAGGCTTTGCACGAGCACGCCTCCCTAACCTCGGTGGAAGTTCCGCTGCCTGTCCCCTCCGCCCGCCAGTTCGGCTATCGCGCACGGACCAAATTAGCGGTCCGTAAAGTCAAGGATAAAATTCTGATTGGGCTGTACGTTCCTGAGTCCCACGAGGTGGTAGACATCTCGGCATGTCCAGTTCACCCACAGCCTGTGAATCAGATTATTCAATTCCTCAAGGAAGCAATTACACGGTTCGGGATCATTCCCTACGACGAGGAACATGACACCGGCCAGTTGCGCTACATCGATCTGCGCTACAGCTTCTGGCAACAGCAGGTGGTGCTGACTCTCGTCACCCGCCACATGCACTTTCCGCAGGTCCGCGACCTGCTCCGCGTTCTTGAACGGCAGTTCCCGTTTCTGATCGGTGTCGTCCAGAATATCAACGACAAACCCGGCAATGTGATCTGGGGAGATCGATTTTCTCCGCTGCGGGGACGCGATGCGCTGTTGGAAAAACTGGGCGAATTGAAAATGAGTATTCCCGTCGATGCATTCTCTCAGGTGAACACCCAGGTCGCCCGCAAACTGTATGAAAAGACCCTCGAATGGGCGGGATTGACCGGCAAAGAAATCGCTTTCGACCTGTACTGTGGTATTGGCCCAATCTCCCTGTTTCTCGCCTCGCGAGCACAGTTGGTGATTGGCATTGATGACAATGTGGGCGCGATTAACACGGCCAAGCAGAACGCCCGGCGCAATGGGTACAACAATTGTCGCTTTTTCGCCGGTGATGCCGCTGAAAAACTCCGCGAAACCGCCACTTCGCTCGCCCGCGCTGACGTGATCGTCGTCAATCCACCGCGCAAAGGGTTGAGCCCAGAAACTTTTGCCGCGATCCTGGCGACAAAAACACCGAAAATTATCTATATCTCCTGCGCCCCGACCACGCTCGCCCGCGACCTTGATCGCTTTACCGCTGAGGGGTATCACGTGCACCGAGTACAGCCCTTCGATATGTTCCCGCAAACCAGTAAAGTCGAAACTATTGCCCTCCTCGAACGGACAGCTCCTCTTGTTGTCACACCTATGAATTTTGACGGACAAAATCGGTAAGCACACTATAATCCCCCTACCCTCTCCCAGCCGGGCAATGGTATGAAGTTAAGGAGGTGACTGTCATTGCGAGGAGTCGGACGACGAAGCAATCTCCAACAAAACAAAGATTGCTTCGCTGCTCGCAATGACACGGTTGCTTAACTTAATGCCCTCTCCCGGCTGGGAGAGGGAACCTGGAAGCCGTCTCTCTACGCTTACCGAACTTGAAGGTTCACCATACTTAGCCAGACAGAAAGGAACCCAACGCATGACGCTGACCTCTACTATGTCGTCTTGGTTACAAGCGGGCGGATGGAACCAAGTCCCAGGACTCATTCATGGTTTCTCTCAGCGAATTGAAGATCGGGACCTTGCACTCGCCAAGCTGAACGCGGACGCCTTACGCTTGTACACGCTGAAACAGGTCCACGGAGACGACATTCTGATTGTCCACCAGGAAAGCGACACGACCGCGCGGCCAGAAGCTGATGGTCTCATCAGTCGCGAGTCCGGCGTCCTGCTTGGTATCGCCACGGCGGACTGTGTTCCTGTGCTCATGGTTGCTCCTGAACACGGCCTCATCGCGGCTCTCCATGCCGGGTGGCGTGGCACACTCAAGGGGATCTGCCAGCGCGCGATCACCATGCTCAAGGACCGCTGGCAGGTTGAGCCGGCAAATATCTGGGTCGCGCTCGGTCCCGCGATTTCTCCCTGTTGTTACGAAGTGGGACGCGAGGTCGGCGAGGCACTGCATGAACGTTGGCACGTACAATCCGCTTGGCGTCCTTATGAAACAGGGGACAAAGGTTTTCTCGATCTCCGTGCGATCAATCGTGCGCAATGTGAGGACATTGGAGTTCCCGCATCGCGGATTCAGTCGGTTGGCCCATGCACATTTTGCGGGTCCCCCGATTGGGGGTCCCCCGACTTTGCTTCTTACCGTCGTGACGGGATTGCGGCGGGACGACAACTCAGTGTGATTGGTTGGCGGAAAGACTAGCGCACGTTGTTCATGCTATCCGTGCCTCGGAGAATCCATTGATGCGTATCGCCGTTATTGGAGCTGGAGGGTGGGGAACCGCGCTCGCGACACTGGTCGTCACTGCTGGACACCAAGTCTGTGTCTGGGTGCGTCGCCCCGCACTCTACGAACAGTTGACCAAAGAACAGCAGAATCCGGCGTATCTCCCCAATGTGCGTCTGCCATCGACCTTGACCTATACCACCGCTCTCGCGGAGGCAGTCGCGCAGGCGCAATTGGTGATTGTCGCCGTTCCTTCGCACGCCTTACGAGGGACAGCCCGTGCCCTTGCCCCGTTACTCACCGGCACTCCACTCCTTGTCAGTGCCACCAAGGGGATCGAAGAAGAGACGCTGCAAACGATGACTAGCGTCTTAGCCGAGGAGCTTCCTCTCTTTCGCTCTTATATTTCCGTGCTCTCTGGTCCAAGCTTCGCCGCTGAAGTCGCTCGCGGATTGCCCACGGCAGTCACGGTGGCCGCCGCGGATGACGCGGTGGCGACCGCTACCCAGAAAGTGTTTTCATCTTCGCGTTTTCGCGTATATACCACCACGGATGTGGTCGGGGTTGAGATTGGTGGCGCGGTCAAGAATGTCATTGCCATCGCGGCTGGCGTGAGTGATGGTCTTGGGTCAGGCTATAGCGCACGAGCCGCGTTAATCACCCGTGGACTGGCGGAAATGACACGCCTCGCGGTCCGTCTCGGCGCGACCCCACAAACGCTCTCCGGTCTTTCGGGGATGGGCGATCTCGTCCTCACCTGCACAAGTGATCTCAGTCGTAACCATACGGTCGGAGTACGCATTGGCCGTGGAGAAAAAATAGCGGACATTCTCAGCAGCATGACCATGGTGGCCGAAGGCGTACGCACCTGTCGCTCCGTCCACGCCCTCGCTCAGCGATTGGGGATAGATATGCCGATCATTGAGCAAGTGCATGCCTTGTTGTACGAAGGGAAGTCTCCACAACAGGTCGTCGTGGACTTATTGACGCGCGAAACAAAGCCGGAATTTTGGCCCAGGGAAAATTGACATCTTTTCCCTAGTATGGTGAGATGTCGCGCCTACCAAAAAGAACTCTGCGGAAACCCCGCACGGATGGAAGCTAATGAAAAGAACGTATCAGCCCAGTAATGTCCGCCGCAAACGGACGCACGGTTTTCGCAAACGCATGAGCACCACCGCCGGTCGCGCCGTGCTTAAACGCCGACGGGATAAAGGACGCCATCGTCTCGTCGTTACGGTCCCTCCCAAGCCAGCACACCGGTGAACCCCGCGACTCCCTTGTTCACGTTTCCGAAAGAGGCCCGAATCCTCGCACGTCGCGAATTTTTGCTCTTACAACAGCGTGGAAAGAAACGACACGGCCAGTATTTCCTAGTCATTACCGCACCGGGCCGCACCCAGCGGTCCCGTCTCGGCATAACGACCTCACGTCGCTTCGGCAAGTCGGTGGACCGGAATCGGATGAAACGATTGTTGCGCGAATTTTTTCGTGAGCGCCAACACGCGCTCGTCCCCGCCGTCGATCTCGTCATTATTCCGAAAGTCGGGGCGCACGAGCTTTCGTTCCTCCAAGTGGATGCGGAACTCGAACGTCTCCTTTCCCTGGCCAAACGCGCGTCCTGATATGATGGCCTTCCTACGCTCAACCCTGGACCGCGTCGGTTCCCTTTCCGTCGGGACACAGCTACTCGTGGGCCTCGTGCTCCTGTACCGTTGGTGCCTCGCCCCACTGCTGGGTCCCGCGTGTCGATTTTCCCCAACCTGCTCGACCTACGCGCTTGACGCGCTCCAGAAATATGGTGCCCTCCAGGGCAGCAAACTCACCCTCCAGCGGTTGGCCAAGTGCCATCCGTGGCATCCTGGAGGCTACGACCCGCTCCACTAGGACGTTGACGACACCGTGGAACGTACAAAGCCAATGATTGGCGACTAAGGACCCGATTTTCCGTGGAAAGACAAACCATTCTTGCTGTGCTCCTCTCGCTCGTCGTGCTTATTGGGTATCAGCTTCTGATCGCGCATTTATATCCACCTCCTCCTCCGGGGACTCCGCCCTTCCCGGAACCGACCACAAACCCCGCGGAGAGAACACCTCTCATTCCCCAAACAACGGAAGCGCTCCCACCGTCAGTGGATAATACCGTTGTGCCATCACCTCTAACGTCACCGCCGCCGAGCGTAGTTGCCAGTGCCCGCGAATTCACCGTCGAAACCGATGTCTACACGGCGACTCTCACTACTCTTGGGGGCACGCTGAAAAGCCTGCGCCTCAAACAATACCCAGGAGACGACGGCCGCGACGCGCCGCCGCGTGAGATGATTGCTCCAGGACGGAACGGCGAGTTGCCACTCGAAGTGCGGCTCGAAGGCAAGGGCATCGCATTGAGTGACGCGGGTGTCCCCTATCAAACGAGCACCGGCAGTACCGTGACCGTTCACGGAGAAGACGAAAAGACGATTGAGTTTCGCGGAGCGGTCTCGGCCAGCACCACGCTCACCAAGCGGCTGACCTTTACAGGCAAGGGCTACGGCATCACGTTGGAGACCAGAGTCGAAAACGCCCCCGCGGCGGTGTCGCTCTTGTCTATCGTGTGGAACCATGTGCTTGATCCGAAGCATGCCGCGAGCTACGTCGCGCATGGCCCGGTGGCGCTGATTGGGCGAAAATTCCACTACGAAATCGCCACCGATCTCGTCACCACTGAAAAACAGTATGGGCCTGACAACATCCGCTGGGCGGGCTACGCCGATACCTATTTTCTCTCAGCGATCATTCCGCCCGAGGGCGCGACCCACGCTGTCCTGATGAGCGCCAAGGATGGCACCGTCGCCACCAAACTCGCGATTCCCTGGAATCCACAGCCCGTCACCTATACCGTCTATATTGGGCCGAAGGAGTTTGCTGTCCTGAATACGGTCCATGAGTCACTGGACCGATCCATTGATTTTGGCTGGTCGCATTTTATCGCGCGTCCGTTGCTGTCGTTCCTCAATCTCCTGCATGCCATGACGGGGAATTATGGCATCGACATCATTCTCCTCACCGTCCTCGTCAAACTCGCCTTCTTTCCCTTGAGCATCAAATCCTTCAAGTCGATGGCCGCCATGCAGAAGCTCCAGCCCCAAATGGAACAACTGCGCGCGCAGTACAAGGATGATCGTGAGGCCCTGAACCGCGAAACGATGGAGATGTACCGCCGCAATAAAATCAATCCACTCGGGGGCTGCCTCCCAATGCTCATCCAGCTCCCAGTGTTCATCGGCCTCTACCAAGCACTGATGATGGCGATTGAACTCCGCCAGGCGCCGTTCTGGAGCTGGATTCAAGACTTATCGTTACCTGACCGCCTTGGCACTTTTGTGATCCCCTTTGTTGATCCTCCGGGAGTTCCTGTCCTGACCATCCTGATGGGGGTGACCATGATTCTGCAACAAGCTATGACTCCCATGCCCGGAGATCCGATTCAACAGAAGATGATGATGATCATGCCGCTGATCTTTACTGTGATGTTTGTCAATTTTCCCGCCGGCCTCGTTTTGTATTGGCTCGTGAACAACGTCTTGAGTATCTCTCAGCAGTACGCCTACAATAAAGGACTGGTCTAACTTTGGGGAAGGAACAAAAGATGAGCATGGTTGAAGTAGAAGCACCGACAATTGAAGAAGCGATCGTGACCGCCCTGAAACAGCTCCAGGTGGAGCGAGAGCGCGCCGAGATCGAAGTGTTAGCGCAACCCACCAAAGGGTTTTTAGGCATTGGCGGCAAAAAAGCGCGGGTCCGTGCTACCCTGCGAGTCCCGTTATCCGCCCGTCTGGCGGCAGAACCGCCGCCCCCTCCTCCAGTTGAATCCCGACGGCCCGCGGAACCGCAACGGCCCGCGGAACCGTCACGGACGGAACCGTCACGGACGGAACCGTCACGGACGGAACCGCGCCGCGCCCCTGAACCCCGCCGTGAACCAGAACCGCAACGTGCGGCGGAACCCCGCCGTCAACCAGAGCCCCAACGTGCGGCGGAACCTCGACGTCAACCAGAACCCCGGCGGCCCACTGAACCCCGGCGGCCTGCGGAATCCCGGCGTCAAGCGGAACCTCAACGCCCCGCGGAACCGCGCCCCGCGGAACCGCGCCCCGCGGCGGAACCTCGGAGACCAGTGGAAGCACGACGCCCGGTCGAACCCCAACGCCCACGCGAACGACAAGAAGAACCGGCGGGAGAACCGTCATCGGAAATAACACCTCAGCTCTCCCCGGAAATGGGAGAAAAAGCGAGCGCCACGCTGAAAGACATCCTCCAGCACATGGACACGGAAGCGCGTGTCGCCCTGGAGATCCGCGATGGCGAAGCCCTCCTGACCGCCACCGCCACCGGGAGTACCCCGGAAGGCTTTCTCGTTGGGCATCGCGGACAGACACTGGACGCCCTCGAATATCTGCTCAACAGCATTATTACCAAAAGTGATGAAACCGAGACGCGCGTGACCCTCGACATCGAAGGGTATCGGGAACGCCGCTGGAAAAGCTTGGAAAGCCTCGCGTTGCGCTTAGGCGAGCGCGTCAAGCGGCGCCGCAAGACGATTACCGTCAGCCCCATGAGCCCACGCGACCGGCGCGTGATTCATCTGACCCTGCAAGAAGACCCTCTCGTGACCACCAAAAGCATGGGACGCGGCTATTTCCGCCAGGTGACGATCATTCCCGAAGAAGGCGCCCGGCGGGAGCGAGGACGCGGCGTCGAACGAGACACCACCAGTGATTCGTAGACTAGGGGCTGGAGACTTGAGGCTAGAGACTTGAGACTTGTAGTTTCTGCGTCTTCGGTTTTGACTTTTGACTTTTGACTTTTGACTTTTCCTCCTTTCCCCCGTGTACGCCCATGACACCATCGCCGCTATCGCAACCCCTCCAGGTCATGGCGGGGTTGCGATCATTCGCATAAGTGGCTCCCAGGCCGAGGCAATCGCGCGTCAGGCGTTTCTTTTTTCCCGCCCACGCGAAACCTTACAATCGCACCATTGCTATCTCGGTCAGGTCCGCGACCCAGAGACCGGCCACCGTTTCGACCAAGCCCTACTCGTCGCCATGCGTGCACCGCACAGCTATACCGGAGAAGACGTGGTGGAGATTCATTGTCATGGCGGGCAGTTGCTCTCTCATCGCGTTTTGGAGGTCGTGCTCAGCCAAGGCGCACGCATGGCCGAGCCCGGTGAATTCACCAAACGCGCGTTTCTCAATAATCGGCTCGACCTCTCGCAAGCGGAAGCGGTCCTCGACCTCATCCACGCCAAATCAAACCAAGGACTTGACCTTGCCTGGGAGCAACTCTCCGGTCGCTTGTCCGCTGTTTGCACGACGTTGCGCGATCGACTCATTGGACTCACGGCCTACATTGAAGCATTTATCGACTTTCCCGACGAAGACCTACCCGAAAAAGCCCAGCACGAATTGGATAGCGAGATGTCTGTCCTGGCATCCGACCTCGCCGCGCTCGCGTCAACATTCACCCAAGGAAAAATCTATCGCGAAGGCTGCCGCACGGTGATTGTCGGGAAACCAAACGTCGGAAAATCAAGTCTCCTGAATCTCCTTGCGGGCACGGACCGCGCGATCGTGACCTCGGTTCCCGGCACAACACGGGATATTCTCGAAGAAACGGTCACACTCAATGGGATACCGCTGGTGATATGGGATACCGCCGGGCTGCGAGAGACGAGCGATACCGTCGAACAGATCGGCGTGGAACGCGCGAAAGCCGGCATTCACGCGGCGGAACTGGTGCTCGCCATTTTTGATGCGTCACAACCGTTGGATGCTGAGGATGAGGCAGTGCTCTTGGCTATCCAACACAAGCCGACCATTCCGATTCTCAACAAAAGCGATTTACCCGTGGTCGTGTCTGTGGCGGATTTACCCTCGCGACCACACCTGATGCCCCCCGTGGTGCTCTCAACCAAGACCGGCGCGGGTTTTGATGAGTTGGGGAAAAGTGTGCACCACGCCCTTTTCACCCAGGAACCAACACTTACGGAAACCGTACCCGGAGCAACCGTGACCCGTGTCCGTCATCATAACGCACTGGTCCAAGCGGAGCAGATGCTTCGTCAGGCCCGGCAAAACTTGCGCGACGGGATTCCGCTCGATCTCCTCGCGGTTGATCTCCGCGCCGCGCTCGATCATATTGGCGAGATCACTGGTCATATTCATACAGAAGACATTCTCGACCGCGTCTTTCGCGATTTTTGTATCGGGAAGTAAGGAATCTATGGTCTACGATATTATTGTTGTCGGTGCTGGTCATGCGGGAATCGAAGCAGCCCTTGCCGCGGCACGCCTGGGATGCCAGACACTCATGCTCACCCTGAATCTGGACCATATCGGCCAGATGTCCTGTAACCCCGCGATTGGCGGGATTGGCAAAAGCCACCTGGTGCGAGAAATCGACGCCCTCGGTGGCGAAATGGCCAAGGCCATTGACGAGACGGGCATCCAGTTTCGCGTGCTCAATATGAGCAAAGGACCAGCGGTACGCGCCACCCGTGCGCAAGCGGACAAGGCCCTCTACCGACAACGCATGAAACGAGTAGTCGAAACCACGGACAACCTCATGCTCCGTCAAGGCAGTGTCGAACGCCTCCTCGTGGAGAATGACGAGGTGCGTGGCGTGGAGACCCAAATTGGTGAAATGTTTTTGGGTCGCAAAGTCATTCTCACCACCGGTACCTTTCTGAAAGGACTGATCCATGTGGGGCTCAAGCACTACGCCGCCGGACGAGCTGGAGACTTCGCCGTTGAAGGCTTGAGCGAACATCTGCGCGCGTTGGGATTTCGGGTTGGGCGTCTCAAAACCGGCACCTGTCCACGACTCGATAGCCGCAGCATCGACTACAGCGTGGTGACCCCTCAGCCCGGAGATGACCCGCCAACCCCGCTCTCGTTCTCGACCGAAAAAATCACCCAAACACAGATTCCGTGTCATCTGACGTACACCAACGCCGATACCCACAAGGCGATTCTGGAAGGGCTCGACCGCTCGCCGTTATATTCGGGGCTTATTCAAGGACGCGGACCTCGCTATTGTCCATCGATCGAGGACAAAGTCGTCCGCTTCAAGGACAAACAACGCCATCAGATTTTTCTTGAGCCCGAAGGACGGGACACCGTCGAAGTGTACCCCAATGGCCTATCGACCAGCCTGCCGCTCGATATTCAGCTCCAGATGGTCCGCTCGATCACCGGGTTGGAGAAAGCCGAGATCATGCGTCCCGGCTATGCCATTGAGTATGACTATGCCGACCCGACACAGCTTTTCCCCACGCTCGAAACCAAGCTGGTGCGCGGCCTTTACCATGCCGGGCAAATCAACGGCACCACAGGATATGAAGAAGCAGCGGCCCAAGGACTGATGGCGGCCATCAATGCAGTGTTAAGCCTGCGCGGCGAACAGCCACTGATTTTCTCGCGTGACCAAGCATACCTCGGCGTGCTCATCGACGACTTAGTGACCAAAGGGGTCGGCGGTGAGCCCTACCGGATGTTCACCTCACGAGCGGAGCACCGGCTGTTACTCCGCGAAGATAACGCTGACCTGCGCCTGCGGACCTTTGGCTATCGGATTGGGCTCGTGAACGACGCTGACCAGCACAAGACCGAAAGCAACCGGCAACGGATCGAGACCGAAATCAAGCGCCTGGAAGACACCATTCTCACGCCAACGGAATCGACCAATGAGACAATGGCATCGTTCGCCAGCGCAGCGCTGAAAATCCCCACCTCGCTTGCGCAAATTCTGAGGAGGCCAGAGATTTCCTTCGCCATCGTTCAACAGATTGCCCCCGCCCCCACCGCGCTGCCACGTGAAGCGGCGACCGAGGTCGAGATTATTATTAAATACTCCGGCTATATTCGCCGCCAGGAAGAGGGCGTCGCGCGGTTACGTCATCTTGAGGAGCTGCGCATTCCCCAGACACTCGATTACGACGGTGTGTCGAGCTTATCCGCCGAGGTCCGAGAGAAGCTGATTTCCATCCGTCCAGCATCCTTGGGGCAGGCCGCGCGGATTCCGGGGATGACACCCGCGGCCCTGTCCCTCTTAGCGGTCCACCTCAAGCGCGTGAGCGCCGCGTAACGCGCTATGCTGGACCAGGATCACACGCGCATGCTCCGTGAGGGAGCACAGCAGTTCTCCCTCACGCTCTCCGAGGCAACGGTCTCCCAGTTCGCTAC
Organism: Klebsiella pneumoniae; assembly: GCA_945865755.1. GTDB lineage: Bacteria > Desulfobacterota > Binatia > Bin18 > Bin18 > JABFSC01. The sequence continues at coordinate 15,963 of CAMBFS010000035.1, forward strand.
ATTTATTGAAGAAATCCAGCGCTGGTCCACCATCGCCGACCTGCTTTCACAAATCGACCCAGCAACGCTTATCCGCAAACATATTCTCGATTCGCTCGCGTTACTGCCCTGGATTCCCGCGGGAAGCTGGGTGCTTGATCTCGGCAGTGGCGCGGGCTTTCCTGGTCTTCCCCTGGCCATCGCCAAACCCGAAGTCCACGTCACGCTGATCGAAGCCCGACGCAAACGCGCCAACTTTCTCAAAGCCGCCATCCGCGCGCTCACCCTGCGCAACATCAACGCCTACGAAGGCAGAGCGGAGCAGTTGTCACAAACAGAGAGTCTCTCGGCGGCATTCGACATGGTCGTGACGCGGGCCACCTGGAGTCTTTCCCTCCTGCTGACATTGGCACGTCCATTTCTGCGTCCAGAGGGCATCGTCATTGCCATGAAAGGCCCCCGGCTCCAGCACGAGATTGTGGAACAACGCGAAGGAATCAAAAAGACTGGCTTCGTGCATACCGACACCAAAGCCTACACCCTTGCCGGAAACGAGAAGCGTACGCTCGCGTTCTTCAGTCAGACATCCCGATAAGGAGACAGGCCTGATTTTGTCGCCTCCCCCACTCCCTGGCTCCGCTCATTCGCCCCGTCGCTCGTCCAGTTTTCTCGCCCTGCTCACTTGCCCCTGGCTATTTTCCGGCGGACTGGAGAATAGCCATGACTATTTTCCAGCCCACTGCAAAACAGCCGCCTCACTACCTCACTTCAGATGTGCCGAACGATCTCGCCAAAAAGATGGTGTTCATCGGGGGGCCGCGCCAGTGCGGGAAAACGACGCTCGTCCGGTCCTTGCTCAGCGATCACGCGGAGCGGGGCACCTATCTGCATTAGGATGCCGAGGATGATCGGCGGATCATTCTCAAGAAACGCTGGCCGCGGGACGAGGCACAGAAAACCGAACCCTTTTATTCCCCGATTTCCCGTTCTGTCCCCATTCCCCGTTTCCCTATTTTTGCCTTTTGCCTTTGTCTTCTGCCCCCGCCCGCCCTGATGAGGCGGTCAGCGGCCCTGAAGCGTCCACGATTTATAAAATCGATTTTACAAATCGGAACAACAGAGCTACTAATGCGAAATATATGGAAAAAAACCGAACGCTTTATGACCTGATTGCCGCCCGGATACAAGAATCGCACCCGCTCATGCAAGTAATCGTTGGCCCTCGGCAAGTGGGCAAGACGACCGCCGTCCGCGCGGCGCTGCATGGTCGTGGCGTCTATGAAACAGCCGATTCTCCCACGCCACTGCCCGCGCGGGTGATCGCGGAATGGTGGGAACACGCCGCTGCTCACGCGGACCGGATGATCGCGATCGACGAAATTCAGAAAATTCCGGGGTGGTCCGAAGTGCTCAAACGGCTCTGGGATACGACCACGCCGCCGCTAAAGGTGCTCATCACGGGCTCTTCCGCGCTGTTAGTGGAGCAGGGACTCCGTGAAAGTCTGGCGGGACGCTTCGAACTCATCCGCGCGGAGCATTGGAACGTGAGCGAAGCACGCCACGTGTTTGGTTTGACGGTGCCACAGTTTGTCGAGTTTGGCTGCTATCCCGGTTCGCTCCGCTTTCTGTGTGGTGAGGACACCCGTGAACCTTTTGCTCCAATGGCCCTTGAGCGGTGGAGCGCGTACATCCGTGATGCCATCGTCGAGCCCGCCATTGGCCGTGACCTCCTCCAATTGCGTCCGGTGGAGCAGCCCGCGCTGCTCCGTCAATTATTCGGGGTGGCGATTTCCCTGCCCGCGCAGATTGTGACACTTCCGAAACTGCATGGGGCCTTGCAGGGACAAGGGACGTTGCCGACGCTCAAGACCTACTTGCACTTGCTCCAATCCGCTTTCTTGGTGACGGGCGTGGAAAAATACAGCCCCAGCCCTTTCCGTGCGCGGCAGAGTTCTCCAAAACTCATCGTGCATGACAATGCGCTCATCCGAGCATTTGAGCGGCCCGTCACCGCGCCGCTCTCGCCCGCGCGCTTTGGGCACTATTTTGAGAACGCCGTCGGGGCCCGCTTTCTGGAAGCCGGCTGGGACACCTTTTACTGGAATGACCGGGAGAAAGAAGTGGACTTTGTTGTACTCGGCCCCAACGGAGAAAAGTGGGCGGTGGAAGTCAAAACCGCGCACGTTGAGGAAAGAGAACTGAAGTCGCTCCATGCCTTTTGCCATCGGTATCCTGAGTTTGAACCCTGCCTGGTGTCGCTTGCGGGCCAGCAGCTTCCAGGCATCAACAATCTCACACCCGACGACCTCTTGTCATTCACACGAATCACGCATTGACGGCCGGTCGCCGCGTATGCCACGCGGTCTGCCCCTCATACGCATACCCAATTTGCAGGACCGTCGCTTCATCAAACGCTTTGCCGACAATCTGCAAGGCAATGGGCAGTGTACTGCGCGTGAATCCACAGGGAATCGTCAGTGCCGGTTGGCCAGTGATATTGAAAGGACAGGTCGCCGCAATCAGCGCGGTCATCAGGCTCACCTCCCGCCCGTCAATGATCGCCGTTCGTGCGTCGTGGAGAGGCGGGGGCACCAATTCCCCTGGCGTGAGCAGCGCGTCAATTCGCGCGAAGGCAGTCTCCATGTCGCGGCAAAGCTGTGTTCTTGCCCGTTGAGCCCGCACGTATTCCGTCGCCAGCGTCGTCTTGCCACGTTCCAGGAATTTCCGCACGCCGGAACCATAGTCTTCCGCCTGCGCATTGAGATACGGCTCATGCCAGGCGTTCGCTTCGCCATTGAGAATCACCTGCGCGACCGAGGACCACATATTATCGAGTGAAGGTAGCTCGACTTCTTCAATGCGTGCCCCCAGTCCTTGCAACACTTTCACCGCCGCGTCGAAGGCGGCTTTGACTTCCGGGTCGGTATACTCTGGAAAGAACTGTTTCGGCACCCCAAGCCGGAGCCCTTTGATGTCGCCGGTGAGCTTGGCCGTGTAACTGGAGGCAGGGACATCACGCGACACGAGATCGCGGGCGTCGTAGCCCGCGAGCACTTGCATCATCAGCGCCGCGTCTTGCACCGTGCGAGTCATCGGGCCGATGTGATCAAGGGACCAGGCCAGCGGTGTTACCCCGAACAGACTGACCCGCCCATGCGTCGCCTTCAGCCCAACGATGCCGCAAAACGCGGCGGGGATACGGATCGAGCCACCGGTGTCCGTGCCTAGCGAACCGGCGCAGAGTCCGGCGGCTACGGCGACGCCAGAGCCACTGCTGGACCCGCCGGGAGTATGCGCCAGATTCCACGGATTGTTCACGCGCCCAAAATGTTGGCTGGGGAGCATGGTGGCGAACTCATTCATGTTGAGTTTGCCAAGCAGTATGGAACCCGCTGCCTGTAACCGTTCAATCACCGCCGCGTCATAGTCGGGGACATTGTCCTGCAAGACTTTCGAGGCGCATGTGGTCGCGATGCCCTTGGTCGCCACGATGTCTTTATGCGCAAGCGGAATCCCTTGCAGCGGACCGCGATACCGCTGCGCGCGAATCTCCGCTTCGGCGGCGCGGGCTTCTTGTAACGCCCGTTCGGCGGTGACGGTCAGATAGCTATTGAGTGGAGGATCAAGCGCCGCGATACGGTCCAGGTAGGCTTGGGTGACTTCGACGGGGGAGACGGATTTGTTTTGAAGTTGTTCCCCAAGCTGCGCGATGGACAGAAAACAGAGATCGTTTGTTGTCATAGCAAGGCCCTCCTTATTCGCGCGGGACTGTACCATAAGACACGAGGGGTCGTCAGCTATGTGAGGTGCCCTTCTTGCCAAAGGCATGCCTCACTTTCGTTCATTCCGCAAAAGCAGTATGCAACTGGCAGCGCGATGGGGAACTACGGGTCTCGCCTCTGTGCGTCACCCCCATGTTCGCTTCCCCATAAAGAAGAGATCACCCATGCACTGTCCCCACTGTCAATGCGAAGTCGCGGCGGATTTTCAGTTTTGCCCCAAGTGTGGCAAGCAACTGAATCGCCCCTGTCCACAATGCGAGTATGTGTGTCCCCCAGAGTTTCGTTTTTGTCCCAAATGCGGAACGGGTGTGTCGGGAGCACACCCGGAAACACCTCAACCCGTGGTGCCCATTCCGCAACGCCCTCTCGTGCAACCCGCGGACACAGTCCTCGCCGTGAACGCCGCGCCAGTGGTCGCCGAAGCGGACCGGCGCCCGGTCACTGTATTGTTTGCTGATGTGGTGGGGTTTACCAGTCTCGCCGAGCGACTTGATCCGGAAGAACTGCGCAGTCTGATGATGGGGTGCTTCCAGACGTTGGCCGAGGAAATCCGCCGCTATGATGGGTTCATTGAGAAGTTTATCGGCGATGCCATCCTCGCTGTCTTTGGGGCGCCGGTCGCTCATGAAGATGATCCTGAACGCGCCGTGAGAGCGGCGTTAGGGATGCAGGCGCGGCTGCGGCAGTTGCGCACCACCGCGAGCACCGCTACCGCCGGAGCCCTTAACATGCGCATCGGCATCAACACCGGTTTGGTGGTGGCGGGCACCGTGGGCGAGGGCAAAGACTACGGGGTGGTCGGCGATACGGTCAATGTCGCCGCCCGGGTGCAACAGAATGGCGCGCCGGGTCAGGTCACTATCAGTGAAGCAACGTATCGCCTCGTCCGCAAGTCCTTCGCGTGCCGTCCGCTTGAGGCCGTCGCGCTGAAAGGCAAGACGGAATCCATCCAGACGTTTGAGATTGTCGGGCCGCGGCAAGCGACGGTCGCCGCTCTGGACACGGACACGGTGACCGCGCCGCTCCTCGGACGTGAGGCGGAACTCCAACAACTCATGGAGGTCTTCGACCGGGTGGGGAAAGGAAAAACCCAGGTGGTCAGTCTCATTGGGGAAGCCGGGATCGGGAAATCTCGACTGCTCGCGGAATTCCTCAAGCGCCTCGATACGGCAGGGCTCCTCGGTCACCTCACGCTCTATCAGACGACATGCTCGGCTTTGGGCAGCGAAGCCTATCACGTGCTCATTGAGTTCTTTCGCACCTGTTTCGCTCTCACCTTAGAGGACAGCGCCGCGCAGGCGAGGAGCAAAATCGAGACGATCCTGCAGGCGATCGGCGCGCAGACGGCTCCCATCGTTCCCGCGGTGGAGAGCCTGTTGGGATTCGCCGAAAAAGGGCTGAGCACGACACACTTGGACCCTGAACAGCTCAAACGGCAGCTCTTCGTGGCGGTCAAGGAAATCTGCCAGTGTCAATGCCGACAACAGCCCGTCCTCCTGGTCGTCGAGGATTTCCAATGGGCGGATGCCGCTTCCGTGGAACTGCTACGCTCCCTGGTGGATCGCGTCGCGGACCAACCGCTGTTCTTATTGCTGGTCGCGAGGCCGACCGCGCCAACGGGGATGATCTATAGCGCCCATGTGGGCGCCGCGGTGATCCGGCTGCAACCCCTCACCGCGGAGGACAGCGAAGCGCTGTTGGACGCACTAATTGGCCCGCTGATTTCTCCGTTTCAACCCGCCGTGCGCGAGTTGTTGACCCGCCGCGCGGCGGGCAATCCCTTTTTTCTCGAAGAAGCCGTGCGGTCGCTGCTCGACACGGGGATTCTCAAGAAGACGCCGACCGGGACCCGGTTCTCCGGAGACCTGACGAATCTTGAAGTTCCCGCCACCGTGCAGGGCGTCGTCCTGTCCCGTATCGACAGTTTGTCACTGGGCGCGAAGCAGCTTCTCCTGGAGGCCGCCGTCATTGGTCCGAGCTTTAATCTCACGCTGCTGCGCCAGATCGCGACGCGGCCCCAAGATGTGCCTCTTCAGTTAGAGACACTCCTGCACTCGGACCTTGTGAATGAAGTGGCCACGGCTGACGACCGACCGACGGAGTATCGGTTTCGCAATACGCTCATCCAAGAGGTGGCGTATAACAGCCTGTTGAAAAAACGGCGGACGCTGCTGCACCGACACATCGCGGAAACCCTGGAGCGTCTCCACGCCCAGCACCTGGAGGACTACCTGCCGCAACTGGCGCATCATTACAGTCAGAGCGATGACCGTGAGCGCGCGCTGCGGTATCTTCTCCGCTTCGGCGATAAAGCCGCTCTCACCTACGCGAATCAAGACGCCATGAATTGTTATCGCCGGGCGTTGGCCCTGCTCGCGCAAGCGGATGACCATGAGGAGATCAAGGCGGAAATTTTTGAGAAGTTCGCCGACGCCAGCGCCGCCTCGGGCGAGCCGGAAGCGGCGCTGGCGTCCTGGCAGGCGGCTTTCGGACACTACGAAAGGGGAGGGCAGCGCGAACGGGTCGCGGCGGTGCATCGCAAAATCGGTCTGCACTGGTGGGGCCAGGGCAATCGCGAGAAAGCGCTCGAGCATTGGCATCGTGGGCTCGCGCTGTTCGCTCAGGACTCTGACCAGGTTGAAGCGGCGCTGCTGTATCAGGAGCTGGGGCGCTTTCATTTTCGCGGTGGTGAGGATGAGCAGGCGATCGTCTGGACGCAAAAGGCGTTGGCGGTAGGGCAGCGGCTGGACGCGCCGGAGGTCGTCTCGCAAGCGTTCAACACATTGGGAGTGTCCCTGGCCCGGCGGGGCGACTTAGAAGACGGGATCGCCCACGTCAAACAAAGCCTGCATATCGCGTTGCAACACAATCAGCCCACCGCCGCCTGTCGCGCCTACGCGAACCTGGGGATGCTGTTGTCCGCGGTTGATCGGGAACAGGCGTTGGCCTATTGCCACGAGGGGTTGGCGCTGGCCAAGAAGATCGGCGACCTCTCGCAACAATCCTGGCTGCACGCGAGTGTCGCCAGTAGTTTTTGTTCGCTGGTGGGCGATTGTACCCAAGGGCTTGCAGCCGCCGAAGCCTCGATCGCGCTTGATCAACAACTGGGTCTGCGCAATCATCTCCCGATTCCGCTGATCTTGCTCGCGCAAATCCATCAATGCCAAGAGCAATTGGAGGAGAGCGAACGGTATTACCTTGAGGCGTGCACCATCGCCGAGGAGACCGGGGAACCACAGCATCTGTTTCCGTGTTACGACGGGTTGGCGACCTTGCACCTGGAGAGAGGGGATACGGTCAAAGCCGAGGAGTATCTGGCGAAAAGTTTGGCGATCTGTGAAAAGACTGGCTATTCGCCAGATCTGTTGATTATGCTGCCGTTCCTCTGTTGAGGACGGGAGGACGTCTACTATTAGGAAGGAGACACGACACAATGGAACACCAAGAGCAGTCGCGGATGTTGGCGGTTGGCACGGTCGCTCCCAATTTTCGGCTTGCTTCCGCCCAGGGGCAGGACCTTACGCTGGCAGAGTACCGGGGGCGGAAGAACGTGCTGGTGTGGTTCTCCAAGGGGCTCTTTTGCCCATTCTGTCGGCGGTACATGGCACAATTGCGTCTCGGCTATCCAGAACTCCAGACGCGCGATACCGAGATTTTGCAGATCACCTGGAGTACCCCGGAGGAGGCCCAGCTCTATTTTCGTCAGTACCAGCTCTCGTTTCCGTACCTTTGTGATCCAGAACGAGCGGTCTTCCCTCAGTACGGTATCTGTCTCTCACGCGCGCCGATTGGGAAGTTCGTTGCTGGCATGGGGACCAGCATGGTCGCCATGGTGAGTGATCGCGTGTTGCACGGGGAAAAGTCGCCTTCTCCCCTGCCGCATCTCAAAAGGTACGGCACGGTCGACATGGAGCAGCAAGCGGTTTTTCTCATTGATAAAGCCGGGGTCATTCGTTATGTGCACGCGACTGGTCCGCTGGGCGGCCTTCCGCCCAGCGCCGAATACGTCCGTCAGCTTGACCAGCTCCAGTGACGAGGCCCTCATGCGCTGGTGCAAACCGGGAGCGCTGACCTGATCTTCGTCGGGTTGAGGGCGATCCCCTTGCCTTTCTTTGGCCGATCACAGACAAGCGTAGAGACTTTGTACACACAAGGAAAAATCATGGACCACAGGAAATGCGTGCTCGGTATTATTGTTTCACTCCTGGCCGTGTCTTCGTCCGCGTTCGGCCAGGGCAATCTCGAAAACCCTACCTCCAATTCCATTCAACAAAGCGGGCTCGGCATTATTTCGGGGTGGCATTGCCAAGCGACCACGATTGAGATTGTCGTGAATGGCACGATTCGCGTACCAGCTTCTTACGGCACTTTGCGCGGCGATAGTCGCGCCGCTTGTGGCGATGTCAACAACGGCTTCGGATTCCAGGTCAATTGGAACAACCTTGGCGATGGCACGCATACCCTCGTTGTCCTGGCGGTGTCCAATTTGGACAAGCGACGTTTACCGTGAAGACCTTGGGAACTCCCTATCTCGCCGGGGCCAGTGGCTCCTATGTCCTGCCCGGATTCGCGGGCAAGGATGTGACCGTGCAGTGGTCCGAGGCACTCCAGAATTTCGTCATCACCGGCTGGAGCCCAGCGGGCGGCGGAGCGAATGCCGATCTGCAAGCCTTGCTGGGGCGCTGGCGGTTCACCTCCACGATCAGTTCCACTTTCCAGCAGACTTACAATTTCAATAGTGTGGGACCTGTGGACCCGTACACCGGCATCGTGGGGACGGATAGCGGCGGAGGTCCTATCGTTATCCTTCGCGCCACGGATGTGGACGTTAATTTTCCGTACGACTTCTTTTTGCTCGATCCTGACGTGGGGAACTGCCACGCGTTCATCTTCGATCACCCCAGCCCCAACAGCCTTACCGGCGTCCATTTTCAGACGGGTGTCCTTGCCAATGGAAACTGTGACAGTGACAACAGCAGTTCGCTCTACGACGCGACTGGCGTTCGGTTGAACACCTCCGCTCTCCTTGCGCCGAACACGACCGATGAAGCGCGGCTTCCGCACCCGGTGCCGCCGCTGAGTCCACAAGCCCTCTCCCAGCTCATCGACCGGGCCAAGGCGATGTTGCCTCAATAAAGGAAAAATCATTTGATCCCCCTCACCCTAGCCCTCTCCCAGCCGGGAGAGGGAACTTGCGGAGCCCTCTCACTAAATCACTCCACAGAACATTGGCACACTTCGTAACTGAGAGTGAGAAATCCCCCCTAGCCCCCCTTTAACAAAGGGGGGAATAAAACACCCCCTTTGCCAAAGGGGGTCGCGCGAAGCGCGGGGGGATTTGCGGCACTGTGCCAAGGTCGCGTGGTTCGATTTAGAGCCGCAATGTAGGCTGGGATGACCAACGGGAATCCCAGCGTGACGAGCACGGTGTGGTAGGGGCGAATGATCATTGTGGTAGGGGCGAATGATTATTCGCCCCTACTCCGCTCATTCCCAGCTGACCTCCGACAGGAAGAATTTTTTCTCGAAGTCACTTTATGTGGGAACTGTATCGACAATGGCGGAGGACTCACCCGTCTGCTCTCTTTTTTTCTCTCCTCCTGATGTGTGGCTTCCTTGAGACCGTCGCCTACGCGCAAGGCCCTCTGAATCTGGACCCTACTGGCCGATCTGGGAGCGGGCCGCCTTTGTTGAAGGAACCTCCCGGCTTCACCGCCCGCGCTCCTGCCGCCAGTTTCCCCACTGCCAGCACTACGTCCGCCACGATTTTCAGGAGGTCGGACTTTCCTCCGCGCAATCACGGTGACGGGCAGTACCGTCTTTTCGCCCACGGAATTGGCGAAGGTCACCAAGGCATATCTCGACCGCGAGGTCACCAGCGCGGAGCTGGAAGAGCTGCGGCTCGCGCTGACACGCTTGTATGTTGACAAAGGCTACATCAACTCCGGGGCCGTGATCCCGAACCCTGCTGTTGTCGATGGCGTTGCCACCTTCCAGATCATCGAAGGCTCCCTCATCCATATCGAAGTCACCGACAACAACTGGTTCCGCACGCGCTACATCGAAGAGCGCATCAGGGTGGGTACTGAACCACCGCTGGACCTCAAGGCGCTCCAACAGCGGCTGCAACTACTGCAGCAAGATGCCCGTATCCGTCGCCTCAGCGCGGACCTGCGGCCGGGCATCAAGCCTGGAGAAAGTACCCTGCACGTGCGGGTCCAAGAACACCGGCCCTACTCGCTGCTGATTGGTTTCAATAATTACCAATCGCCCACCGTCGGCGCGGAGCGGGGGCTCATCACCCTGGCGCATCAGAATCTCACGGGGAACGGCGACGTGGTGCATGTCACCTACGGACGTTCGGCGGGGATCGACCCGCAGCTCGACGCGAGTTACGCGCTGCCGGTGACCGCCCACGACACTACCGTGAGCGTTCGCTATCGGAAGAACGATTTCGTGGTCGTGGAAGAGCCGTTTGCCCCGCTGGATGTCGAGAGCGAGTCGGAAATCTTCGGGGTGACGCTGCGACAGCCAGTCTACCGCACGCCGCATCACGAATTCGCCGTGTCCCTTGTCGGGGAACGGATCTACAACAAAACCTTTCTGCTCGGAGAGCCATTCTCATTCTCGCCGGGCGCGCGGAACGGCAAGTCAACCGTCTCGGCTCTCCGTTTGGCCTTGGAGTGGACCGAGCGCACGCCCACGCAAGTCCTCGCCGCATCCTCGCGCTTCAGCGTCGGCATTGATGCTCTGGGAGCCACCAATAATGGCGGCGGACGCCCGGACGGGCAATTCTTTTCGTGGTTGGGCCAATTGCAGTGGGTGCGGCGGCTGCCGTGGTGGAACATCCACACCATCGCGCGCATGGATATGCAACTAACGACCGATTCCCTGCTCCCCGTCGAACAGATGGCGGTTGGTGGTCGCTACAGCGTGCGCGGGTACCGAGAAAACCAACTGGTGCGCGACAACGGGTTCGTGGCGTCGCTGGAGTCGCGCATTCCCATATTCCACGACGTTCCGTGGGCGGAGACGGTTCAACTGGCTCCATTCTTTGATATTGGCCGAGCCTGGAGCCACGATACACCATCGCCAGGGCGTCACACCCTCGCGAGCCTTGGTATTGGTCTCCGCTGGGCGTGGGCGTGGACCTACCTGCTTGAGTATCGCCCAGAGCTCGAAATCTACTGGGGCCATGCACTCTTGAATACCCCAACCACGGGTGGAGATCCGCAAGATTCGGGCGTCCATCTGCAGTTCACCCTTGCCGTATCATAAGGAGCAATGATGACACAGCGTCCGCCGACAATTTCTCTCGCGGTGCGGCTTTGCCCGCTGCTGTTGCCTTTCGTCTTTTTCCTCGGCCCGCTGCTCACTGGTAGTCATGCCCAGATCACGCTCGACGGGAGTGTCGGGCCACACGGCGCGCTCACAGGCCCGAACTATACGATTGGCGCTGAGGTGGGGAAGCAAGTGGGCGGAAATCTTTTTCACAGTTTCGGCGAGTTCAACGTCAACACTGGGGAAAGCGCGACGTTCACGGGACCTGGGACAGTGGACAACATCATTGGCCGAGTCACGGGAGGAAATCCCTCGCTCATTGATGGGACCCTTCGTTCCGAGATTCCTGACGCCAATCTCTATCTCGTGAATCCGAGTGGGGTGTTGTTCGGACCGAATGCGTCGCTTGATGTCGATGGCTCGTTTCACGCGAGTACGGCGGATTATCTGCGGCTGGGAGAAAATGGCCGCTTCGACGCCACAACGCCAAACGACAGCCTGCTGACTTCGGCACCACCGGAGGCTTTTGGGTTTTTACGCCCCAATCCGGCGCCAATCCTCGCGGTAGGAACACCCGAGAGTCTCCTCACCGTTCCCGCAGGAGAGACGCTGTCCATTATCGGTGGCGACATCCAAATGGTGGGGACCAACATCCGCACCGCAGGTGGACAGATCACCGTTGTCAGCGTTGCGTCCCCTGGAGAAGTTGTTCAGAACGCACCAGAACAACCTGGCGGGATTGATGTCAGGTATCTACTTTAAATTCCAAGGCAACCCGAAAAATCGCCAAAATATCTTGACAAATAGCCGCTAAACACACACACTTTATGGACTTTGAACAGAGAAGACTTACAGGCTGAAATCAACGCCATCGACCAAGAAATCGCCCAACTGGA
>CAMBFS010000036.1 GCA_945865755.1 Klebsiella pneumoniae
CAGTTGGGCGATTTCTTGGTCGATGGCGTTGATTTCAGCCTGTAAGTCTTCTCTGTTCAAAGTCCATAAAGTGTGTGTGTTTAGCGGCTATTTGTCAAGATATTTTGGCGATTTTTCGGGTTGCCTTGGAATTTAAAGTAGATACTTTCCATTCCCCTGTCGGTGTATCGGGTCGTGCGCGAGAGCGAGGCGCAGAGCCGTTTTGAAGCAGCAGTCAGTAGAGGCTTAACACCTTTAGTGGGGTCGCGAAGACGAACTCGGGCTGCTACAGCGACGCTGGACGCAGGCCAAGGCAGGTGAAGGACAAGTGGTGCTACTCAGCGGGGAGCCAGGCATCGGCAAATCCCGCCTCGGACAAGAATTCAAAGAACAACTTGGCCAAGAAGGGACTGTACGGCTTGAGTTTCGTTGTTCGCCTTATCACCAGAACAGTGCGCTCTATCCGGTGATTGAACATCTACAACGTGTGCTGGGGGTTGAACGCGAGGATTCAGCCCAGATGAAGTTGGGCAAACTGGAGCAGACCCTGTCTCACTATCGGTTCCCCCAGGCTGACACGCTGCCACTGTTAGCGGCCCTGTTGTCACTGCCGCATCCTGAGGGCGTTCCACCCCTGACCCTCAACCCTGAGCAGCAGAAGGAGAAAACGCTGCAAGCGTTGGTTCGGTGGCTATGCGAGGAGGCAGAACGACAAGCGGTGTACTGTACCTGGGAAGACCTCCACTGGGCCGACCCTTCCACCTTGAAGCTGTTAGCCCTCTATCTCGACCAGGTTCCCACGGCGCGGATGCTGGTGCTGTTAACCTTTCGGCCCGAGTTTACGCCGTCCTGGGGTTCTCGTTCGTACCTCAGTCAGCTCACCCTGGGCCGGTTAGGACGCTCACAAGTGGAGCGCATGGTTGGAAACGTGACCGGCGGCAGAACCTTACCCGACGCAGTGGTGGAGCAAGTAGTGGCGAAGACGGACGGGGTCCCGTTGTTCGTGGAAGAATTAACCAAGATGGTCATCGAGTCGGGGTTCGTGCGGGCCGTCAACAGTCATTATGAGTTGACCAGACCCCTGTCTGCTTTAGCGATTCCCGCCACCTTGCACGACTCGTTGATGGCCCGGCTGGACTGGCTGGCTGAGGCCAAAGCGGTCGCCCAATTGGGCGCCGCGCTAGGGCGAGAGTTTTCCTATGAGCTGCTGCAAGCCATTTCGTCTGTGGACGAGGCGACCTTGCAGCGTGGGCTGGCCCAGTTAGTGGACGCAGAACTGGTGTACCAGCGCGGGCTGCCACCTCATGCCCACTACCTCTTCAAGCATGCCCTGGTGCAGGACACGGCCTACCAGTCCTTGCTCAAGCGCGAGCGGCAACGCCTTCACCAGCAGATTGCTCAGGTCTTAGTTGCTCGCTTTATCGACATCTCAGCGACTCAGCCAGAGTTGGTGGCGCATCACTACACCGAGGCAGGTCTGATAGAACAGGCCATTCCCTATTGGCAGAAGGCCAGCGAGAGAGCTGTCGACCGCTCAGCCTACGTGGAGGCCATCAACCATCTCAGCACAGGATTGGAGTTGCTCAAAACACTTCCGGGCACGGTGGAACGCCTCCACCAAGAGCTGAACTTACAGACCCCTCTCGGCTTAGCGTTTATGGCCACCAAGAATTATGCAGCCCCGGAAGTGGGAAAAGCCTACACCCGGGCGCGAGAGTTGTGTAGACAGGTAGGAGAGACTCCTCAACTTGCGCCAGTGCTCTACGGCCTGTGGCTCTTTCATCTGGGGCGGGGAGAATTGCCGACGGCATACGAAGCAGCGGAGCAACTGCTGCGGTTAGGACAAAATACTCAAGATCCCGTTCTTATAGTAGAGGGCCACCACGGGTTGGGACAGATATCGTTTGTCATGGGCAAGTTTGCCGCAGCCCGAGAACATCTAGAGCAGGCGATTGCGCTCTACGACTCTCGGCAGTTCTCTTCCTCTGCCATCCGGCCGATGCAAGACCCTGGGGTGCTGTGCCGGGGCCATGCGGCCTTGAATCTGTGGCATCTGGGCTACCCCGACCAGGCCCTCCAAAGAGTCCACGAGGCGTTTGCTTTGGCCGAGAAGCTATCCCATCCCTTTAGCTTCGCGTACGCCCTATTCTTTGTTTTCACTCTTCATCAGTGTCGTAAAGAGCGGCAACTCGCTCAAGAACGCTTAGAGGAGTTGGTGGCGTTTTCATCCGAGCACAGCTTTCCACTTTTTGTAGCACTCGGAACTTTCCAGCGGGGTGCAATGCTCGTCGCGCAGGGCCAGGTCGAGGAGGGGCTGACACAGATGCGCCAAAGCATGGACACCTACTTCGCCGGAGGAGCAGAGCTGGCACGCCCGCTCTTCCTGATCGGACTGGCCGCAGCACATGGGAGCGTAGGACAGATCGATGAAGGGTTAGTACGGCTCACCGAGGCACTGGCCATCGTGAACAAAACTGGCTTGCGTATATACGAGGTAGGGCTGTATCTGCTGAAAGGGCGGCTGACGCTGCAAAGAGAGGCTAGAGGCTGGAGACTAGAGACTAGTCCCCCTTCCTCCCAAGCCTCAAGTCTCAAGCCTCAAGTCTCAAATGGGGCGGAGCAGGAGGCGGAAGGGTATTTTCTGAAAGCGATTGAGATTGCGCGCCGACAACAAGCGAAGTCCTTGGAACTGCAGGCAGTCATGAGCCTCTGTCGCCTGTGGCAGAAACAGGGCAAGAAAGAAGAAGCGCGACAGATGCTCGCCGAGATTTACGACTGGTTCACGGAAGGGTTCGATACAGGGGATTTGCAAGAGGCCAAAGCGCTATTGGAGGAGTTGACCTGAAGAGACTCTCGTCATTCAAGGCCCCTCTCAGAACGCCTCACAATTGACGAAGGGCCAAAATCCTGAAACACACTCAGCTCAGCGGAGGATGACATGGATTTTCACTTTTCCCCTCAAGAAGAGGCATTTCGCCAGGAAGTACGGTCGTGGCTCGCCGCCAATATGCCGCCCTCTTACGCGGCGGATTCCTTTGAAGAACGGAATGCGGATGATCGCTTTGAGGTCCAGATCGCCTGGCAACAACAATTGCATAAGGGCAACTGGGTTGGGATCCATTGGCCCAAAGCCTACGGCGGACGCGGCGCGACGATTTTGGAGCAAGTGATCTATGCCGAGGAAATGACGCGGGTGCATGCCCCTGGCATCGCCAATCCACTAGGTGTGATGTTGGTGGGTCCGACCTTGATTCACTGGGGGACGGAGGAACAGAAACAGCGCTTCATTCCCAAGATTCTGTCCGCCGAGGAAATCTGGTGTCAGGGATACTCAGAGCCTGGCTCTGGGTCGGACCTTGCCTCGCTGCAAACCCGCGCGGTGGAGGATGGCGATTTCTTCGTCGTCAATGGGCAGAAGGTGTGGACCAGTAACGCGCATCGCGCGGACTGGTGCATTCTCTTGGTCCGCACGGACCCCAACGCGCCAAAACATCAAGGCATTACCTATCTCTTAGTGAACATGAAAACGCCGGGGGTCACCGTGCGGCCCCTCGTGCAGGTGACCGGCGATGCGGAATTTAACGAGGTCTTCTTCGAGGATGTGCGCGTGCCCAAGAGCAACATCGTCGGAGAATTGAACCGTGGCTGGCAGGTGGCGGTGACGACGTTGATGTTTGAACGGGCCAATATCGGCATGGGGTTTCAACTCGAGCCGGTCATGCAGCAGCTCATTGATCTCAGCAAGCGCGTGACCTCCAGTGGCACCCCGGCGTGGGAAGATACCGCCGTGCGCCAGCGGCTGGTCCAGTTGCTGATCGAAGTGCAGGCGCTCAAATATAACGGGTATCGCAACTTGACCCGGCAACTGCGCGGCGCGCCGCCGGGACCGGAGGGGTCCCTGGCCAAACTCGCGGGCAGTGAGTTGACGGTACGGATCGCGCACTTCGCCACGGAACTGCTTGGCCCCTACAGTCAGTTGGCGCTGGGTTCGCCCTACGCGTTCGACAGCGGCAAGTGGAGTCGGCGCGCGCTGTCTTCACGGCTGATGACGATTGCTGGCGGCACCTCGGAAATCCAACGTGGGATCATTGGCGACCGCGTGTTGGGATTGCCAAAGGGGTAGGCCGAACCTCGGCGCGTTATTCCTTGAGCGTGAGATACGCGCGCTTCTCGTAGGGAAAATCTTGCAGGTCAAAATCCGTCCGCAGGTAGGGAAGACGCGGATTGAGGTAGTACGCGCGGATCTCGGCGATGAGGTCCCCGCGAAACACGTACCACTCCGCGCCACGCACGAGTTGCGGCTTGGCCTGTCCCGCCGGGGTCCAGCGCATCGTCCACTCGATCACCGCCTCATCGCCTTGCACGAGCGCGTGATCGACCACCCAGAGTCCGCTCACGCGCGGTTGCATCTTCGCCCAATAGGTGGCTAACGCATCCGCGCCCCGGATCGCTGTGTGCTGGGTGAAATAGTGCACGACATCCGCCGTAAACGTGGATTTCATCAACTCCACGTCTGCGGTGTTGCAGCCGTGATAGTAGCGGGTGATGGTGTCAACGTGGGGGTGGGTTTGCAACATTGTCGAGTTCTCCTCTGCGCCAAGGCGGTTCATACGCCCATAAAGCCTGATGGGATGACGATGTGGAGCGCGCGGCCCGCTCTCCTATCGACCGCATACCCACCGGAACACCGTGGCGCTGGAGCATTTGCGCGAGGGGCTCGACAAATTGCCGATCAGCATCCGTATGCGAAAGAAAAACTTCGGCTGGCATTATGGCTCCCTGCGGCAATTCAGGCGGCGTTCAGCAGTACCTGAGCAATTTGCTCCAGATTCTCCTCTTTATTGTCGTCGGTGAGTTTGAGCATGTTCAGACGGTGCAGAATCCACGGAATCTGTTCCTGCGCGCTTTCTTCCGACACGGAGGAGACAAGAACCGGAATCAATCGTTTGCGGTAGCGCTTCTCGCTGAGGGCGTATTCAATGTCATGGCGTACCCAATCGGATTGCAAAGCATCTGGGGTAAGCAATACCACCATTGCTTCAGACTCCCGGAGAGCCTCGGCAACTCGTTCCGCCCAGTTCTCTCCAGGCAGGATATTTTGGTCATCCCAGACCTCCAATCCCGCCTTTGTGAGAACCGTGGCCACTTTCTTCGCTAGCGCGATATCTTGCGCGGCATGACTGATAAAGACTTTCATACGTGGCAGCATATTCCAGAAACATGGGAAAGAACAGCCATTTTCAGTCGAGAAAATTGAACATGCGACACGGGATGCTCCGCTCTTTAATGAGAGCGCAACGCCAACACACTGCCCTCGCCATCGCCAGCGATGTACACCGTGCCATCTGGCGCGACCGCGAGCCCACCGGAAAATTCCATCGGCCCGCGTGAGCAGCCCGGCGGATCACCAACCGGAAGAGACGAAGCCAGGATTTGTCGTTGCTTGGTATTGACGTTGACCGCATGGAGGTCTTTCGTCCCACGATCAAGCACGAGCAACGTGTCTTGCCGGAGTAACGCCAATCCCGACGGGTGCGACAATCCATCAATCAGCGTGGTGGGACTCCCGCCTTTCTCGACTTTCGCGATACGACCGGCACCCATGTCACTCACAAAAAGAGTGCCATCACTCGCCGCCACGACTTCGCCAGGACGAGAGAACCCACTCGCCGTCGTGGACACTTGTCCAGCCGCATCGATATGCAGCAGATTGCCAGACCGCTTCTCCGCGACCACCACGGCCCCGCCTCCGACCGGCACCACACCATACGGCTCCTGTAACTTGCGAGCGACCATCTTGAACGGTCGCCCATCGGGGAAGAACTGCACGACATCACCAGCCATCGTGGTCAGCCACAGCTCGCCCGGCGCACCAGCGGCGAGACTCCGTACGAACCCTGGAAAACTACTGTCGAGGAGACCACCCAACCGGCTCACTTCTTTCGTCGGCGATAGCACCGCGAGGCTCAAGCCGTCATTGAGATAGAGCTGTCCGTCCGCCCCACACGCGATCCCCCACGGACCAACCAGCCCCTTGGGCACCAGCACCCGTTCGGTATTGCTGCCATCGGTGGCGACTTCAGCGACTCCACCATCAACGAAATGCGAGAGAAACATCCGGTTGTCGGGACTGATCGCGAAATTGTCGATGCCTGGACGTACCTTGGCGATGACTGTTTTCGCGCCGGTCTGAATATCAATGCGGACCACTTCGCCAGTCCCAGCCTGGGGAACGATCAACTCGCCTTTGCGATTGAACTTGACGGCGGGTGGAGATTTCAAGCCATCGACCACTTTCTCGCGCACGCCAGTTTCAATATCCACGCGCCACACTTCTCCTTGCGAGACAAGCGGAAAGTAGAGCTTGCCATCGGGACCAACCATCAGCGCGTTTGGTCCGCGCAGGCCATCAGCAATCATTCGAGGTGCGCGATCGGAATAGGGGTAGAGTTCAAAAATCCGCCCGCCACCGCGAAATTCGTCGATGAACACACGATCCTGGTGAATGGTGATGCCATTCGCGCTAGGCAGATTGTCCGCGACGATGCGGGTCTTCCCATCCGGCGTGCGTGCGCAAACACGCGCGCTCATTACCTCAGTGACATACATGGTCCCATGCGAGTCAAAGGCCACATCGTCCGGGGCCACGATCGGCCCGCCGACGGGTGAAATCACGTCGAGCCCACCGGTAGTGACATTGACGGCGGTAATCTGACTGCCAAACGCCTGCGTGACATACAAACGCCCATCCGGCCCAAACTGCATGCCATTGGCGCCATAGAGTCCGCTGGCTGGGAGCAGCCGAGTCAGTTGCCACCCTGCCGCGGCTTGCGGTTCTCGTGCATTCGCACCCAGTACCATCTGGTATCGGTTCATGGTTCCCCTCCCTTTTTGTGACGTGCCTCACGAACACGTCGCGTGAAAATGATCCGCCAACACCTGCGCCACGCAGCACGTGAGACGCTTGCCGGTGGTGATATCGAGAAATTCATTCGGGCCATGCGCGTTCGAGCGCGGCCCCAACACGCCAGTAATCACAAACTGCGCCCGAGGAAATCTCTCCCCCAACATGGCCATGAAAGGAATGGTGCCCCCTTCTCCCCAGTAGCACGCTTCCTTGCCGAAGAAGTCCTGGGACGCGCGTTTCAGCGAGGTCTCCAGCCACGGCTCCAGCGCGGGCGCGTTCCACCCATACGCGGTCTGTTCGGGCGCGAACGTGACTTTCGCCCCATACGGCGGATTGGCCTCCAGCGTGCGCTTAAGAAATGCCACGGCGCTTTCCGCGTCCACCAGTGCTGGAATACGCAGCGACACTTTGACGGCCGTCACCGGGCGCAAGACGTTGCCTGATTTGTCGAGTGGTGGCAGTCCCGCGGCTCCCGTAATCGCCAACTGTGGCCGCCAAGTCCTATTCAACAAGGCTTGCGTGAAATCACGAGAGACCGGCACCACTCCCGGCTGAAAGGGGAACTCACTATAGACGCTCTCTCCCAGCACCTGCGCCGCCGCGGCTGTTTGCTGGACACGGGCTTCGGGAATCTGGGCATAGAATTCACGCGGGAGAATCTCGCCGGTGTTTTCATTTTCCAACCGACTGAGAAGCTGGCGCATGATCCTAAAGGTTGAAGGCACGATGCCGCTCGCGGCTCCCGAATGCACGCCTTCCGTCAAGGTCGAAATCGTCAGCACGCCGTTCAGGAGTCCACGGAGCGAGCAGGTCACCCACAACTGTTCGTAATTGCCACAACCAGAGTCGAGACAGACCACCAGACTCGGCGTGCCGATGCGTTCTTTCAGCGCCTCAATATAGTATGGCAGATCCGGGCTCCCACTTTCCTCGCAGGCTTCAATGATGATGACACAGCGCGCGTGGGGAATGCCTTGCTGTTTGAGGGCTTGAATCGCCGTCAACGAAGCGAACGCCGAGTAGCCGTCATCCGCGCCACCGCGCCCATACAAGCGCCCATCCTTGAGTACCGGTGTCCACGGACCAAGGCCCTCGTGCCAGCCGTCCATTGGCGGTTGTTTGTCGAGATGCCCATAGAGCAGCACGGTTTCTCGTGCATCGCCGGGGATTTCGATAAACAGCAACGGTGTCCGCCCTGGGAGTCGCTCCACCTTGAGGGTGAGGCCAGGAACGTTCTGGCGACGAATCCAATTGGCGATCAGATCGGTCGCCTGGTTCTGGTAGCCGTTCGTGCTCCAGTTGGGGTCATAGAGTGGGGATTGATTGGGGATGGTGAGATATTTCTGCAGGGCGGGAATGATTTTCTCGGTCCAAGCCGTTTCCACGAATTGACGTGTGATATCGATGTCCATCAATGTCCCTTTCTTCATGGCGCGAGTGCCATGATCTTGCGGTCGTTGTGCGGGCAAAGTATAAGCGCCCGCGGTGGCAAGGTAAACGCGGGCGGTTGCGGAAGCGCGACGGGGTGCTATAGCGGCCTGCGTGTCGCGCGAGTTTCTCATCGCCTTGCAATTCCTGACGATCTTCTCCATTCGGAAAACGTTGCCGTTTGACGAAGTGGGGTTCGGACGATCCGCCGCGTTTTTTCCACTGGTCGGAGGACTCATCGGGGGACTCGTGTGGGGCATTGATCTGCTGTTGACTCCGGTGTGTCCATCCACGATCCGTAGTGTCCTGTTGACGGCGGCCTTGGCGATCTTCAGTCGGGGATTGCATCTGGATGGTCTGGCCGACAGCGCGGATGGATTGTTTGGTGGGCGCGATCGACAACACCGGCTTGATATTATGAAAGACAGTCGTATTGGCACTTTCGGAGCATTGGCCTTGATAGGGGTGCTGCTCCTCAAGGTGCGCGCGCTTGATCTTCTTGCCGGGGAAACGAGAATGCACGCGCTGCTGTTAGCACCCATGCTGAGTCGTTGGACCCATGTGGGGATGACGTACCACTCGCGTCCGGCACGAGACGAAGGATTGGGCGCGCTCTTGATACGGAATGTGCACCAGCGCGAAGTGGTATGGGCGAGTGCGAGCGCACTCGTGGTGACCTTGCTGTTGACCGGAAGCGCGGGGCTGTGGTTAAGTATCCTGGTCGTGGGCATGACCCGTGCGCTGACCCGCGTGAGCCATCAGCGGCTCGGCGGGGTGACCGGGGATACGTTTGGTGCGACTGGCGAACTCGTCGAAACTGTCGTGTTGTGTTGGTGGGCCTGTGGAGAGTGAGGCAGGGGAAAGGATTGGGAACGGAAGCGGCGGAGAATAAACTCCCGCGAAAGGACCCTATTCTCCGCGAAACGAGACAAACGGAGGGTTAGACCGCCTGGGCTAAGACCTTCTCGTCCACATCGACACTGACCAACGGTCGCACGTCCACCGCAACGACGAGTTGTTCGGCCTTCCATTTCTGAAGCGCATTGCGCAGGCGTCCAGGATGAATGTTGAGAATGTCACAGAGGTTCTCGAATGAGAAAAACCAACGGGTATCGGTCGAATCAATCCATTCTTCCGCTTCTTGGAACAGACGACGCTCATGCGGTTTCTTTGCCAGAACGTAGGTCTGGAAACAATGCACGGCGTCTTCTAGCATGGCGAGCAGCAAGCGTTTTTCGCCCTGGATCGGCTTTCTTCCAATTAGCGAAAAAAACTGCTCCGGTAAAAGCGTATCAGGCTCGAACATAGGTACGTTTCCTCCTGAGTTGGGGATTTCTGAATGCGGGCTAAGGCAGGAAGGTAGCGAAATACACGTTATAAGTAAAGTGAAAAAAACTTTATTGACGTATTAGGAATTATGCACATAGAAACCCTCAAAGTTTTTTGTGACCTCGCGGAGACGGGAAGCTTCTCCCTCGCCGCTTCCAAAAACTTCATTACCCAGTCGGCGGTGAGCCAGCAGATTCGCAGCCTAGAGGAGCGCTATGGCCGCGAATTGATCGAACGCTCGAAGGGCCATGCGCGCCTCACCCAGGCGGGCGAGGTCCTGTACCAAGCAGGGAAGGACATTGTCCACCGGTACCGCGAAATTGAGAACAATCTGCAATCACTCGCTCGCTCGGTGGCAGGCACGGTGCGCGTGGGGACGGTCTACAGTGTGGGCTTGTATGAACTCTCCGCGCCGCTCAAGAAATACCTCCGCACGTTTCCGGATGTCACGGTCCATCTCGAATACACCCGCGCCAACAAAATCTATGAAGACGTGAGCCACGGCGAAATTGACCTGGGGATCGTGGCCTACCCCAATAAACGCCCGCAGCTTTTGGTCGCGCCGTTCCGTGAAGATCGGCTCGTCCTCATCTGTTCCCCCCAACATCCGTTCGCGAACTTTCAGCGGGTGTCCATGAAAAAGCTGCATGGGGAAAAATTCGTGGGGTTCGAGCGCGATGTGGCGACCCGTCGGGCCCTGGATCGCGTCTTTCGTCAGCATGGCATCAAAGTCCAATACATCGTGGAAATGGACAACATTGAGACGATCAAGCGCGTGGTGGAGGTGGGCTCAGGCTTATCCATCGTGCCAGAGCCCGCCATCGCGCAGGAAGTCAAAAATGACACCCTGCGAGCCATCCAATTTTCCGACGAGCCCCTCATGCGCCCTCTGGGTATTCTGCTGAAGCGCGGGCGTCGCTTCACGCCCGCCGTGCAAGAATTCATCGACCTCCTGAAGGACAAATCGAGTCGCGCCGGGGCGCCGGAGTCCCCGCGGGTGCTGTCAAATGGTGAATCGTGATCGCGGCCCACTCGCGGCGGGCCGGTGAACTTCGTTGTGCTGGCGCGGGGGACAATGAGTTCGTGGCACCCACCGCGGTTACGATTCTCGTCCCAGCCAATACACCCCAAGAAAGAGCCCGACTTCGAGGGCCAACAGCGCGCATAACGCCTGTGGCAGGCTGATGCGCGTCAGGACGCTCGTCTCCAGCGGTGTCACGGGCAGCGTCGCGTGATGCGCCCGATGACACGTCAGACAGGAGGTCTTGGCTTGCTTTTCTTGATGACACGAGAGGCACTTATCCATCGGTAAGGGGTACACGGCGGACCGGATGGCTGGTCGATACGTTTGCTCCTGGGGAATGGTGAAGTGACACTCCACGCACTCCGTCGTTTTGTGGTTGTCATGGGAAAACTCAACATAGTGGAGGGTGCGCGGAAGTCGCAGGACCTTGTTGTCTTCGCGCGCGTGACACTTGCGACATTGCGCCGACGTTTTATCGGCGGCGCGGCGCGGGTCGCGATCTCCTACTTCCGCATGACACTCAATACAGTCCTCATGCGTGGGAAAGGCGGAGCCCGCGCTCAGGGCATTGATCACCGTTCCTGGGAATGGCTCGTGACAGGCGAGGCAAGCACTCTGGCTCGAACTTTTCGCATGGATGGCGTGGCCGAAAATAAGACCAGTCTCATCGTGCCGCGTGCTTTGTTGCCACTGCCGCAGCGCGTTTTCCGTTGCCGGCAGTGCGAGTCGCACGGTCTTTCTTTCCGCCGGTCCACTGGCCGCGAAAAGCGGCTGATAATAACGCCAGAGCGGACGGTCGCGGAACGCGGCGTCATGGCAACTCCAGCACTGGCTGGCGTTCCCCCGCATGTCGAAGGTCCGTCCGCGATGTTCCGTATGACAGGAGAGACATTGGTCCTGGTGCTGGGTGTTTGTCTGTAACACATTCGCGTGACAATCGGCGGCGGCACAGGTGGTATGAATGGCTTGACTGCCCCAGGCCGGATGACAGGTGGCGCACTCGCTCTCCCACTGGGCATGTCCAGCGGTGAGGGGACCACTCGCCAAGAATGTCGGTTTTCCCCAGACCAGAAGACCGCCGCTCCCCAGGGCGACGAAAAGGAAGGCAACAAGAACGGTTTGCCATCGTGAAGGCAGTGAGATCGTGATAGGAGCCGCGACGGGTGGCGGTGGTGATGAAGACGGAAGTGAGACCTCGCGCTCCATACGTGGGCGAGCAGGTGGTGAGGAGGGGGAACGTGGTGGTCGTGGCGCAAAACTGGTCCTTTCGCCCTGAGCGGGAATCTCGGCCTGCAACCGTGTGTCACTGAGGATAATGATGTCCCCATGACGGAGCGTCGCTCGTTGTGTTCGTTCAGTGTTGTCGTTCAGAAACGTGCCGTTCAAGCTCCCGCCATCAATCAGCACGAACCCTGTCGGCGTTTGCTCAATCGTGAAGTGAATGCGCGACACCCGCAGGTCTTTCAAGATGAAATCCGCCGTTTGCCCACGTCCGACAGTCACGCGGGTCGCGGTTGGCGGGAGTTCATAGGTAATGCCCGCATCCGCTCCTTCAAGCACACACAGGAGCAGCCGTGGGGGAGCCGGTGAGGGAGAAGGACCAACGACCGTCGCCTCATCTGAAGGAGGCGACGGAGCAGGTGGTACCTGCGCGCGAGGTGGTTCTTGCACCGGCGGCGGCGAAGGATGTGGCGGTGCGGGCTCCCGGCGCTGTGGAGGCGGTGGTTTAGCCTCAACTGGAGGAGGAGGGGTGGGTGGAGGTGGCGGCTGCGGTGCTGGGGATGATGGCGGTCGATGCGCTTCTTCTGATTGGGGAAATTCAATGCGGAGCAGGCTTTTTCCCAGACGAATTTCGTCGCGGCTGTTCAGCGTATAGGTCGTGATCCGTTCTTCCTGCTCGTTGACAAAAGTGCCATTCACACTCCCTAAATCCGCAAGGACAACCCGCCCTTGTTCTCGGCGAATCTCACAATGTCGTCGTCCCAGTGAGGAATCGTGCAGCAGCAAATCACAGACGCTGCTCCGCCCGATGACCGTTGAGTCACCGTCGAAGGTAAAAACCTGTCCGGCGTCGGGACCGCTAAGAACCGTGAGAGTGATCACCGATAGACTCTACTAGTAGTACCAGATGGCAAGAATGTGAAAGAGGGAGAACGTGAGCAGCCCTACGGTGACCGCGATATGCAGCAGCACCAGCCGTTCCCGACGCACATCAAGTTGAGTGACACGAACAGGCCGCTCCTCTTGTTGCCCCGCGGGCGCGGATGAAGAGGAGAGGAGAAATTGGGAAGATGGCGTGCGAGTGGCCCAGGTCACTAGGCCACCGCTAATGACCGCGGCAAGGAGGAAGGAAAACGCGAGCATGGCAACCACATTGCCAAAATGTAGATGAGAATGCAGCAGAATGAGCCACACCGAGAGGAGGCCCAGAACGGTGTGCCAATCGTTCCACCCCCTCCGATCCGTGGAGGCGCGCTCCCAGAAATGACTGAGCAGCGCGCCGACGAGAGCGGCAAATCCGAGAAGCCCCAAAAAGCGACCATAAGAAGTGCGCGCATCAAGAAAGCCAACACCGCGAGATAGGGCAAAAACAAAATATCCCGTGAGGAGACTTCCTATGACCAACGCGACGACAAGAGGGCGCTGCATGGCTGACATGATGAGATTCAATAATGATTGTGCACTGTTCCCCAGTTAAGTAGCGGGCGCTTCCGTGTTTGACAAGTGGAACACGAGATTGCCCCGTTGCCTTGACTTCAGAGGATGCCTTCCCTACCCTTGCTGGACTGTAGAGTGTGTTTGGTAACTTTCTCTCATGGCGAGAGAGTAGGAAGAAGGAAGGAACTATGAGAATTGTCGCGATTGCGAGTCTGTTGTTATTGAGTACGGTGGGGTGGGTAGTCCCGGAACGAGTGGAGGCGCGCGATTTATCGGCCCGCCTCGATGGGCTCTTTGGCAAAGGGGGGATTCGCTTGCAGGTCGACAATCCCGATTTTCCCCCACATCAGGCGCATTTCACCAGTGCCAGCTTAGAAACGTTAGGGTTGCTCGCTGGACAGCTTGCTCCCAGTGCCGCGGATTTTCCCGCCCTCTCCACCACTCCCGGTTTCACGTTTCGGTATAATGCGGAGATTCAAGCGTTCGAGCGTTCCTCTGGGACCTTGGGGCCAGTGTACGTCGAACGACCGCAAACTCTGGGGCGTGGAAAACTGGATTTCGGCGTCTCCTACCTGTCCGTGGATTTCCAAGAACTCGGGGGGAAAAGCCTGGATAAACAGCGCTTCACGCTAGAACATGGAGATTGTTGTAATCCAGTGAACAATCCTCCCAAGCCAGGGGACCCGTTCTTTGAGGGAGATACAATTGATCTCGCCTTCAAGACCTTTGAGTTACGCTCCCACGTGGTCTCGTTCTTTACCACCTACGGGATCACTGACGACTGGGATGTGAATATCCTGCTGCCCGTTGTCATTACCGCGATGAAACTCGAGGCGCGGGCAAAGATCAATAACAGTGCTTCGATACCGCGAGTGCCGCCGAGGGGCATTCATTTCTTTGAAGGAAGGCTGACTGACGCGTTCCGTTCGCAAGACGACGATAAAGTTGGCGTCGGCGATATCCAACTCCGCACGAAATACCATCTGTTCGGAGCAGGCGGCTTTAACGCTGGGGCTGGCTTAGCCCTGCGGTTGCCGACTGGCGATGAGAACAATTTTCAAGGGCTTGGGGACTTCACGCTTTCGCCGTTGTTGGCGCTGTCGTATGAATACGGCCCTGTGGATTTTCATACCAACGGCGGCTTTCAGCTCAACTTTGATGATTCTGATCGTAGCCGCGTGCGATACGCTGGCGGTGTGACGATCCGACTGCTCGAAGAGGTCGCACTGTTAGCGGATATAATCGGCAGCTCAAGTCTCAAATCCGATCGCATTTCCCGCCGGGTGACGGAAACCCTCACGGGACCACCTCCGAATTTTCCGCTAACCGAGCAGGACCGCATCGTGAGCAAATCGTTCAAGACTAACATTGTCGATCTCAACGTTGGATTCAAGGCGACGCCGTTCGGTGCGAACAGGTCAGTCGTGGCGTTCGCGACCGTGTTTATACCTCTCAACAATGATGGCTTACGGGCGGATTTCATTCCAGCGGTTGGGGTCGAAGTGGGGTTCTAGGAGCGAGGCTGGGATTCTCGGTGGTCATCCCAGCCTACCGTCCGCCAATCCCAACGGGATTGCGCAACACAACCCAGGGGTGCGCAGCTACCCTGGGCTCCGAGCGCGCGCCACTTGATCCCCCTTCACCCTAGCCCTCTCCCAGCCGGGAGAGGGAACTCGGAACTCGCTAACGCAATGCCATTGCCCGCTACGACCTAATAAAGTCGCGCACGAGTGTCGAGACCTTCCCCAGTTGTTCTAACTGCGGCACATGGCCCGCTTGATCAATCATCTCAATCCGCGAATTCTTGATCCGACTGGCGAACTCCTGCGCATACACGGGCGGGACCAGCTTATCGCTCTTCCCCCACACCAGCAGGGTGGACGAGGTAATGCGATGAATCCGCTTCTTTAAGCCTTTATCTGGGATCGGCCAGATAAACCTTCCTGTACAAGCGAGTGCCCAGGTCGTGCGAATCTGCGCGTCTTGCTGCGCTTTTTCTTCTTCCGGGATCGCGAGCATCTGTTGCGCCAGCGGCCCAGTAGGATCATGGAAGACCGCTTTGACGACGTCTTCCAGCGGCATAATCATCCAGTTCTTCACCGGCGCGTCATCCCGCCACAAGCCGATAGGACAGAGCAGCACGAGCTTGCTCACGCGTTGTGGATACGACGCGGCAATCTCCGCCGCGACCATGCCACCAAACGAATGGCCCACCACGGCGGGGTTTTGCAATCCCAGTTGGTCGAACACTTCATCGTAATAGAGCACCAAGTCCCACAAATTATCGAGTGGCTTGATGCCGTCCGGGTCGCCCCAGGTCGTGCCCGGATGTTCCGGTGCATACACGGTGAAGTTTTTCGCCAGCTCATCCAAGAAGGGGTCCCAGGTCAGCCCGTAGGCCCCATGCAGAAACACCACCGGCGGGCCGCTGCCAGCCACCTGCACCTTGGGCTTGATCTTGTTTTCCCAGACACTGATCGTTCGTTCTTGTACGGCAACCATTCCGTGACTCCTTACAGGGCGGCGAGAGAGGTCTGACGTTTGGCCCGGAGTTTTTCCGGCCACCACTTGTTTTCCCACTTGTCATCCCACTTGTCGT
The DNA here is from genome assembly GCA_945865755.1 of Klebsiella pneumoniae. Taxonomy (GTDB): domain Bacteria; phylum Desulfobacterota; class Binatia; order Bin18; family Bin18; genus JABFSC01. The sequence goes on from CAMBFS010000036.1 coordinate 15,925, forward strand.
GCAAGTGCGGCATGACTTCACGGGTAAACAGGTCGATATTCTTGAGCGTGAGATCGTGCGGCATGGAGCCGATCTGCAACAGCACCATCAGGTTGCCGACGCGCAGGTCTTCCACTCCCTGACGGAGCATATCGCGCACGGTGGCGGGGCTCCCGGCGATCACCAACCGCTTGTCCACGAAATCCTTGAACGTGTAGTTGGGGATCGCTTGCAACTGCTCGAACTGACTCTTGAGGAGCCCTTTGCGAATGCTGTTCTCCAGGCTGCGGTAGTCTTGATGCCCAGGCGGGAAGAAGTATTCCGCTGGAATATGGAGCGACTTGTTATAGAAGTAGCGGATATGTTTTTCGTACAGCTTTTCCGCCAGCGCGTCGGTTTCGGCGACCGCCACGAGTTGCAGGAACCCGGCGCGGTACGGGTTGGGCTCAATGCCCTTTTGAGCAATGAACTGCCAAAATCCATCCATCACGCCTTTGCCGACCACTGGGCCATAGTAGTTGAGGAAGCAATAGCAGTGGTTATGCTGCGCCGCGAACTCCCAAGTGCTGAGGCTGCCCAAACCGGGAATCCACACGGGCGGATGGGGTTGCTGAATCGGACGCGGCCAGACATTGACCATCGGCAATTGAAAGTATTTGCCATTCCACGCGAAGATGTCGGGCGCGGTCCAGGCTTTGAGGATGAGGTCGTGCGCTTCGTAGTAGCGTTCACGTTGCTCAATGGGGGTGATACCCGCGCAGAGCGTGGCGTCCATCGCCGTGCCCAGCGGCATGCCGGCGACCAAGCGCCCGCCGCTCATGGTGTCGATCATGCCATACTCTTCAGCGACACGGGTGGGCGGATTCGTGGTGGGCAAGGTTGAGCCCATTTGGACAATGGCGACATCCATGCCGTTGGTGGCGCGCGCCAGCACGGCGCCCATCAAGTTGGGATTGGGCATGAAGCCGTATGCATTCTGGTGATGCTCGTTGACACAGATGCCATCCATGCCGGACTTGGCGGCGTAAATCAGTTCATCCAGCGTCCAGTTGTAGTATTGGCCGACTTTCTCGGCATTGCCTAATTCATTCCACGGTGGGTCCACCCACACCGAGTGATAGCGCTGTTCAAAATCATCCGGCAGATCCCGGTACGGCATGAGATGAAACATCGAGATTTTCATGCGAACCTCCCAAAAAAGTAGTCAGTAGTCAGTAGTCAGTAGTCAGTTCGGAGTTCAAAGTCCTCCCCCAGCCCCTCGCAGGGTCGAACCATACGGGATTCGCGGAATTTGTCATAGAGTGGGTTTCGTCGGCTCCACGTTGAGCGAGACAAGCGTCGCACCCCAACCACCCGCTTCCGGCGGGGCATCCGTGAATGTGGCGACAAACGGCAGGCGTGTAAGCAGTGCACGAATGCTCTCGCGTTGCACTCCGCGCCCTTTGCCGTGGATCAACCGCACGGACGCAAACCCGGCCTCGTGACACTGGGTGAGATACTCTTCGACCACGCTGCGAATATCCTTGGGCGCGAACGGATGCAGATCAAGGACGTCTTCCAGCGGCAACACCACCGGATCGGGGAACGGCGAGTCTTCGTCCAAGGCGTCATCGTGAGGCTCTGCGTGAGGCTCTGGTGGAGGGACAGGTGGGTGTTTCATGGTGTCTTCCTTTTCGCTTATAGATGAGCGATTGTGTTGCGTAAAGTTCGCGAACCATGCCCAATCTCACGACAAGTCGCGCGGGCGCGACACCTCCCTGGTCCTGGCTCATCCTTATGGCTTGGCGTGACAGTCGCGGCAGCCGCCACCGACTGCTGCTCGCCACATTTGCTATCACGATTGGCATCGCCGCCCTTGTGGCCGTGAGTTCCTTTCGCGCCAATGTTGAGGACGCCGTGCACCACCAAGCGAAATCCCTGCTGGGCGCGGACATCGCCATCAGTCTCCAGCAAGCCTTCCCTCCTGACGTGGAGCATATCCTCTCCGCTCTCGACGGAGAGCAGGCGCGGGAGCTGAGTTGCGCGTCAATGATCGTGTTTCCAAAGAACGGCGGGACCCGCCTTGCGCAGGTGCGTGCGGTGGCGGGCAATTTTCCATTTTATGGGCTCCTCGAAACCATCCCGCCAGAGGCGAAGCACACGTTCCGTTCTGGATTTCATGCGCTCGTCGATGACAACTTGCTCTTACAATTCGCCGCGCAGGTGGGCGATACCATCAAAATTGGCGAGGCGACGTTTCAGATTGTCGGGCGACTCAAAAGGATACCCGGCGAAGCTATGGCGGCGGCACTGATTGGCCCTCGCATTTACATTCCGATGGCTACGGTGGAGGCCACCGCCCTGCTGCAAAAAGGCAGTCGTGTGACCTACAAAGCCTATCTCCGCTTGCCAGCCGGAACTGACCCGGATCAACGCCTCGCTCCGTTCCAAGCGCGACTCAATACGCTGCGGGTCGATAGCGAAACCGTCACAACCCGTGCGGCACGGGTTGGTAAAGTCATGACCAATCTTTCTCGCTTCCTCAGCTTAGTGGGATTCGTGGCACTGCTGCTAGGCGGTATTGGTGTCGCCAGCGCGATGCAGGTACACGGGCAGGACAAACTCGCGACCGTGGCGCTCCTGCATTGTCTCGGTGCCACCCCACGGCAGACGTTGGCGGTATATTTCCTCCAGACCCTCGGTCTCGGTGTCGTGGGGGGTGTCGTTGGGGTCATGTTGGGCCTGACCGTGCATACGCTCTTACCAGCACTGTTGCGCGATTTTCTCCCGGTGCAAATTGTCCTTTCCCTTTCCTGGTGGGCGGTCATTCATGGACTGCTCGCGGGGGCCATCCTCACCCCGCTGTTTGCCTTGGGTCCACTCCTCATGGTCCGCCGGGTCTCGCCGTTACGCGCGCTGCGAGCCGCGGTTGAGCCGGAAGCAACCCAGCAGTTGACGCGGGATCCACTCCAACTGCTTATTGTTGGTCTCATCATGCTCTACATCGCCGGGTTTGCCCTCATGCAGACGGCCCGGTGGACCCACGCCCTGATATTTTGCGCGTCGTTACTCGCGGCGTTCGCGTCCCTCATCGCCGTGGGCAAAGGGTTAATGCTCCTGGCACGCGCCTCCCTGCCAGAATCTTGGCCATATCCGTGGCGACAGGGATTCGCGAACCTGTTTCGTCCGCATAATCAGACCCTGGTGTTGATTCTTACACTTGGGGCGGGCACGTTCTTGCTGCTCACCCTGCTCCTTGTACAACAGTCCCTCTTGCACCAAGTCACCCATATCAACGAGACGAACCAGCCGAATCTGGTCCTGTTCGACATCCAGAGTGACCAGCGCGAGGCGGTGAACACATTAGTGCGAGCCTCACGGTTACCCGTGCTGCAAGACATCCCACTGGTGACCATGCGCCTAGCTGGGATCAAGGGCAAAAGCGTCACGGACCTACGGAATACCAAGGACAAATCGACTCCGGATTGGGTGCTCCAGTGGGAGTATCGGTCAACCTATCGACCGCACTTAATTGACAGCGAGACCTTAGTGGCTGGGACGTGGTTCACGACCGTGGAGAATCCGCCCGCTCCCACTCCGATTTCGCTGGAAGAGGAACTCGCGCGAACATTGGACGTGACGCTTGGCGACGAGATCGTCTTTGACGTGCAAGGCGTGCTTATCACCACCATCGTCCAGAGTCTCCGCAAAGTCGATTGGAACCGCATCCAACCGAACTTCTTTGTCGTCTTTCCGATTGGGGTGTTGGAAACAGCTCCGCAAACCTATGTCCTCTTGACCAAAACGCTGACGACGGAACAGTCGGCCACGCTACAACGTGCCGCGGTCCAGCGGTTTCCCAACGTGTCGGCGATTGATCTGACCGTGATTCTGCATACGCTTGACGCCATTCTTGCACGGGTGATGTTCGCGCTGCGGTTCATGGCGTTGCTCAGCCTAGCGGCGGGTGGAATTGTGTTGGTCGGGGCCGTGCACACGACCTACGCGCAACGTCTGCGGGAGACGGTGCTATTGCGCACATTAGGCGCCTCGCGTGGCCAATTACGGCGAATTTTGCTGACCGAGTATCTCGTGTTGGGCGGTTTTGCCGCCGGGGCGGGCGTGTTGCTCGCCATCGTCGCGAGTTGGGCATTGGCACGGTTTCTCTTCGAGGTGACGTTTGCTCCGTCGCTGGCGGTCCTGGGATTGACCCCGCTGTTGATGATTGGTCTGACCATGCTCATCGGCGTGGTGGGCAACCGCAAGGTAGTCACGCACCCGCCGCTGGAGGTCTTGCGCGGAGAAGGCTGAGATTCCGCCATTGCCCATCCGCAAGAGAGAATTTTCGCGCGCAGTGCATAACGCGGCCTGACGCGCACGCATCGCTTTACTTGTCCTTGGCGCAAGAGCCTGCTAAGGTGCGGCCTCATTGTTCGGTTCTTGCCGTTCGTAATACTGAGCTGGTTCGATACAGATGAGGCCCCGGGAACCCTCTCACAGGTTCCGGGGCCTTTTTTTCGGAGGAGTGTTATGGCTACGAAGTTATTTGTCGGAAATCTCTCATTTCAGGCAACCAATGCGGATTTGGAAGATTTATTCCGCCAAGTCGGTACGGTCACCTCGGCAACTATTCTCATGGATAAAATGACCGGTAAGTCGCGTGGATTTGGATTTGTCGAAATGTCCACGAGCCAAGAGATGGAGCAGGCGGTTCAGCGTTTCAACGGCACCGAACTACATGGCCGTGCCCTCACGGTCAATGAAGCAAAACCGCAGGAGCCACGCACTGGTGGTGGTGGCCGGTCCTTTGGCGGTGGCGGCGGTGGCGGTGGCGGTGGTGGTGGCGGCGGTGGCAGACGTGGTGGCAGCGGTGGTGGCGGTGGCGGTCGGGATTCGCGCTGGTAGTGGCGGCATTGCGAGAGACACTCCCTAGTTTCAGACGGAAACGTTGCCGACTGAAGAATAGAGCAATGCGGCGCTGAGGCGAAACAGCCCTCGCGCCGCATTGCCATCCTCTTGTATCACATCCAAAACGGCAAACCTGCTGAGGAGGTGACCGATGGCCAACAACTCTCATGCGACGTTTCAGAAACGGCAGAAAGAGCTCGCGCGCCAGCAGAAACAGCGTGACAAAACCGCGCGACGGTTAGAAACAAAACAGCGCAAAGCTCAGACCGCCCCACGCGACACCGGGGCGGAAGACCCTGACATTGCTGGTATCCTCCCAGGACCACAACCATTACCGGAGCAGTGGGACGTATAGGGACGCAGCACCCATTAACGGAGCCCACGCGCGAATTCGGCCCCGGAAAAGCCGGGGTTTCAAGGAATCAGACTTTATTCGTCGCCTTCACACCGTGCTCTCTCCCTTCCGGGCAATGGCATGGAGTGAAGGCGATTCGTTTTCAAGCAGCAGGCCAGACGCCGTGCGCCACACCCATACGTGATCTCTCCTTTGGGACTACGAGGAGATGCGAGAGGGACAAGGATATGTATGCCACCACCACCAAGGACTAACCAATTCGCGACTCGTCGCACCGCCACGCGCCAGCCGGTGCGACTCTTGACCGCGCACGAGAAACCGCGCCCGTGCGACTGGCCGACGTGTCCTAAACCCGCAACCGGGGCGGATGAAAACAAAGCCTACTGCCCGGCTCACTTCTTTGCCTCCGTTCATAAACATTGGTGAGTAAGCCGATGCTGAGAGTACCAGGTACTCCCACCACCGCGCTCACTGCCATGAGATCGCCTCTGTCTGGTCGGACGGACCAAGACAACAGCCCTCGTCCAAGGAGTATTACGCTATGAGAGCCTATCGAACCGAATCGACTTATTATTTCTCTTCCACTCACCTGATCCCTCGCGGAGCGATCGTCTTTCACTCGGAAAAACTCAGACGCTATATCCACCCCGTTGAGGGCTTTTTGCTAGACGGCCATCCTCGTGTCCAGATGCTCCCTGATGCGGAGAGCGAAGTGCTGGAAACAAAGTGGCATGACGCCCTCGCCCGCTATGCCGATGGCCCGCGCGTGCGAGCGGATTCTCGCTAAAGACGACGGACGGAAAAGCGCATTTGATCCTCTCTCTCCGACCCTTTCTCACCCAGGCGATGGCATCAATGTAGGGGCGCAAGATTTTGCGCCCCTACTCCCACGACTTGATGCCATTGCCCGCTCCCTCGCGCCTCTCTTCGCCTCCTTTCCTTGACAGGGTTTCCCGCGCGTGCGAGATTGCCCTCACTTTCAGTTCACGAGGCAGTGCACATGTCGGTCCCGTTTCCCTCCTTAGCGTTTCTCCAAACTCTGCAAAGCGCCATGCAGCACGACGCCGCGCGCTTTCGCCGTCTCGGTTTTATCGATACCACTTTCGGCATTCACGTTGCCGCGCCGAACGGTCGGCACTGGCGTTATCTCCTCGCGTTCGAAGTGTTCGATTGTCGCGAGATCACTGAAGTGCGGGAATTTGACTTGGCCGCCATCGACTTTGTCATCACCGGAGACCTCGCGGCATGGACGGAAATGCTGCAAAATATCCAACAGCACCACGGGGCGGACGTGACCCATTCACTCAATACCCTCACCCATTTCGGCGAGCGCATGACCATCGCGTATGACGACCCCGACAATCGCGACAAATTTTTCCGTTTTCAGGAAAGTATCCAAGAGTTTTTCAATCTCGCGCAGTCACTCGATCTCGATTTTTCCTCCACTGGTCTCTCCACCCCGGCTCGCGTGTAACTTCTTTCCTCGCATAAGGAGCAGCGTATGGCCTACCTCAGCACTATTGATTTCTTCGAGGATCAAAATTTTCTCGACCGCTGGCGACGCACCTTGAAAGGGGACCTCGACCTCTCTTGGATGCAAGCGAAAACCGAGAAAGTGTCCGTCGCGCCCGAAAACCCTCGGCGCGGACTCACGCTGCGTGACCTGGACACGGGGTCGTATGGCTTCACCGAGTTACCAGAGTTCCAACGGCAAAACCGCAGCTTCGCGCCCCGTGGCGCGGAGTTGCCCGACGGACTCCCGGACCTGCAAGCCGAAGTCAACCAAAAAGGGGAAGTGTGGGCCTACAACACCGAGGGCTACTACGAGGAGGCGATGACCCGGCAGTGGAACGCGACCCTCGACATACCTTGGGCGGACTTGGCCAAACAGGAGTTGCCCGACGACATCAGCCGCGCCTACGCCCAATTGCTGACCTTTCTCACGGAAGTCGAAATGATCGCGACGGATGTGCCCGCCAAATGGATGGGCCGCCTCAACAACAACTTCATGGAAGTGAAAAATTTCATGGCCACGCAGATCATGGACGAGGCGCGACACGCCGAGGTGTTCCGCAAACGGGCGCTCACCACGGGGTATGGCCTGATGAAAGCGAGTCCGCAGAATGAAATAAGTCTCAAGCAGATTCGCGATGCCGATTCCTTCGCGGAGATGTCCTTGTCGCTGCATCTGATTGGCGAAGGCTTCGTACTGACTCTCTTCCGATTCAGCGAATACATCGCCCCCACCGAAGCCGACAAGAAAATGTTCCGGCTGGTGATGCAAGATGAAGCCCGTCATGTGGGCTATGGCGTACAGCATCTCAAATGGGTGATGCGTCACTTCCCGGAGAAACGCGAAGTCATCCACAAGCATCTTGATGAAGCGGAGAATATGATCTTCAGCGGCGGCAACGGCTTGGAAGTAACCGAACCGTTCATCATTCTCGCGGGCAAAGGACTCAAAAAAGAGAACATCGAACAAGGATGCAAGATCACCGCGCTCTTTCAATTGAAACAGATGGAAGAGTATTTCGAGCGGCTCGATAAATGTGGCCTCGGCGAGCGCCGCAAGATGAGCAAGCTGCATAACGCCATGGAACTCACCCGCGCCTCATTACAGGAAGCTGGCGTGCGCGCGGGCTGATCGAGTGTTATCCGCAAATAACCCGAAACCCGAAACCCGAAACCTGTAACCCGTACCCGCTATTCGTGACTGCCCTATGGCTTTTTACCTCGAAAAAGATTTCTTTGAAGACGTGGAGCTGTTCACCCTCGTCCAGAAGGTGATGCAGGGAGACCTGACCCTGCGGTGGTACAACGCCAACACGGAACACGTCCGCGTGACCCCGCGCGATGCCGCCCGTGGTCTGACCTACGAAGACTGCAACGTCGGCTCTTACGGTTACGACCGACTACCAGAATTGATTCGGACCAACTACAGCATGGCTCCGCGCGGGTCGGAACTGTGGGGGAAATTGCCGGACCTGGGCTATACGATCAATCGCAAAAGCGAGGTGTGGTCGGATAACGTCGTGACGTTGTATGAAGAGGCCAAAGCCCGTCGATGGGCTCCCGCCGTGGACATCACGTGGAATGACCTCATCGCCGCACCACTCCCCGAACCACTTGAAACAGCGATGGCGCAGCTCTGCACCTTTCTTCAGGAGTGCACGACCGTCACTTTGGGGATAGCAGCCCACCATATTTACACGATTAACCAAGAATTCCTTGAATTGAAGAGCTACCTGTGCGCGCAAATCCTCGATCAAGCACGGCACGTGGATGTCTTTCGTAAACGGGCACTGCTAGGTGGCCACGGACTCAAGCGCGCGAGCGTGGCGGCTGAACAAGCCCTAAAGGAATTGCTGAGCGCGGAAACGTATGCCGAAAGTTCGGTCGGCGGCAATGTGATGCTCGGGAGTTTTCTCCTGGGACTCTATCGCCATCTCGCGGCGGTCGCGCCTTCGCCAACCGACGGACGCCTCTTTCGACTCGCGCTTCAGGATACCGCCCGTCTTGTCGCCTACGGCAGCGGGAATCTCCAGTACCAGCTCGCCCATCAGCCACAACACGTAACCTCGCTACACGAGTATCTCGACACGGCTGAGCACTGTTTGCTTGGTCTGATTGGCAGTCAGGAATGTGTGGAACCGCTCATCATCCTTTCCGGTGGTGGCACCAGTAGAGAGCACACGCACCTGGGCGGTCAGCGCGTTGCCCGGTTCCTCGCGACGACGGTCGCCGAGTATCTCGAACGCTGTGAACACGCGGGCCTGACTGGGCGTAGCCAGCGAAGCCGCTTGCCGCGGTATCTTCAGCAGTTGGGAATCCCTGGGAACGCGAACGTCTCGCCCGCATGAGAAGCCAGCGAGACACCCGCGCTCCCAGCAACCATCCGCGCTTGCTTGTCCCTTTCCCACTTCTTGTATACGATCCGGCGCATGGATTCCGCCTTCAACAACCCATTTCGGGACCTCAAGAAGACGGTCAAAATTCCAGAGAAACCAGTCGTGCAGGCGAAACCTGCTCCACCACCTCCCCCTCCCCAAGAGCCGGTCGAGAGTGAAGAAGAGTTCTTCGCGCGCCAGATGCTCCAGGTCACGCCACTCAAGAATGATGGGCGGGTCCGCGTGACGCCTCCGCTTCCGACCATACAGTTGCGCGCACAAGCGGAAGAGAATGAAGCGCTCGCTGAATTGTCGGACCTGGTTGCTGGACGGACGGATTTTGACATTACCGATACCGATGAATATCTCGAAGGGACCATCAGTGGGCTGGACATTCGCCTGGTGCGCAAACTGCGGAGCGGCGATTTTTCACGGCAAGCGGCCCTGGACCTTCACGGGATGACCTCGGACGCGGCGCATCTCGAAGTCGAAAATTTCATTCTCGGAGCCGTGCGGGTGGGACTCCGGTGTGTGCTCATCGTGCATGGGCGGGGACGAAATTCGCCTGGGCAGATTCCCGTGCTGAAAGATCGTTTGAAACAGTGGCTGACACGGGCCAAGATTGGGCGCATGGTGCTTGCCTTCGCCACCGCGCGCCCGCACGATGGGGGACCTGGCGCGATGTACGTGCTCCTGCGACGCGAGCGCGGGCGCAAACTGCCGCTGATCGTGCTCGAAGGAGCCAAACGATAACCAAGGGTCAAGAACACTATGAACAATCCTACTCCTCGCCCTCCGACCATGGCGTACACTGGTGAAGCGGGCAACATCTTTACTTGGACGCCAGCGCAGAGCCGCAAGCAGCAACTCACCTGGAGTTGGGACGAACAGCAACGCGTGCTCTCAGAGCAGGCGACTTTAGGACGCCTCACGCATATCTGGCCAACATGGGCTCCGGATGGAAGTCGGATTGTCTGTTTTGGCTTACGTGGGATGGGCAAGGACACGGTTGAAACGAGCGTGTTCTCCGTCGCCGCCGATGGCGTCGAGTCGTGGGAATTGACGAGCTTGTCAGGCAAAATGCCGATCTACGGGAACTGGGCCCCAAGCGGGGATGCGTTCGCCGCTCTGATTCAACGAGGCGAACAAGAATTGTCGCTGGAAATCATTCGCTTTGATGGCCTCGGAAAAACGGTTCCGCTCATCAGTGGTGCCCCACTCTTCTGGTCGTGGTCTCCGCGTGGGGATCGGCTCGCGGTCCATGTCGGGGGGAGTCGTCGCGCCTCAGCCACCGCACGGGTGGTGATTCTTGATGCGGTATCGGGACAAATCGTGAGTCTGGTCACCGATCATCCCGGCGAGTTCCGCGTCCCGGCCTGGGCTCCACACGATGACCTGTTGACCTATGTTGAACAGGATACGCATGGCCACGACACCCTCATGCTTCTGGATGTGGCCACTGGCGAAAAAAGCCCGGTCGCGGCAGGGGAAGGAGGTATGGCGGCCGTGTGGTCCCCTAACGGAGAGACTCTGGCCTTTGCCCATGCGCTCCGCCCTGGGTCGTCGCTGCTCGCCCCGATTCGCGTGGTGGACCTCTCAAGTGGGAAGATGGAGACTCTGGTCGAGGCTCCGGTCACCGGGTTCTTTTGGTCTCCACAAAATGAAGCGCTGTGGTACGTGAGTTTGGATAGTGGGCGCAGTTATCTGCGGTGGCATCGGTTCCTGCGCGGTTCTGGGGAGACGACCGAACTCGCCCGCTTTCTGCCGAGTCGCGAGCAGATGTTTGTGTTGTCGTTTTTTGATCAGTACACGTTGTCCCACCCTCCGCTCGCGCCTGACGGCAAAACCCTGGCGTTCTCCGGGTATCTGCTCAATCCCGCGGGAACAGCAACGGCGGCGCAAGTGTACATGTTGTCACTTGATGATCCCGCCCAACCACGACCGGTCGCGACGGGGGACTTCGTGTGTTGGAATCCCACAGAGTGAAGAGTGAAGTCCCAGGCTCCAGGCTTCACTCTTCCCGCCTTCCCCCCTTTTCTAGAGGGCTTCCTCTTCCACGAACGCATGCTATGGTAGCCGCCATTTTAACAAAGGCCAAAGCAGGAGTATGAAAACATTTCTCAGATTGCTCGTGGCGGCGCTGCTGTGTAGCGCATGCTCGTACATTATGCCGCCACGCAAGGTCGAGTGCTGCGAAAAGAAAGCGGCCTGTTGTCATGGGCAGATGTGTTGTTTGCCCCGGTATGCCAAAGCCGCTGGCGTTGAACAGAAAGCATTTACCCCGGAAGTGCCAGTGTATAGCTCAGCCCAAGACCTTGAACCGCCACCGGGCGCGACCCTGGAGCAAAAGGGCTGGTTTGCTCGGCTCAATCCGTTCGAGGGGTCGGACGTAGGGTCCTCGTCCTCCGCCTCTTCATCATCGGGAGAGTCGTCAGACGACAGCTTCTGGGGCAATTTGTGGCCGTTCTAGGGCCAATCTCGGACCAGTCCCAAACAGATCAAAACATGTCTCAAGCCATGTTGCTCGGATGGAATGGGGTGGGTCTGGGATTCCCACTGCTCTCTGTGCGCTCTGAGAGGCTGTGAAAAAATCGGCTACTTGGCTTCTCTGGAAACTTCGTGAGGCGCGCAGGGTTCTCGGTTCTTCGTCACAACTGAGCAGGCCGTAGCCTCTTTTCGGGCCTTCGGGAGAGCCGCAGCGCGTGGTTTTCGCCTCG
>CAMBFS010000037.1 GCA_945865755.1 Klebsiella pneumoniae
GCATTTTGACGCCATTCTCGCGTCTCCGAGTCAGGATGACGCGGAAGCCCAAGGCTAACCGCAAGGAGCGTCGAGTGAATCCCTTCGTGACCAGATATCTCGTTGGCATCGCCGTGGTAAGCGGCATTCTGACCCTATGGCCGCTCCGAGAGAGCGGGTGGGCACAGCACCTCTCGGAAGGAACCATCCAGCAAATCAAACGGGATTGGCGTGACCTCCCGCCCCGTGAACGGTCGCGCGCGCTGGAGAATTATCAGCGGTTTCAGAAACTGAAACCGGAACGACAACGGGACTACCAAGAGCGCTATCATCGATGGTTAGAAATGCCAGATGATGAGCGAGACCGACTGCACCAGAATTATCGCCGCTACCGTGGCATGACCCTGGACGAGAAGGAAGAATTTGACCGCAAATCCCGTCGCTGGCGCGATCGGCCACGAGACTAATCTCGCTCCGTGCTCCCCTGCCCCGCCGTTTTTACCCCGACTCCCTCATTATGGTGTAGTCGGGGTTTCTTTTTTCGCTGCCCCACTTTTCTTTCTTATGACCCGGGAGAAACTTTTCCCGTCAACTTGTGTTTTCTCTCCAGTTGCCGATGATGACAAAAGCACAGAAATAAAGATGGAGGAGTTTATGAAACAGATTTTTCTTGCACGGACAGTGGCGGCTTTTACCGCAGGCATGATATTGACCTCTGGCGTTCCCGCGTATGCGTATGATGATTATGATGATCGGAGAGCGCAATCGTATGACCGCTACGATGAAGAGGAAGATACCTACGACCGCGACTACCGGGACGACAATCGCTACGAACGGCGACAACCAGCGCGAACCCCTCCTCCTGCTTCGAGTTCCAGCGCTCCCCTTGGTATAAGCAAGTCCGCCGCTGGGGCCCTGACTGGAGCCGTACTTGGCGCGGGCACGGGCGCTATCGTCGGCAGCCATAAAGGACGCGCTGGTCGAGGCGCACTCATTGGGGGTGGCGTTGGCGCGGTTGGTGGCTACTTGATGGGTAAGCAAATCGAAAACCGCGATTCCGAGTTGGATGGAGAAGAACAACGCCTTCTGCAACAGCGCGAGGAAATCGCACGTAACCGCGAATTGATCAATGACCTCAAGCGGCGCAAACTCGACGCGCGCGAAACGAAACGTGGCGTGGTGGTGAACCTCCCTGACGTGTTGTTTGAATATAACAAGGCTGGCCTGACCCGTGATGCACGTGACAAAGTAGGCTACATCGCCGAGATACTGGAAGAGCGCGCGCGCAATCGCCGCGTATCCGTGGAAGGGCATGCCGACGCCGTCGGGGGGCAGAATTATAATCTGCGCCTGTCGCAAAATCGCGCGGAATCGGTCGCCCAGGAACTCGCCGACAGTGGCGTGCGGGATGATCACCTGAAAATAAAAGGACTCGGAGAGAAATACCCGGTCGCTCCCAATACTCGGCCTAATGGCGCGGATAACCCGTCCGGCCGCGCGAAGAACCGCCGGGTCGAAGTCATCATTGAAAACTAACCCTAACCTGATCCCCACGAAGAGTCGTGGAAATACTACTGAGGAGGATGAAGATGAAACGCATCATTAGCATATTGAGTCTCACGGCCCTGTTGGGCGGCTGTGCCGCTCCCATGAGCCAGAGAGAAAAATCCACACTCGCGGGTGGTGCCCTTGGTGCCGGAGCCGGAGCGTTGATCGGCAGCGCGGTCGGTCGCCCAGGACGAGGAGCACTGATTGGTGGTGGTCTCGGAGCGTTAGGTGGAGCGGTGGTCGGCGATCAAATGGAAGGGCAGTCGCAACGATCCGATGCCCATGCCCGCGAACTGGAAGAGCAACAACGCGAAATCGCACGGCAACGCCGGGAACTCGACGACCTCCAACGCCGTCGGTCTGATTCCTATGATGACAATGATCGCAGGAATGATCGTCGTCGTGATGACCGCTACTAAAACCCCACCCCTGCTCGCGCGTGCTCACCGCGCGTAAGCCGCCCATCTCCGACGCGTGGGGGCGTATAATCATACGCCCCTTCTTTCCTCACCCTACCCGTCTGGGTATCATGCGCCCCTATGTCACAGTCAAGAAATATACCGCTGCCATCCACCACGACCAAAGATATGCTCGCCCTGCTCCGTGAACGCATCCTGTTGTTCGATGGCGCCATGGGCACGTCAGTACAAGGGCTCCACCTCACCGCCGAAGATTTCGGTGGCCCACGCTACGATGGATGTAACGAATATCTCGCGCTGATCCGTCCACAGCTCATTGCCGACATTCACGAGGGGTTTCTCAAAGCAGGGTCGGACATTCTTGAGACGGATACCTTTGGTGGCACCCCAATCGTCTTGGCGGAATTCGACTTGCAGGACCAAGCGCTCGAAATCAATCGCGCCGCCGCGCACGTCGCCAAGGACCTCGCCCGTCGCTATTCCACCCCCGCCAAGCCGCGCTTCGTCGCTGGCTCAATGGGACCGACGACCAAGAGCATTTCCGTCACCGCCAGTGCCACCTTCGAGCAATTGCGCGAAACCTACGCCGTTCAGGCGGAAGGGCTGCTGCTCGGTGGTGTCGATTTTCTCATCCTTGAAACCGCTCTTGATACATTGAACATCAAAGCCGGACTCGTCGGGATCGAGGATATTTTCCACAAGCTGGGAGTGAGCGTGCCCATCATCGTGTCCGGCACCATTGAACTCATGGGCACCATGCTCGCCGGGCAAGGCGTGGAAGCATTATATGTCTCGCTGGCTCACCACGACCTCCTCGCCATCGGGTTGAATTGCGCGACCGGCCCAGATTTCATGACCGACCATATCCGCACGCTCGCGCAACTCTCGCGCTTCCCGGTTTTTTGCATGCCCAATGCTGGCCTACCCGACGAAGACAATCACTACAATGAATCTCCGGCCATGCTCGCGGCCAAGATGGAACGATTCGTGGACCAGGGCTGGGTCAATGTGATCGGTGGATGCTGCGGCACCACGCCAGAACACCTCGGCCTGCTCGCGCAAATGCTGGAAGGGAAGAAACCCCGACTGGTGCAGACCCAGCGTCGTAGCGCCGTAGCCGGGCTTGAACCGTTGGTGATCGAAGACGATAAGCGTCCGGTGTTGGTGGGTGAGCGCACCAACGTCATTGGCTCGCGCAAGTTCAAGGAACTCATCATTAACGGCTCGTTCGAGGAAGCCGCGGAGATTGGTCGCCGCCAGGTTCGTGGTGGAGCCCAAGTCATTGATGTCTGTCTCGCGGACCCCGACCGCGATGAACTGAAGGATATGACGACCTTCCTGGACCTCTTGGTGCGCAAGGTCAAAGCTCCCTTGATGATCGACTCCACCGACGCACAGGTGATTGAAGAGTCGCTCAAGCGCTCGCAGGGCAAGGCGATCATCAACTCGATTAACCTTGAAGATGGCGAAGAACGGTTCGAGAAAGTCGTGCCGCTCATCCGCCGTTACGGCGCGGCGGTGGTCGTCGGCTGCATTGACGAAGACCCGATCCAAGGCATGGCGGTCACTCGTCAGCGCAAACTCGAAGTCGCGCGCCACAGCTATGAATTGTTGACGCAAAAGTATGGCGTGCCCGCCGAAGACCTGATTTTCGATCCCCTGGTTTTCCCGCTTGGCACGGGCGATCAAAATTATATTGGCGCCGGTGAAGAGACGATTGAAGGGGTGCGACTGATTAAGGAGACCTTCCCGGAATGTAAAACCATTCTCGGTATCAGCAACGTCTCGTTTGGGCTGCCACCGGCAGGACGCGAGGTCTTGAACTCGGTCTTCCTGTATCACTGTGTCAAAGCGGGCCTCGATATGGCCATCGTCAACAGCGAGAAGCTCGAACGCTATGCCTCGATTCCCGAACACGAACGGCATCTGTCCGAAGATTTGATTTATTGGCGCGGCGCGGACCCCATCGCCGCCTTTGCCGCGCATTTCCGGCAGAAGAACACGAAAGAGAAAGTCGATACACGCAAGGACCTGCCACTGGATGAACGGTTGGCGCGCTACATTATTGAAGGGTCCAAAGACGGCCTGATTGCCGACCTCAACGAAGCTCTGCAAGCGCGGAAACCACTGGAGATCATCAACGGCCCGCTGATGACTGGCATGGATGAAGTTGGACGTTTGTTCAATAACAATGAGCTGATCGTGGCCGAAGTGCTCCAGAGCGCGGAAGCGATGAAGGCCGCCGTGGCGCATCTGGAACCGTTCATGGAGAAAGCGGCGGATGCCCTCAAGGGGACGTTGCTGCTCGCCACCGTGAAAGGCGATGTCCATGACATTGGCAAAAACCTGGTCGAGATCATCCTGAGCAACAACGGCTATCGCGTCATCAATCTTGGCATCAAAATTCCCCCAGAAACGTTAATCCAAGCCTATCGAACTCACTCCCCAGACATGATTGGCCTCTCTGGACTGTTAGTGAAGTCGGCGCAGCAGATGGTCATCACCGCCCAGGACCTCAAGAATGGCGGGATCTCGTGTCCGATCCTCGTCGGTGGTGCGGCGCTCACCGCGCGGTTTACCGCGATGAAAATCGCACCAGAGTATGATGGTCTCGTGTGCTACGCCAACGACGCGATGCAAGGTCTTGATCTGGCCAACCAACTGGTGGTGCCCGACCGGCGCGCGGTTCTCGCGGAAAAAGTCAAGGCGACACGCGCGCGATTCGCGGACCAAGAGCGGACACCCACGAACACCCCGACCGCGGCTCCAGTGGTGATTCCCCGTGTCTCCGTGATTACGCACACGCAAGAGATACCCTTGCCGCCCGATCTCCGCTCACATGTCATTGCGAATTACGATCTGGTGACCATTTTCTCCTACATCAATCCGACCATGCTCTACGGCAAGCATCTCGGATTGAAGGGCAATCTCGAAACCCTGCTGGAACAGAGCGATCAGAAAGCGCTGCAGCTCATCAAGCAGGTGCGCGCGGTCGAGGATGAGATTCTAGCGAACAACCTGCTCCAGGCGCGGGCGGTCTATAAATTTTTCCCCGCGCAATCGGACGGCGATACCCTGCTCATCTACAATTCGACTGGGACGAACGTCCAAGAAACCTTTCTCTTTCCACGGCAGCAGCACGGTGACGGGCTATGTTTGAGTGACTTTGTCGCGCCACGAACGGCGGGCAAGATGGACTACGTCGCGTTTTTCGCGGTGACCTGTGGGCACAGTGTTCGCGAATTAGCCGAGCGCTACAAAAACGCGGGCCAGTATTTGCAGTCGCATGTTCTCCAGGCGATTGCCATCGAAAGCGCCGAGGCCTTCGCCGAACTCTTGCACCATCGGCTGCGCGAGATGTGGGGATTCCCGGATTCAGCGGAACTCACCATGCGTGAGCGGTTCAAGGCCCGGTATCGCGGGGTGCGAGTGAGCTTCGGCTATCCCGCATGCCCCCGGTTGGAAGACCAGAGCAAGCTCTTTCAACTACTCCAGGTCACCGAAACCATCGACGTGAATCTCACGGAAGGTTTTATGATGGAGCCCGAAGCGTCGGTCTCCGCGCTCGTTTTCCATCATCCGCAGGCGCGGTATTTCAGCATTCTGGAAGACGAATTGGCGACCTTTGAGCGGCAGCTCGCAACCGAGGAAGCGTCGGCATAAAAGTTTGGCGCGTCGCCTTGGTCCCGCGAACGATGGCATGAGGTGAAGCCGAAGCGTCATCGCTCGCAACCAACGAACGATCCCTGTCGAGTAGGGGCGCAAAATTTTGCGCCCCTACTCCCGCGACACAAATTTCCTTCACTTTCCACCGTTGCCCGGTGAGAGAGGGGGATTGAGCGACCTCTGTCTTTAGAGGTCGTACCCTACCTCTCCATGTTCCGCCAAATCAAGCCCAGCGTACTCCGCCTCTTCATCGACGCGCAGCCCAACGAGGCTATCGACGATCTTGAGCAGAACAAAAGAAACGACGCCGCAATAGACGGCGGTCGTGACCGCAGCAAAGGCTTGGACACTGAGTTGCTTGCCAATATCCAAGTCTTGCACACTGCCGCCAAATGCCGAGGACGCGAAAATCCCAACCAGCATGGTGCCCACAAGCCCGCCAACGCCATGAACGCCCACGACATCCAGTGCGTCATCGTATCCAAACTTTCGTTTGAGCACCGTGACCGCGAAATAGGCGAGAACACTCGAAACAAATCCAATCACCATCGCGCCTACAGGACCAACGTAGCCGGATGCTGGAGTAATCGCGGCTAACCCAGCAATCGCGCCCGTAGCGAGTCCCAAGGCGCTAGGCTTGCCCACCTTGAGCCATTCGAGAGCACTCCAAGTGATAGCCGCGACACACGGTGAAATCTGTGTCACCACCACCGCCATGCTGGCTTGCCCGTTCGCGGCGAGCGCGCTGCCACCATTGAAACCAAACCAGCCCACCCACAACATGCCTGTGCCCGTTAGGGCCATCGTCAGATTATGCGGTGGCATTGGGGTTTCCGGGTAGCCGCGCCGTTTGCCAACCATGATGGCGGCAACCAGAGCGGAGATACCCGCAGTGATATGCACGACAATGCCACCCGCGAAGTCGAATACCCCCATGTCCGCGAAAAATGCCCCGGCTCCGCCCCACACCATGTGACAGATTGGCAGGTACGCGAACGTCACCCACAACGCGCAGAACAGGAGAATAGCGGCGAACTTCATTCGCTCCGCGAATGCGCCGATAATCAAACCCGGAGTGATGATCGCGAACGTCATCTGAAAAACAAAGAAGAGCGCTTCGGGAATCGTGCCCCGCAACGTGTCCGGGGACACACCGCTGAGGAAGAGCCTGCTCGTCCCACCAATAAACGCATGCAGTCCACCAGCTCCAGCGTGCATCTCCGTCGTGTCAAACGCCAAGCTGTAGCCGTAGATCGTCCACAGGACGGAGATAATCGCCGTCAGTGCGAAACACTGCATGTAGAGCGAGAGCACGTTGCGCCGACGGACGAGGCCCGCGTAAAACATGGCAAGGCCGGGGATCATCATAAAGAGCACGAGCGCCGTGGACATCAGCACCCACGCGGTATCCCCCGCGTTCAACCCGTCCGCCGCAAATCCCATGGTCGGAAGACAAACGAGGGACCAAAGACTGCCCCATTGTATGACCCGTTTACCCATCATACGTGCGCGGTGTTCCTGCATAGCTTCCCTCCTTTTTCTACCCGGCGATGCGGATACCAGCGGACAAGGAAAAAAGCAATGTCGGGCGGCTTTTGCGCCACTACCGGAGTGCGCGTGTGGCCATCATACATCCTTGGGCGTTATCATAACGCGAAGCCCCGTGACGGGGTCACCCCACTCGACAGAGGTCGAGAACCACCACACCGCGCCTTTCTCGATTGCCCAGTCGTTGTCTTGACCAGTGAGCAGCGTTGCCGCCACTTGCCCAAGTGTCGGTTGATGACCAACGATAATGACTGTGCCTGCGGCGGTAGGCCAACCCGCCGCACGCAGGATGCGTTCAGGCGATGCGCTGGTGCCGACCTCGACGCTGGTCTCAAACTGCGTACTCAACGCGGTTGCCGTCTGTTGTGTCCGCGCCGCTGGACTCACGAGCATACGCATCGGTTGCTTGACTCGCGCGTTGAGCCACGTCGCCATCTTTTGCGCTTGTTGTTCACCCTTGGCGGTCAGTTTGCGCGCGGCATCGGGGCTGCTGTCTTCCGCTTCCGCATGTCGCCAGAGAATCAGTTCCATAGTGGCCAATACCGGCAGAGAATCTGACGGGGCGCGAGAAGTGAGGATCAAGCGCGGTGTTATTCCTTGACGGTCGCGCCGATGCGGACAATCAAGATGCCGCCTTGATAGCGTCGGCCACCGTAGAAGACCGTGCCATTATTCGGCAGTGACAAGGCCGCGTTCACAAACGGGGAAGGCGCGCTGCCCTCCATCAACATGATTTGGAGAGCAATGCGATGGTTCGTGTATTTGCGCGGGGCGATCTGGAGGACCCGACCACCAGCAAGCGCGAAATCTTCACGTTTGCCCAACTGCCCCCGCCGACTCACTCGTTCGAGGAGTTGGTACGACTCATAAGGAAACGCGCTCGTCAGTTGTTTTTGCAGATCAGGATTGAATTGGCCCTCGAATCCGCTGATGAACCCTGGGGCGTTGACCGGAGACTCCATCGCCAACACGGTCTCAATCCGCAGTTCGACTTCCTGGGCGAGGGCCGGAACGGTGCACAGGAGGGCAACGACACATCCGATCGGTGCGATCCTCGACAGACTCATGGCGCTTCTTCACCCATGTCGCTTCCAACCCAGATCACCGTCGAATTATTTCCGGGATCATTCCACACTGCCACGGTATCGGACGATGACAGCGACTCAATTTGCGCCTGGTTGCTGACGAACTCGACCCCATCATCGGCTGTATCGCGGCCTGACGGGTGATCGGAAACGAGGGTGGATTGCGACGGGCGAGCGGTGGGTGGCGACTGCATGACGATACTTTCAGGTGGTGAGGTTGGGGACTGCGTGATGTTGGTGGGGCTTTGTTGCTGGAGGAGAGCACCGACGGTTAGCAACAGGACGGTCGCGACCGCCCACGCGGGAGCATAGAGCGGCTGAGTGAGGTGCCAGCGTTCCACCCATAAACGAAATCGTATCGACCAGGATGGGCGCGCCTCTTGGAGTTTCTCCTCTATGCCCCGCCAAAAGTTCGAAAAGTCGATTCGTTCGATCTCCTCATCAATGACTTGGCTGAGCAGCTCTTGTCCGCGTTCAAGCGCGGACAATGCGCGGGTACAGGGGAGACAGGTTACGAGGTGAGCGTGCATTTCGCGCCGCAGAGGGCTCGGCAGCTCACTGTCGTGGAGCAAGGGAATTAATCGTTCAGCGTGCGGACACATTGCCATAAGCGCCTACAAGTGGAGAATGAGAATACGAAGAGGACGAAGCCAGAGATGACTCCGCCTGAAAAATGATTGAGGAATGGGATGACAGGTGGGACATACGCGCCATTGTTAAATCTCGCCCTTGAGACGAGACTGCAAGCGTTTTCGTGCGTAATGTAATCGACTCATAACCGTGCCACGAGAGCACTGCAAAATGTCACTAATCTCTTCGTAGGACAGTCCCTCAACTTCGCGCAAAAGTATGACCGCTTTATGCGCGGGCGTCAACTCGCCAACCGCCGCGCGGATGCGGTTGCGCAACTCCTTGTCCTTGATCTGTTCATAGGGGTCGTCACCAGGGTCAGCAGACAAAGAGTTGATACGATCGTTTTCTCCCTCTTCGGGGTCTTCGCGTTCCAGTAAGGGCTGGCGGTTTTTCTGACGTTGACGGTCAATAGCGAGGTTGGTAACAATCCGATAGAGCCAGGTGTAGAAACTCGCTTCTTCCTTGAAATGTTTAATGCTCGTAAAGACTTTGGCGAAGGCTTCTTGCGCCACTTCAAGTGCATCCTCGCGATCATGGAGCATGCCCAGCGCAATAGCTACTGCTTTTCGTTGATACCGTTCAACAAGTTCACGAAAAGCGTCCCGGTCGTTTTCTTTACAACGCCGGACAAGTTCCCAATCGCTCGCTTCCACCACGCGTACACATGCTAACAGACGTTCATAACTTCTAACATATTCAGTCGCATGAATTTTTGCGACCCCATGCCGCCGAATCTAACAAAAAGCGCGCCCATTCCCCACCACCAGCTTGACAACATTCAAGAGCGGTATTATGTCCTGCGGGGGAGGAAATACTGCGGGAATAAACGCTTCCTCCCAAATACACCTACTCTCGCACTGCTCTGTTATGATAGAAGTCCAACATCTCACCAAACGTTACGGCGAGCTCACCGCTGTTTCCGACATTTCCTTTAACGTGGCCTCCGGGCAAATCCTGGGTTTTCTTGGTCCCAACGGATCAGGCAAGACCACGACGATGCGCGTCATCACCGGATTCATGCCGGCCACGGGAGGGACGGTCAAGGTCGCCGGTTTTGACATTTTCGACGAATCGTTCGAGGCGCGGAAGCGTATCGGGTACCTGCCTGAAAGTCCACCATTATACAATGATATGACGGTCGCGGCATATCTCCGGTTCGTGGCCCGGATCAAAGGCATGCCCAAAGCAGCGATCCCGGATGCGCTTGATCGTGCCCTCACACGTTGTGGGCTGACGAAGGTCACGAATCGTGTCACCGGGCATCTTTCAAAAGGTTTTCGTCAGCGCGTGGGGCTCGCTCAGGCTATTATCCATAATCCCGAAGTGTTGATCCTTGATGAGCCCACCGTTGGCCTCGACCCGCAGCAGATCATTGAGATTCGCGCGCTCATCAGGGAACTGGCTGGGCAACATACCGTGGTGCTCTCCACCCACATCCTGCCTGAAGTGGCTCAGGTGTGCGAGAAAGTGGTCATCATTCACGCTGGACGAGTCGTGATGGAAGATCTGCTGGTCAATCTCACACAGGGACAGACACTCGAAGAGGTGTTCCTCAAGGCGATCTCACAAGAAGAGTCCCACGACGGGACACCCAAAAACGAGACGGTCGAGGTGACCGCATGAGAAACACCTTCACCATCGTTGGCAAGGAATTACGTTCGTACTTTGTCTCTCCCGTCGCCTACGTTGTCCTCACCGGTTTCCTCCTGCTCGGCGGGTGGTTTTTCTTTAACTTACTCTCTCGGTTCAATTTGCTGTTGAGCCTCTACTTGCAAGCGCAGGGACAAGAGGCGGCCAATCGCTTTAACCTGAACGATTACGTGATCGGCCCGTTGATGCACAATCTCGCGATTGTCCTCGTGATTCTCGTGCCGATGATCACCATGCGCGCGTACGCCGAGGAACGCAAAGGTGGGACCTACGAATTGTTGCTCACCTCTCCTGTCCGCACCGGCGAAATTGTCCTGGGAAAATTCCTCGCGTCGTTTTTCTTCATCGCCATTATGATTGGGCTCACCCTCATCTACCCGGCGATTCTGCTGGCGTTTGGCAACCCGGAATTGGGCATCATGGCCTCAGGGTATCTGGGCTTACTGTTGCTCGCGACCGCATTTGTCGCCGTTGGCTTGTTGACTTCGTCCTTCACGGAAAATCAAATCATCGCCGCCGTGAGTGGATTGGTCTCGACACTCCTGCTCTACGTGATTGGGTGGCCCGCGGAAACAGCGGGTGATGTCCTTGGTCCGCTCCTGCGCTATCTCTCAGTGACTGAGCATTTCGCGGAGATGGTCCGAGGGATCATTGATACCCGCACGCTCGTCTATTTCGCGAGTCTTATTACCTTGGCGCTGTTCCTGACCCAGCGCTCCGTTGAATCCCTGCGCTGGAGGTAAAGACCATGTCTGGATTGGGGTCATTGTACGGTATCGTTGGCGCGATCCTTTTGATTTTCGCCGGAGTCGCCTACTTCATCACCCGACTTTTTTCTCTTTACGTCATTCTCCACCTGTTCCTCGGCATCCTGGCGGTCGCGACCTATTTGGCGTCCGCGCGGGGGTCACTCGGTACTTTTCTGGGCGAACGCTCCACCAAACAAGGCGCGCAAGCACTTCTCTACTCACTCCTTTTTTTCGTGATCCTCGTGATGGTGAACTATCTATCAACACGGAATCACCATCGGTTCGATTTGACGGAAGCTGGGGTGTTCAGCATCTCACCACAGACACGCAGCGTGCTCCAGAAACTCGACAAGCCGCTGGAGATCAATGCCTTTGTCGAAGTCGGGTCCGATCCCGCGCTGCGGGAACTTCTGAGCGGGTTCCGCGATATTTCGACGCACGTATCGTTTCATCTTATTGATCCAGACAAGCAGCCCGATCTCGCCGATAAATTTCAGATCACCGCGATTCCCGCCGTGCACATGCAGTATGGTGAACGGACGAACGTAGTCAACAAAATTTCCGAGGAAGAGATCACCAATGGGGTCATTAAAATTACTCGGGCGGACAAGAAGCTCGTCTATTTTCTTGGTGGTCATGGCGAACCCGACATCAATGATCTCCAAGCGCCCCGTGGCTATGGGCAACTAAAAACAGCATTGGAAAATGAGAGCTACGAGACCAAGCCGCTCATCCTCTCCGCCGACGCGGCGGTCCCCGATGACGCGAATTTGTTGATTGTCGGAGGAGGCGACCGCGCCTACCAAGCCCACGAAATCACCGCGATTGATGCGTATCTCAAAAAGGGCAAGCATGCGCTTTTTCTGCTGAATCCGCGTGGCACGGCTGAGTTGGCCACCTATCTCAGCCAGTGGGGCCTCCAAGTGGGCAATGATGTCATCGTGGACGAACAACTGCAGTTGCTGAAAGGGCGCACCTTCACGTTGACTCCGTTCGTCACCACCTACGGCGCTCATCCCATTACTGAAGAACTCAGCCGCCGCGGCAACGCGCTCACCACCTACGGCATGTCTCGTTCCGTCGAACCGCATGCCGATGGAAAAGCCGGAGTGACTCCAGTGAGTCTCGCCCAGACGAGTCCCAACGCATGGGCGGAGACGGATCTGGAAAGTATCTTTCAGCGGCAGACGGCGCGGCTTGATGAAAGCGACCGCAAAGGGCCGATTTCCCTCGCGGTGGCGGTGACCGCCAATCTGAAAGAGATGGGGGTGGAGAAAGAGAAGGAGAGCACATCTCGTCTCGTTGTCTTTGGTGACGCCGTGTTCGCGAACAATCAGTATATTGGCCAATACTTCAATCGCGATTTGCTCCTCAATTCCGTTGGGTGGCTCATCGGTGAAGAAGGGTTGTTGTCCATTCGTTCGCGCACCATCCGCGCCTCGCGTGTGCAATTCACCGCCGAGCAAGGCACGGCGATTTTCTATCTCTCGGTGCTCGTCCTTCCTGAGCTGCTGCTGATCGCCGGATTAGCGGTCTGGTGGCGTCGCGCGTCGTAAATACCTCATCGCCTAGCGTGTTATGAACCAGCGTAAATCGTTGCTGATGATTGTCGTCCTCCTAATCCTGGGAGGCTACATCTATTTTGTTGAGGTTCCCCGCGAGCAAAAAGAGTCCGAGGAAAAGAAGCTCGTCACGTTGGATAAGGACGCGATCAGCGAAATCGCGCTGACATATCCAGACCGAGTACTGACCTTGAAGAAAAACGAGGCGGGGAAATGGCGGATCACCCAGCCGGTCGAGGCCGATGCCGACGAACCCACGGTCAATAATCTCATTACCACCGTCATTGACGCCGAGATCAAACGAACTTTGGACGAGGCCCCCCAAGACCTCACGGTATATGGCTTGAACGCACCAGGAGTGAAGCTGAAGCTGACGCTGAAGGACGGCAAGTCCTTACCACTCGTATTACTCGGCAAAGATACTCCTGTGGGCTCCTCAATCTATGCGCAAAAAGAGGGAGAACAAAAAATCCTGCTGCTCCAGCAGATTCTGCGCTCAGGACTGACGAAAGAAGTCCAGGATGTCCGCGATCGTACGATCCTGACATTCACCGATGATGAGGTCAGCAAAGTCGATATTCGCGCGGCGGACCAAGAGATCGTTTTGCGGAAAGCGGACGGCGGCTGGAAGCTGGAAAAGCCGATCTCGGCAAAAGCTGACGACACGGAAGTGCGCACGTTTCTCTCCAATGTCCGCTCTATCCGAGCGCAAGATTTTCTTGAAGACCCACTCCTTGAGCCCAAGGAATTCGGCTTGGCGCCACCTCAACTGGAAGTGACACTCACCGTCGGCACCGACAACACCCAGAAAACCATCCAGCTTGGCAACGAAAAGAGCGACGACAAAGGCGGAAAAACTCGCTATCTCAAACGCGCTGGCCAAGAAAAACCACTCTTTTTGGTGGGGGATTGGGTCTTACGGGATATAGGTAAGACGGCAAGCGACTTCCGTGACAAAACGGTGGCCCAGATCGCTCCAGACCAGGCGACCAAAGTCGAGGTCAAACGCCAGGATGGAGATACCTTCACGCTTACACGCGGAACTGACAATAAATGGACCATCGACAAAACCGTGGAAGGTCTCTTGCGTGAGCCCGCGCTGAGTCAGTTCGTCGCCGACCTGCGAGAACTGCGCGGGTTCGAGATTGCCGCGGAAAATCCCACCGACTTGAGTAGCTATGGTCTCGATAATCCCGTTGTCACGATCGCGGTTTCAGACAAAGACGGGGAAAAGTTCGCCACCATCCTCACTGGTCAGAAAGCAGAGGGAGAGACGAAGAAGGTGTTCGCGATGACGGAAGGCGGACAAACCGTTTTCGGCCTGCGCGATCACGTTTTTGACCGCATCAACAAAAAGTCCGCGGATTTTTGGGAAAACCCGGCGGAGAAGAAAGCGCCCGCTGCTCTCGCTCCCGCGGCTTCGACGACTGAAACGAAAGAGCAAGACGAGGAATCGGGACAGGAATAACGGGGAGGGGCAGTTCGCGACGTTCCCTTCCACCGTCATTCATTTCCAAGACCCTACTTATTCTCAATAATCACTTCGACTCGGCGATTCTTCGCGCGTCCGTCGGGATTATCCTCACCACCACGATCTCTATTCGGCGCCACTGGATACTGTTCCCCGTACCCTTTCGCGGTAATCCGCTGACTGCTCACGCCTTCCGCTTCAAGAGCTGAAGCCACGGCATCGGCCCGGCGCTCCGAGAGCATCTGGTTCGCGGACTCACTGCCCACAGCATCCGTATGCCCCTCGACCGACACCCGTCGCCCGCGGGCTTGATCGTTCAGCAGTTCCGCGATGTCCTGGACCTTCGATCGTGAACCGCCAGCGAGGTTCGCTTTGCCAAACTCGAACAGGACATCGGGCAAGTTGACGACCACCCCACGGTCGGTCTCCCGTGCGTCCAGATTCTGTTTTTTGAGTTCCTCTAGCAGTTCGCGATTCCGTGTCAGTTCTTGGCGCTGTTGGGCAATGAGTCTTTCTTCTTCATCACCCGCGACTTCACGCTTCTGCAATTCGTTGCCAACCAAAGCTCCACCAGCGGCACCCAGCGCACCCCCGATAGCGGCTCCCGCCGCCGGATTGCCAACCGCGGCACCAATGATCGCCCCTGTGGCGGCGCCAAGTCCGGTGCCGACCAAAGTGCCTTTCTCGCGTTGACTGAGGGGCTGTGAACAACTGGCGAGCAAGGCCATACCCACCAGCATTCCAGTGAAACGGAAACGACGGCACACAAACATAGTGATTCTCCTGTAGGCGTTACACATAGAGAGAGACTGTGTCGGAAATTTGAGGAAGTCACCGGACGGCTCCTCCTCTCGAACACGCGCAAGAACAAACGTGACGGTTCTTACGTCAAGAAACACCGAATCCGTGGTGCTTCGTTTTAATACTCGTCCTCAACCGATCTCCGCGGTTTCTGTTGCTTCAATTGTTCAAGCTCTCGGCGTTGCTGTTGAATCTCGCGATTCTGTTCCTCGATTTGGCGTTGTTGTTCGGATTGCCGCACCTCTTGCCCTTGCATCTGGTCGCCAACTAACCCACCACCCACACCACCGAGCGCGCCACCAATGGCGGCCCCGGCTCCTGGGTTGCCAACCGCGGCACCAATAATGGCACCAGTAGCCGCACCAAGGCCGACTCCGGCCAGGGCTCCCTTTTCACGTGTACCAAGCGGTTGAGAGCATCCTTGGACAGCCAAGGTGAAGGTCAGCACTCCTACCGCCACCGCTGTCCGATATCGCATAGACATATCAACACCTCCCGTGTTTTGAGTGCGAACAATGATTTGAGACCTGGGTATGTTACTGGGCACGGTTTCCCACGTCAACATAAAGAAGCACCAGGACGGACGTTAGCGCGATGAGGCAGGGGCTGAGGGAGCACGGAAGGAAGTCCAGAGCAGACCAATCACACCAAGAGTGATACATGAGTCCGCCACGTTGAACGCGGGCCAATGATACTCCCCCCAATAGACGAGAAGAAAATCGATCACCTCGCCATACGCAATACGGTCAATGAGGTTGCCAATCGCTCCAGCCAGCACGCCAGATACCGCGATGGTCAGGAGCAGTCCTTCTTCCTTCGCCTGATGGAGAAAGACCAAGAGCGCGACGATCGCAATCCCGGGCACCACGAAAAAAAACGGCTGGCGAAACCATTCCGGCGCTTGGGCAAACAGGCTGAACGCCGCGCCAGGATTGCGCAAGTGCGTCAGATCGAAAAATGAGGGGACCACGGGAATGCGTTCATACAGGGGAATCGTTTGCGCAACCAGGATTTTGGTGGCCTGGTCGAGCAGGACAATTCCCAACACCACCGCGAGAATAATCTGCGTTCTCGTGCTCACGCCGCCCACACCCCTGAGAGATTACTCACGTCGCACTCCAATGGTGAGCGGCATGCCCTCGATTGTTACGCTTTCGACTTTATCGCCAACGGGAGCGACGAGACGTAGGGACCGCGCCAACGTCTCTTGCTGGATGTAGGCCTGATGGCGATCAATGGCGACGGCTAACCGCGAGTTCGTTTCGTAGGTTACGGCGATCCGATCTTCCACCTGATACCCCGCATCCTTGCGCAATTGCTGAATGTGATGGACAACTTCCCGCGCCAATCCTTCGGCAATCAGTTCCTCATTCAGTTCGCACGACAACTCAATGGAGATGAAACGATCCGACCGGACATCGGGGGCACCATCTCGCGCCTGTCGGAGAATCTGCACGTCGTTGGGCTGGAATACGTCCCCATCAAGGGTCAGCGACTCTCCGGCTTCGAGTGTCAGCATCTGCTCGTGCGACATGGCCGCGATCTTCTTACCGACCGCGCCAAAGCCTTTGCCGAAGCGAGGACCGAGCAACTGTGGATTCGGTTTGGCGCTCAAGGCAACTTTGGTCTCCTCGGAGGTGCTGTACGCGACGGTTTTTACGTTCAGTTCTTCTTGAATGTACGCCTCCAACGGTTGAATCTTATCGAGTACCCATTGTTGTCGATGCAAGATGGTGATTTGTGACAACGGCATCCGCACCTTGACCTTGCGTTCATTGCGCAGGCTGCGCCCTAACAGCACGATCCGCTGCATGCGGGCCACCGCGTCTTCCAGATCAAGATCCACCAGCCGTTCATCATACGTGGGAAAATCCTCAAGATGCACACTCTCCGTCGTGTGGCCATCCTGGAGGGTCATCAGGTTGCGATAAAGCGCATCGGCCAGGAAGGGCGTGAACGGGGCCATCAGCTTGGAGAAGCCCACGAGCACGTCATAGAGGGCGCGATAGGCGAACGACTTGTTCGCATCCGTCCCCTCTCCCCAGAACCGCCGACGGTTGAGCCGCACGTACCAATTGGTCAGTTCATTGAGGAAATCGAGCAAGGCGGGCACGACGTTGTAGAGGCGATACGCCTCCATTTCCTGGGAAGTCCGTTGCACCAGCGATTGCTGGCGGGACTCGATCCACCGATCAAGAATGTTGGGAGACGGCTCTGGCGGAGTCTGCGCTGGTCGCCACTGATCGACCAGCGCGTAGGTGACAAAGAATTTGTATGCGTTCCACCAGGGGAGGAGCAGACGGCGGACCGTATCGCGGACCCCGTTCTCGCTGAAGCGCAACTCCTCGGCTCTCACCAGTGGTGAATTGATGAGATACAACCGCAGCGCATCCGCGCCATGTTCGCCGAGAATCTCTTCCGGCTCCGGGTAATTCTTGAGCCGCTTGCTCATCTTCTTGCCATCTTCAGCTAAGACCAAGCCGTTGACGACGACATGATGGAAAGCCGGCTTGTCAAAGAGCGCCGTGGACATGACCGCGAGCGTGTAGAACCAGCCCCGGGTTTGATCGAGTCCTTCGGCGATAAAATCGGCGGGGAATGAGCGTGCGAAGTCTTCTTTCCGTTCAAACGGATAGTGGACTTGGGCGTATGGCATCGACCCGCTCTCGAACCAGCAATCCAGCACGTAGGGCACGCGCCGCATCATGCCGTTGCCGTTGGCGGCTGGAAACGTGAGATCATCCACGAACTCGCGGTGCAGGTCGGTCACTTGTGTTCCGCTGCGTTGGGCGAGGTCAGTGACGCTCTCCAAGCAAACGATTTCACTGCTGTCGTCATTTTTCCAGATGGGGAGCGGCGTGCCCCAATAGCGGTTGCGGCTGATCGCCCAGTCCCGCGCGTTTTCGAGCCAGTTGCCGAACCGTCCATCACGCAGATGTTCCGGCACCCAGGCGGTGAGTTTATTGTTGGCCACCAGCGCATCGCGAAAGGCTTCGACCCGCACGAACCAGGTGGTGACCGCGCGATAAATCAACGGCGTGTCACTGCGCCAACAGAACGGATAACTATGCGTGATCGTCCCTTGATGAATCAGTTTTTTCTCGCGTTTCAGTTTCTCGATGATTTTGGGATCGGCTTCCTTGACGTGGAGTCCCAGGAAATCACTCACCGGCGCGGTAAAGCGACCTTCATCGTCAACCGGATTGACCATCTCAATGCCCGCCTTCTGGCAGGCATAAAAGTCCTCTTCACCAAACGCGGGGGCGATATGGACGATCCCGGTTCCGTCCTCAGTCGTGACATAGTCCGCCGGGAGCACGCGAAACGCGCCCGTCGCTTTTTTGTCCGCGAAATACGGGAAGAGCGGGGCATACTTCCGCCCCACTAAGTCTTTCCCTTTGTAGCGGGCCTCGACGGTGTAGGCTTCGGCTTTGGGGAAATAGACCTTCAGTCGCGAGTCGGCCAGGATGTAGCGCGTGTTATCGCTATGATCGCGCACCTTGACGTAGTCGATCTCAGGGCCGACCGCGAGCGCGAGATTGCTCGGCAGAGTCCACGGTGTCGTGGTCCACGCCGTGAAATACGTCTGCTCTTCTCCCTCGGCGGCAAAACGAATCGTGAGAGCCGGGTCCTGGACATCCTTGTAATTGAGATTGGCTTCAAAGTTGGACAGCACAGTGCCAAGTCTGGTCGAAAACGGCAGCACCTTGTGGCCTTCATAGATGAGCCCCTTGTCCCACAGTTGCTTGAAGGCCCACCACACACTTTCCATGAACGGGAGGTCCATGGTGCGGTAGTCATTGCGAAAATCGACCCACCGCCCCATGCGACGCACGGTTTTTTCCCATTCGGTCGTATAGCGCAACACGATTTTGCGACACTCCGCGTTAAACTGTGCGACCCCGAGCCGTTCAATATCACGCTTGCCACTCAGTCCCAGCGCCTGTTCGATCTCCATTTCCACGGGCAGACCGTGGCAATCCCAGCCAAAGCGCCGTTCGACGTATCGTCCGCGCATGGTCCAGAACCGTGGAATAATGTCCTTGATTGTTCCAGCCAGCAGGTGACCATAGTGGGGTAATCCAGTGGCGAACGGAGGACCATCATAGAAAATAAAGGGGGGTTGTTGGCGGGTTTTCGCTAGCGTTTTGGCGAAAATCTCTTTTTCATCCCAGAACTTGAGGACGTCGAGTTCAACCTCGGCGAGTTTCACATTTTCGGCAACCGGTTCCATAGTGTGTTGTTCCTGACCGCGATGGTGACGCTGTGTAAGATGGCTCAAATATGAGGGCCTAAGCTATCGACTGAGGGTATCTTTGGCTAGAGGGCGCACCGTGGCAGGGACCGCTCTTGACCGCGGCCCAATTGGTGAAAACAATAGGCCCTCTATTTTTGCACCAACAGAGGAGCATGACATCAATGGGCAAACGGAAAATGATTAACTTCGCGATGCCAGGGACGGGTCAGTACGAGGATGTCGAAGAAGAGGGCATGCCCAAACCGTGTGCGATGGGAATCCCTTGGGTCAATGTGGACACCCTCAGTACGATTGCTCGCAGAACTATCCCTCGGACCGGGCCAAAGGGAGAGATTCTGCCGACGCAACCTACGCTGCGGAAAGCGTAGGAAGGTCCAAGGTCTCAAGTCCAAGGTCCAGAGTCTCAAGTCCAAGGTCCACAGTCTTGAGGATCGTGGGGTGCGTGGAGCCGGTACGTCAAGCGCATCCCACGATCCCGAACATGTCGGCACTCCGAACTGATCTCCTCAGTCCTGCGGCAACCGTCGCGGTGGGGCCGGGCGTTTCGCGCGCTGCCGCTCCTCCCCAACCAACGGGTGGGCCTGGCGGCGAATACCGAAATAATAGCAGCAAATATCGCTGTCGAGATCGTTATTGAAAGTGCGTTGTTGACCGTCCTCGAAGAGGATGCGGACGAGGCAGGTGCCGCCCACCAACACCGACGTCATCTCTTCCACAACGGCACCTTCACCCCACTCTCCATAGCGAAGATGGATGACTTTGTCTCCGAGTCGCAGATATAACCGGGGTCGGTCGTGCACGGTAAATCCTCGTCACTGATTACTGCCCTCTTGTAGCCGAAAACCGCGACGCGAAGCAAGAGGAAAGCAGAAGGAATGAATGGGGAGCAAGCGATGTTGTCGCATATCCACCTTACACCCCATCTGGCCGCACGACCCGTTCAAGAAACAACCACTGCCCGTTGATTTTCACCAAGCGGTCTTCGTATTCTCCCGCGAGCGCGATCGTCGAAACGCCCGCCTTCGTCGAGGTCATCAACAGAAAGCTCGTGCAGCGCGCTTCGTTCCCATTGATGTCGGGGAGAACATTCGTCACGTAATGCCGCAGGTTCGGTGACGTGGCCGTGAGGCTCTTGACGCTGGCGATGAATTTGTCGAGTTCCTTATGCGCGGCGAACCGGCCAATAATCCCCACAAACACGCCGTCGGGCGCGAAGGTGTTCGCCCATCCCTGGTAGTCATTGTGGTCAATGGCGTAGTTGTAGCGCGCGATCAATTCAGCGATGGCGGCTTTATCGCGGGCGATATCGTCTTGATTCATATCATTCCTCCTTACTGTTGCATTGTGTGTGGCACGGTGGCGGACTCGAAAGGACCTGTGTCGATAGCGTCAGGCCCTGTTCATGCCAGAGGAGAACGCCCCATGCAACAACGGGTGCGCGGGAAGACCGGTGGCGGTGCCTGTTACTCCCGCACCACCGCCGTGCTGGCTTCCCCCAGGCTGGCGTCGCGGATGTCGCGACTGACCTGATACCAGTCCACCTTGCGGGTGATGACCATGACCACCACGAGCGCCACGGTCAGGAGCAACGTGCCCATCAACAGTGCATGATCTTCCGAACGGATCAGCATGTACAACGCCCCGTAGAGCCCGGCGAAGGCACTGCTGCATCCCAGGCCGCGCCGCACGCTGCCCAAGACGAAACTGACATAGAAGCCGAGCATCCCGACGCACACGACGCTGGCACTCACGTACGCCAACGGGAACGCGATATGTTCGGACAGCGAGAGCAGCAGCAGGTAAAACAGCGCCAGCGCCGCGCCGACGAGCCCGTACTGAATCGGGTGAATCTGGAGCGACTTGAGAATCTCGAACAGGAAGAACGCGAGAAAGGTCAAGCCGACGAACAGGATGGCGTATTTCAGCGAGCGTTCTCCTTGCAAGTAAATATCCACCGGCTGAATGAACGCCGTGGTCAGCAGATTGCCGTTGAACTCCACGCAATTCTTCCGCTCCAGGCAGTCGGCGAAATGCTGTGCCATGTTGCTGGCGAGAAATGAGGTTTCCCAGTTCGCGGTGAATCCCGCGTCGGTGATCTCTCGCGCCACCGGCAGAAACCGGCCCTCGAAGCTCGGATGCGGCCAGGCGGAAGCCAGCTTCAGGTGCGTATCCCGCCCCACCGGCAGCACGCCAAGCCGCTTCATGCCTTGCAGGTCCATCTGGATGTCGAAGGTCAGTTGTCGTGGCGCGGTGAAATCCTGAAGAGTTTTCAGCGGCGCGTGGATCCCCTGGGGGACCCCTTCGACACTCGTTCCTGGCGCGAAGGTCAGTGGCGTCTCATCCAGCTTCAGGGTCACCGTCCGCTGAATGCCGCGAATATCGCTGACGCCGAGGACGACGGACGCCTGGCCCCAGGTGATCTTTTGCGGGTTTTCCGCGATGTCCAGATGCGCGGCCAACGCGAAGGTGCTCCGCAGCCGCAGCCGCGCTGTATAGACGGGAACGGTAAAAATGCCGCGGGAGCGCTCCTCGGTCCGCACCTCGCCATCAATGGTCAGCTCCTCCGGCAGCAGATATTTGTAGTGTTGCGCGACCCGGTCCTTAGTCACCGTCTGGACAACGCCATTGACGGTGAACGTTTTTTCCTCGGAGATCGTTTCCTTATAGGGAACCACGAGGAAGGGACCGGTCACCGTCTGCTCGCCGGTGGAGGTTTGCGCGATCTCGGTGACCACCGTATCGCGGCGAATCTGTCGCTCATGGACCAAACCTTTGATCATCGACAGCGGCATGAGCAACAACGTCATCAGGGCGAGAATGGTGAGGCTTTTGTACAGTAATGGACGGTTCATATACATCTCCTTTGCGCGTAGTCATCACAGGCTCACCCCTGACCGCGAAGTGAAGATGAAGTCCGAGTGAAAACCGCGTGAACAATGCGTTCGGCAAATCTTTTTTTCCGCTTTACGTCGCGCACCTGACAGTGGTACAAGAGGGGCGGAAAAAGCGCACGCGCGGCGTGCGCCGGTTCTCCAACCCTCCAACCATCGAGACCATTATGCAAATCGCGCCCACGCATACCCGTTGGCAAATCGTCGCGCTGATCTTTTGTATCGGCGTGTTGATGTTCATCGACCGCGTCAACATTTCCATCGCCGCCAAGTACATCATGCCCGAATACGGGTTGACCGATGTGCAGATGGGCTGGATTTTCAGCGCCTTCGTCTTCGGCTATGCGGTGTTGCAAATTCCTGGTGGCACGCTCGGCGACCGCTTCGGCCCACGCCTCGTCCTGGCCGGAGCGATCTTTTGGTGGTCGGCGTTCACCGCGGTGACCGCGCTCGCGGGCGATTGGTTGCTCGCTTCATCCCTTGGTGTGGTGGGCTCATTCATGGTTGTTCGCGCCTTGATCGGCGTGGGCGAAGCCGCCGGGCCGCCC
Organism: Klebsiella pneumoniae; assembly: GCA_945865755.1. Taxonomy (GTDB): domain Bacteria; phylum Desulfobacterota; class Binatia; order Bin18; family Bin18; genus JABFSC01. Next base: position 22,809 of record CAMBFS010000037.1, read on the forward strand.
AACTACAATCGGGTGGTCGCCAACTGGATGGCCCCCGGCGAACATGGCTTGGCCCTGGGCATCACCACGAGTGGCAGCGCCTTGGGGGCCGCGCTGACTCCGCCGCTGATTGTGTGGATCATGGTGAACTATGGCTGGCGCGCGGCTTTCTACATCGCCGGCGCGGTCGGCATCGCGGTGGCGTTCCTGTGCTACTGGTTCATCACCAATCGGCCTGAAGAACATACCTGGGTCAACGACGCGGAACTCGCGCTCATCACGTCCGGTGCGGGAGCCGCGCCCACGCCGCACGGAGCACCACGAGGCACGCCGTGGCGTGTCCTGCTGCGACGCTCCGACTTGTGGTGCCTGACGGCGTCGTATGCCACGCTGGGATACATTGGCTACATCTATTTTTCCTGGTTCTACCTCTATCTGGTCGATGTGCGGGGTTTTTCGTTGGTGAGCGGAGGCTGGTTCAGCACGGCTCCGTTTTTCATTAGCGCGGCGGTGGCCCCGATTGGTGGCTGGCTGTCGGATGCGCTGAGCCGGCGCTATGGCAAACGCATTGGGCGCTGTGGCCTTGGGTTCGTGTGTCCGCTGATGGCCTCGGGCTGTATCGCCTTTGGCGCGGCGACTTCCGACGCCTATCTGTCGGTGATCTTTCTCTCGCTGGGCGAGGGCGCGTTATTCTTGAGCGTGGCGGCGTATTGGGCTACGACGATTGACTTGGCGAAACCCTATGCTGGCGCGGTGTCCGGGCTGATGAACATGGGCGGGAATCTCGCGGGTACGCTGTCGCCATCGTTGACGCCCTATCTGGCGCAACACTACGGCTGGAATAGCGCATGGTATGTCGCGGCGGCGCTCGCCTTCTGCGGCGCTTTTTTTTGGATTGGCATCCATCCTGAACGCGAGATCGACTTGGCGGAAGAAGAGGCGTAGCCACGGCGCTCTTCCGTATCCGAGCCAGAGAGCGAAGCCCAGTACGCTCCCAGCGGCGATACGCGCTACATCATCATCCCGCTGGGTAATCCCACCAAACTCCGTCCATATCCTTCCATCGCGAACTCATAATGCAAGGCGAGATGCTGGCCAGTGGCATGGATGTCGCGCCAAATCCGTTGCAGTGGATGATGCAGATACAGCGCGTGCCCGCCGCTCAACTCAAACAGACGATCCACCACGCGAATGGACTGCCGCACCATGTAGCTGCGCCAGGCGTAGTAGCGCATCCGTTCTTGCTCGGTTGGAATCAGCCGGTCAGGCGGCAACGCCATGATTTCATCGGCGCACCGCCACATCAGCCCTTCCACGGCATCCATCGTCGTATAGGCTTCGGCCAAGGCGATCTGCGCGCTGGCCATGCCTTGCTGCGAGGTCCCGCTCGTTGAATAGATGGGCACACGTTTCTCGATCCACTGTTGAAAATGCGTCAGCGCCGCGCGCGCCGACCCCACCGCCGCTGGCACCAGCGCGATCCCCAGCGTCGCGATAAACGGCAAGCGATACAACGGATTGGTATTCAGGGCGTGGCCAGGGGACACGCCCGTGCGTTGCGCGCGCTCAAGCCAGTAGACCCGATGGTGTGGCACGAACGCGTCTTCCACCACAATGGTGTTGCTGTCCGTCCCCTGCATGCCGACGACGTGCCATTGATCGTCCACGCGATACTCGCCCTTGGGCAGAAAACACATCGCCCATTCGGGCCGGTCGCCGTGCTCAGGCGTGATCAGCGCCCCCACCGCGACCCAATCACTGCACCACAGGCCACTCAAGAAGCTCCAGCGCCCACTGAGCCGGTAGCCACCCGCAACCGGGCGCGTCTTGCCCACGGGCGCGAACGAGTCGGCCATCAACACGTGAGAATCCCGCCCCCAAATCTCCCGCTGTAATTCCGGCTCCACGTAGCCAATCCAGAAATGATGGATGCCGAGAATGCAGTACACCCAGCCGGTGGAAGTATCGCCCTTGGCGATCTCCGTCGCCACGCGCACGAATGTGCCCAGGTCCATCTCATAGCCACCCCAATGAGCGGGTTGCATGACACGGAACAAGTTTGACTCTTTAATCGCCCCCATCAAGTCATCGGGCAGGTGTCGTTGTTGGTCGATGGCCTGTGTACGCGCTGCCGCCAGTTGCGCGATGCCACGAGCGCGCTCTAGCAGCGCCTCCACGGTCCTCTCAGGTTGGTTCTCTGACATACGATTCTCCGTGCGGGAATGAATAATGCCAGGCAGAATCACTCAACCGTGTGGCGTTGTCAATTCGTGGCCCGCCACCCTTACTCGAACCGCACGGAGAACCCTTCTTCCTCGTTGTTTTCCTTTTGTGAGCGGTGTGAATTGAGTGATGTCGCCCAGCATTTTTTTCTTTGTTCGCTATCTTACCGTCACTGACAGCGGCGTGAAATAGCCATTGCTGGGAGCGATGCCGCCAATGAGCCGTAGCTCCTTGCCCACCTGACTTTCGCTCAAGAGTTGTTCCAACTTCTGGGGAAACTCGCCTGGCGTCAGAAAAAACTTATGAGTCTCCACCAGCTCCCACGCGGTACTGGGGCTCGCCTGGGTGACTTTGATGACGATATGGGTTTTGTCGTGGGTGAGTTGGTAGAGGTCCCCAGGCTCCTGGTCCACGCCCAGTTCTTCCAGCGTGCAGTTCCGACATTGCACTTCCCCACGCAGTTTCACGACCAGCGCGCCGGGCATGGCCGACCCACCCCCCATTAGCCCCCCCATATTGATGCTGCCTAACCCTCCGAGGTCCGCACCCAGGCTCATTCCCCCTTGCGCGTGACTCGTCTGGACCTCGCCCCAGAAGATGCTCGCCAGCCAAACAACAACGAGGAGTGCTCTTTTCATCACAACCTCCTGACAGTGGAAAGATTGGCGGTCTGGTGATCGGGCCCACGAAAGCACCGTCGTGGGCAGAAAGCAAGTTATGACAATATGCCTCACCCCCTCGGCGGAGCACCCCTTCGGGACGCGCGACAGCGGAGCAACGCGGCAGATGACATTGATCAGTCTATAGCCCTCTTGAAAGGCGGGTTCCTGTGACGAGCTGCTGTTGCCTTGAGGCCCATGCCATTTTCGTCAATGTGTCTTTTCATGTTCAGCAGGAACCGCTCTCAGGCTGCGGTCGGCCTGCAGGCGGGGCGTTAGGCTGTCCCCCGTTGCTGGAAAAGTGCGTTGAACCCTGCCTGCCTGAAATCATCGTCTGTCGTCAGCGCATCGACAATCCCTCGCTCTTTCATCACCACAAACGATAGGCAATCGATGAACCCCCAGGTTTTGTCCAGATGGGTTTTGTACAACTCAAATCCGCGTTCAAACAGGCCCATATCTATACGCACGACCGTCACTTCCGCCGATTCGAGGAAATCCTCAATCGTTGCCACCGCCTCCGCACGGTATCGCTGGGCCAACGCATTGCCGATTTCAAGCAGAACCGCCTCAGTGGTCACCAGCGGCTCACCATCGTACAGATCCGCTAGCCCCACCGCTTCCGCGTGATGCTGATCGCGACGATTCACCACCGCAATCACAAAAGAGGTGTCAACAAAGGTTTCAGTCAATGGGTTTTTCTCCAGTGAGATACAAATCCAGGTTGGTCGCAAAGTCTTCCGGCCCGTCAATCTGAATTTTACGCAGTCGGCTCATAAATGATCCGTGCACTGTACGCGCCTCAGGAACAGTGAAAGACCGAACAATCTCATACAGTTCCTCAAGCCGCTCGGTCGGGACTTTTTCAATCTCGGATTTGATAGTTTCTTTGGAAATCATGGTTCTACTTTACCTCTTCCCTCGCGCGCGGGGAAAGCCTCACGTTGCGGAATTGTTCCAAATCATTGAACGGCACCGGGCGGACCTCTGTCAGCGACAAATGCACGATGTCTCACCGTGCCCATGCACCGCCAAACGGAGGCGTGCCCCGAACGCGCGGCTGTCGTCAACTGAAATCACCCCACCCGGAGCCCAGGATAGCCGCGCACCCCTGGGGTGTGGTCTTCTTGGCGAACAGCGCCATCGCCCTCTAGCCGCACTGTGCACAAGCTGTTAGAGACTCAGGGCCGTCCAAGGCAATACTGACAGAGCGAGCAGGGAGAGAAGGAATATGCGGACCTTACTAATTGGCGTTTTTGGTGTGTTGTTGTCAGCCTCGTCGGCGTGGCCGTGCAATGTCGGGGGCAATCTCGTCACCAATTGCGGATTCGACACTAACCTCAGCGGATGGACCCTGAAGTCAGGACACATTTGCTAAACTGGCCTCCAAATCAAGGGAAATCGCTGGCGAGAGATGAGCAAACAAGCTTTTATCGATGCGCAGCAAGGCGACGATCGCGCTGACCACACTCAAATCCCAGCCGCCACGGCGGCGCGAGGC
>CAMBFS010000038.1 GCA_945865755.1 Klebsiella pneumoniae
ACGCGCCTCCGGGCGCTCAAACCCCGCACGCCCGACGACTTACTGCAAGCGTTGGTGGATGCCTTTGCCACAGTCACTGTGAGCGACATTCGCGGCTGGTTCGCGCACTGCGGATATGAGGTCGTGGACACTTGAAAATTGCTATAATGCCATTGCCCATCCGGGAGAGGGAACCTGAAGGCCGTCTCTTCAGACAAGTGCAAACTGCGGTAATGGTGACGGTGGGGCTGCTGGTGTTGCGTTTCTTTTGTGGGCGATAACGCGCATGTTGAAATTGACTCAGCGACGACGGGCGTAGAGGAGGGCCTATCTGTGGGAGCAATCAATGCCCATCAGATCGGAGCTGAGGTGAGGATTCCCTTCGCGGAGCGGAAAAATCTGCCTGAAGGAACCAAGCTCTTCGCGACGGTTGTCTAAGCAAGGATCGACACCGTAGCGATATTGCCAATTTTGAGAAGAGGGAGATTGCCACACAATGATGGACCACGACCTTCACACGCTCCTGGAAATCCCCCGCTGGCGGACCCGGCGGGCAGTGCAATGGACCAAAGCCCCGGACTTCTGGGAAAAGCTCACAAGCGGCGACACCTTGTTTACAACCCTTTCCCAAGCAGCGAAAAGACGGAGTCTTGGGCGTGCTGCTCAGTTAGCCGAGGAATTGGAGGAAGCACGGGAGACCCTGCACGATGCGCGCTTTGAGACGAAGTGGAATACGGTTCGTGCGCTTGTGTGGTGCGCGGAGCGCGCTGTAGCGCTGCACGAGCATCCGGTAACGGAGCTCGACTCCGCAGTCTTGGCCGTAGGCGGGTTTCCGTCCTTTCTCAAGAGTCGTGAGGATTGGGCGTGGATCACGGTGCGTTCGTTCCTTGAGCCACCTCGGCGTTCAGTGCGGGTTCCCGTCGTTGGCTGGGACCCGACAGGCGAGGCGGGCGGGAGCCTACGGACATTGGTCTTGGAAGTCTTCGAACGGGGAGCCGGACATCTGGCTTCCCACCCAGCGACGGTATTTGAAACGGCGAGTGATGATGATTTTCGCGCGTCCATGAGCAATGCGTGGGATGCCGCTCGACTTCTTCCGCCGCGGCAGCACCAGCCCGGCACAACCCTCTACGACGGTCGCTGGCAGTTGCTGGAGAATCAGGCGTTCGCGCGACAAGCGAACGGTCCATCCGCGGGTGGGGCTGCCGCATTGGGCTTCTATCATGCGCTGCGCAATACCGTGCCCGATGAGGCGTTGATCGTGACCGCCGAAGTGCAACCTACGGGGGAACTGAAAGAAGTGGACGGCATAGCCGCCAAAGTCAAAGCCATCGCCAATGCGGGGCGCTTTGACACGATTGTGGTTGCTGGTGAGAAAAACAAAACGGACGCGAAGCGGGTGCTCGACGAGTTAGGAAAAGGAGCCGCCATTCGCGTCGGAACGCCGGAAGAACTCCTTCGACTCTAGGCAGGTCATAAGGAAAAATTACTTGATCCCCCTCCCCCTCGCCCAGCCGGGAGAGGGGACTTTAGGTGATTTCTCGCAATGAATATCCCGTTTCAGGGTAGTCTGGATGAAGCGGAGTGGAATCCAAGTTCCGCGCAGGAACCCCGGATTCCGCTTCGCTCCATCCGGGCTACATGGGATAAATTTTTGTGGAAATCACCTTAAGAGTAGGGGCGAATAATTATTCGCCCCTCCCACGCCCAACCCTACAAAATATACCGCGACAAATCCTCATCCTTCACAATCGCATCGAGCTTATCCTTGACGTAAGCGGCATCAATCACGATCCGTTGCCCGTTGAGTTCCGGCCCATCAAATGACAGCTCCTCCAGGAGACGCTCGACGACGGTATGCAGCCGCCGCGCGCCGATATTTTCCGTGCGTTCGTTGACGGTGGCCGCGATGCGCGCGATCTCTTCCGCGGCACTCGCTTGAAATTCGAGCGTGACATTCTCAGTGGCCATCAGCGCGGTGTACTGCGCCAGCAAGGCGTTCTTCGGCTCGGTGAGGATGCGGATGAAGTCCTCGCGCGTCAGCGGTGACAACTCGACGCGAATGGGAAAGCGCCCTTGAAATTCGGGGATGAGGTCCGACGGCTTGCTGATATGGAAAGCGCCGGACGCGATGAACAGCACGTGATCGGTGCGGACCATGCCGTACTTGGTGTGGACCGTGCTGCCTTCGACCAGCGGCAGCAGATCGCGCTGCACGCCTTGGCGCGAGACATCGGGGCCATGCGCGCCGTCGCGGCTGGCGATTTTGTCGATTTCATCAATGAAGATGATGCCACTCTGTTCCAGGCGGTGAATCGCCTCATGCACCGTGGCTTCCGCGTCCACCAGTTTGTCCGCCTCTTCTTGCGTAAGCACCTCGAGCGCATCCGGGACTTTCATCCGTTGCTGCTTGGTCTTTTTTGGCACCATGCTGGAAAACATCTCCTTGAGATGTCCTTCCAATTCTTCCATGCCTTGTGGGGCCATGACTTCGACGAACGGCGTGGAGGTCTTGGTGACTTCAATCTCCACTTCTCGGTCGTCGAGCTTCCCTTCGTGGAGCATTTTGCGCATTTTGTCGCGAGTGCCGAGATTGGTTGGGGGCTCGGCTTCACCGCCAAACCCTGGCCGTGTGGAAGAAGGCTGAGGGAGCAGCAAATCAAGGAGTCGCTCCTCCGCTTGTCCGCGCGCTTTGGCCTCGACGCGATCCTTGGCTTCTTGCTTGACCATGCTCACCGCCAGTTCGGCGAGATCGCGCACCATTGATTCCACGTCGCGTCCGACGTAGCCGACCTCGGTGAATTTCGAGGCTTCGACCTTGATGAACGGCGCTTGCGCCAAGCGCGCCAACCGTCGCGCGATTTCGGTTTTCCCGACGCCGGTGGGGCCGATCATCAGGATGTTTTTCGGCACGATTTCATCACGTAAGTCCGCCGGGACCTGCTGCCGCCGCCAGCGGTTACGCAACGCGATGGCCACGGCCCGTTTGGCCTTATGTTGGCCAATGATGTACCGGTCCAGTTCCGAGACGATTTCCCGTGGGGTCATGACGTGCTGACGTGCTTCTTCGGTGAGTTGCAGTTCGTAGTGTTTTGCTTTCGCCATGTCATAACTCCTCAATGACGATTTGGTCATTGGTAAACACACAAATGGAGGCGGCGGTGTGCATGGCCTCCAGTGCGATGGCTTTGGCGTCGAGGTCGGTATGCTTGACGAGGACGCGCGCGGCGGCGAGGGCGAAATTGCCGCCCGACCCAATCGCGACGATGCCATCATCCGGCTCCAGCACATCGCCGATCCCGGAGATCAATAAGGACGATTCGCGGTCGGCCACCGCCATCATGGCTTCCAAGCGCCGCAGGATGCGGTCGGCCCGCCAGTCTCTGGCCAGTTCCACGGCGGCGCGGCGCAGGTTGTTGTTGTATTCTTCCAACTTCTTCTCGAACTTCTCACAGAGCGTGAGCGCGTCCGCCGTGCTCCCGGCGAATCCCGCCAGCACCCGTCCTTGCGCCAGGCGGCGAATTTTCCGGGCGGTGTGTTTGACGACCGCGTTGCCAATACTCACTTGCCCATCGCCGGCCATCACGACGTTCCCCTTATGCCGAAGCGACAGAATCGTCGTGCCATGCATTACTAGTTCACCCATGCGTGTTTCTCCAGTGTCTAACGGGCGGAGGGCCGTTGCCTCCGCAACCGCCCTCCGTCGTGCTCCTGTTATAACTGAGAACTGAAAACTGACAACTAGGAACCGCGGTTCCTACGCTTTCGGATGCGCCTTGTCGTACACCCGCATGAGGTGGTCGAGATTGATGTGCGTGTACTTCTGTGTGGTTGAAAGGCTCGAGTGGCCCAGCAATTCTTGGATGGCGCGCAGGTCCGCGCCGGCGTCGAGCAGATGCGTGGCGAAGGTGTGGCGTAACGCATGTGGACTCGTCTGGACCGCGATGCCGCAATCCCTGGCATGCCCTCCCACTAATCGCGCCACGCTGCGAGTCGTGAGCCGCCCGCCGCGACTATTGAGGAACACGGGTGCGGTGGGTCCCATGCCGTTGGCGATGACGGCCTGGCGTCGTTTCGGGGCGATCAACTCAGGCAGGCTTTGACGATAGCGCGCGAGCGCCTCCAGCGCTTTGCTTCCAATCGGCACGATCCGTTCGTTGTTGCCCTTGCCGAGGACACGAATGACTTCCAGATTGGCGTCGATATGCTCCCAATTGAGACCAACGAGTTCGCTGACCCGTATCCCGCACGAGTACAGCACTTCGAGAATCGCCCGGTCGCGCACGCCACTCGGAACATCATTGGCCGGGGTTTCGAGCAGCCGAAACATATCGTCCACCGGGAGATGGGTAGGGAGCGGCTGATCTTTTTTGGGGGTGCTAATGAGGGCCGTTGGGTCGCGCTCCAGCTCTCCTTCCCGCAAGAGGAAGCGAAAGAAACTTTTGATCGAGGCGAGCTTACGGCCAATCGAACTTTTTTTATTCCGCCGATGGAGCATGGAGAGATAGGCATGAATACGATGGTGGTCGATCTGACTGACGACAATGGGCTGTGTCTCGGCCCGCGCGTGTGACTGTTCGATGAACGCGAAAAACTGCATCAAGTCGCTCAAGTAATTGCGCAACGTATGCGCCGACACGTTCTTTTCGACGCGCAGGAACGTCGTATACCGGTCGAGGAGTGTATCAAGGTGTGATGGTGTCATAAGCCTCACGCGCTTTCTCTTATGAAAGGCGATTCCATGTTTTCCCTCTCTGATGCGCTTCTCGCGTGCGTGGATTTCCGGCGCGGAAAAAAGTGTAGCGTTCTTCCGAGTATTTTAACATCCCTGCTCCAGCACGCCCCGCCGCAAACCAGCACGGGACAGTAGCCCCCGCACCCAAGCTGTTCTATACCCATGTTTAGGCCGAGAGTCTCACGCTTGTGTATAGGGGGCTGAGGATGAACAACCAGGTCCTATTGTTTTTCTGTTTCTTGCTGAGTGCCGTACCCGCTCATGCCGCGCCCTTGGCGCCGGAGGATGTCCCGGAGCCGTTGCGTCCGTGGGTGAAATGGGTGCTCCAGGATCACAAGGACTATGAGTGTCCATTCCTCTATAACGATACTGAGCAGAAACGGTGTCTGTGGCCCTCGCGTCTCGAACTCAAGCTGGATGCCCGTGGCGGGTCGTTCTCGCAACAATGGCTGGTTGTGGGTGAAGAGTGGATCGCCGCTCCCGGGGACGCGGAACATTGGCCGCAAGATGTCCAGATGAATGGTCAGCCCGCCTTGGTCACTGATCGCGAGGGAGTTCCTAGCCTGTGGGTCAAACCGGGCAGTTATACGGTCACGGGCACCTTCGCGTGGGATTCCCTGCCGCAGGCGCTGCAAGTACCCCAAAAAGTGGGGTTGGTCGCTCTGACCCTTGAGAATCGTGTGATCGACTTCCCGCAACTGGATGACAGCGGCAAGGTGTGGCTCCAACAAGGAGTGGTGGAACAAGAACAGGTCGAGGACCGCTTGGACCTCAAGGTCTATCGCCGCCTGACCGACGAGATTCCCGTGATGGTCACCATTCGCGTGGACCTCCAGGTCGCGGGCAAACAGCGGGAAGTGCTACTGGGACCAGCCATCACCAGCGAGTACATTCCCATGTCGCTGAACAGTCCGCTCCCCGCGCGGCTCGAACCCGACGGTCAGCTCCGCGTGCAGGTGCGGGCTGGAACATGGACACTTATCCTCATCGCGCGACATACCGGCACCCAGGTCAGTGCTGTTCCCTTGCCCGCGGTAAGTGGCGAGTCGTGGCCGCAAGAAGAGATTTGGGTCTTCGAGGCGCGGCCACACTTGCGCCAGGTGGAGATCGAAGGGGTGCCCGCCATCGACCCCCAACAGACGACCTTACCTGACGATTGGCGGGCCTTTCCGACCTATCGGCTGCAAGCGGGAGAGTCCCTCAAGTTGGTCGAGAAAAAACGCGGTGACCCGGAGCCCGACCCGGATCAACTGACCTTGGCGCGCGAATGGTGGCTCGATTTCGATGGCCGGGGCTACACGATTCAGGATCAGGTGGGTGGAGTGATGACCCGTGGCTGGCGGTTGGACCTGAGCCCGCCTGGTGTGCTCGGGCGCGTCGCCATCGATGGCCAGGAGCAATTCATCACCAAGAGCGACCAGTCCGGACGGGCTGGGGTCGAACTCCGGCGTGGCAATGTGTCGCTGGTGGCGGATAGCCGCTTGGATGGGTCGGTCCATTCGGTGTCCGCCGTGGGGTGGGAGCAGGATTTCAAGCAGGTGAGCGGACAACTCCATCTGCCGCCCGGCTGGCGGGTGTTACATGCGTCGGGTGTGGACTACATGCCCGGCACCTGGGTGGCGCGGTGGACGCTGTGGGATTTGTTCACGGTCTTTCTCATGGCGGTGGCGGTGTCCAAACTCTGGGGGCGGGTGTGGGGTGTGGTGGCGTTGGCAGCCTTGACCCTCATCGCGCAAGAGTCCGGTGCGCCGTGGTGGATTTGGTTGCAGGTGCTGGCCGCGGTCTCCCTCCAACGTGTTCTTCCCGAAGGCTGGCCGCGTCGCGTGGCCTCCGCGTATCGCGTCGTGGTGCTGCTGAGCCTGTTGCTGATTTCCGCTTCGTTCGTGCTGCAACAGGCGCGTCTGGGACTCTATCCACAACTCGAGCGTCCGTGGCAAGTGATGCAAGACGCCGTGCCGCCACCACCCGCCGCACCCGCACCCGTATCGGAAGCGCAAGACGCGATGGTGCGACGGCAAATGGCGGCGGATGAGCGACTGGTGCCGGAAGAAAAAAAAGCCGACGAGGTGCGACAAAACGAAGCGGACGTGGACAAATCTCAGGCTGCGAGTGTGGATGAGTCCGGCATTCTGGGTAGGCGTGGCGGCATGTTGAATGATGTTTTTTCTTCGAAGCCCTACAGCAAGCGCAAACTCGAACAGTACGACCCCAGTGCGGCGGTGCAGACTGGACCTGGTCTCCCGCGTTGGCGATGGAACACGTTGGAGTTGACCTGGACCGGGTCCGTCAACCGGACGCAGGAAGTGCATTTCACGTTACTGTCTCCCAACGTGAATCGCCTGTTGGCATTCGCGCGGATACTGCTCTTGGCCGTCCTTCTCTTTTGCGTGTTGGAGATTCGCACACGCGATGGAAAGCTTGATGTGAATTTCTGGCCTGGCGCCACGGGGGCGACAGCCGGACTCTTGCTCCTGCTCTTGTTGATTCCTGGGTGGAGTCTCGCGCAAACCTCTTTTCCCACGCCGGAGATGCTGACCGAGCTGCGTGAGCGCCTCCTGCGCAAGGATGCACCGGAATGCCTCCCCAACTGCGCGACGAGCCCACGCCTACGGTTGGAAGTCGCGGGGGACACCTTGCGGATACGACAGGAGATTCATGCCGCCGCTCGTGTAGTGGTTCCTCTTCCTGGATTAGCGCGTCACTGGCTGCCGCGCACCGTGCTGCTTGATGGCAAACCGGCCGAAGGATTGCAGCGCACGGAAGCTGGGCAGGTGGTGATTGACCTGCCGATCGGGCAACATCAACTGCTGCTGGAAGGACCATTGCCCAAACGTGAAGCGGTGGAGCTCGCGCTGCCTCTGAAACCCTATACCGTGCAGGTGCAGGCCGAGGGATGGGAAGTGGAAGGGGTGCATGAGGATGGCGTGGCGGACGAGCAAATCCAACTGCGGCGCATTCGCGGCGACACCGAACAGGCGGAAGCCGCGACGCTTGAGCCGGGGACCTTACCCCCCTTCGTGCGTGTTGAACGTACTGTGCATCTCGGCCTGACGTGGAGTGTGGATACCCGTGTGCTCCGTGTCTCTCCACGCGGCACGGCCGCCGTCGTTGAAGTGCCGCTTCTCGACGGAGAGTCGGTGACCACTGCTGGGGTGCGTGTCGAGAATCGCAAAGTTTTGGTCAACATGGCCCCGAACGATACGGAGGTGACGTGGGCATCAGTGCTGGCCACCTCCGAGAAACTGAATCTGAGCGCGCCACAAACCACCGCCTGGAGCGAAATTTGGCGACTGGATGTGAGTCCGATCTGGCGCGTGCAACCCAGCGGGATTCCGGTGGTCCATCATAGTGACCAATCGTCCGGCTACTGGTTCCCGGAGTGGCACCCCTGGCCGGGAGAAACGGTGGCCTTGCAAATCTCGCGCCCTGAAGGACTGTCGGGGCAAACGCTGACGATTGATGGCAGCGTGTTGGAAGTGACACCTGGGTTGCGGACAATAGATGCGGCCCTGCGGCTGGAGCTGCGCAGCAGCCGTGGCGGGCAACATGCGGTGACATTACCCGACAATGCGAGCTTGCAGTCGGTGACGATCAACGGCCAGTCACGCGCGATTCGTCAGGATGGGAGAACGGTGACGCTCCCACTGACGCCAGGGTTGCAAAGCGCCGAGCTGCGCTGGCAACAGACCGTGGATATTACCGCTCGGTTTGTGACCCCCGCCGTTAACCTCGGTGTGCCGAGTGTGAATGCGCAAATCTTGCTGACCGTCCCGCAAGACCGTTGGGTGTTGTTCTGTGGTGGGCCACCAGTGGGTCCGGCGGTCCTGTTCTGGTCGGTGTTCTCCATTATTGTTTTGGGTGCCATCGTACTGGGCGGCACTTCGATCACGCCGTTGCGGACGCACCACTGGATTCTCTTGGGCATCGGATTGAGTCCGGTATCAGTGGAGTTGGCATTGGTGGTCGTGTTGTGGTTGTTCGCGCTCGCCTGGCGCAAGCGATTCAATGCCGACACCCGGTCCGGGGTCTTCAATCTCACGCAGCTCGGCCTGGTGTTCGTGACGGTGTTCGCGCTCTCGTCCCTCTTTTTCGCCGTGCAATCTGGACTCATGGGCAGCCCCGACATGCGAGTCGCGGGCAACGGATCGTACAGCTCTCTGTTGCGCTGGTATCAAGACCGGACTGGGCCGGAGTTACCGCACGGCTGGATGTTCTCGCTGCCGTTGTTTGTGTATCGCCTGGCGATGCTGGCCTGGGCACTGTGGCTGGCCTTTGCCTTGATCCGGTGGTTGCGGTGGGGGTGGGAGTGCTTTAGTACCAACGGGCTATGGCGCAAAATAGAACCCCGCGTGCGTCCGGTTACGGCTCCAAGGACTCCGGGTGCGGGGGCAGCAACGCCGCCCGTGGAGGCGAGTGAAGCAGGGAAGCAAGATGGATGAGGATGTGACGATGCGAATGACAGCGCAAGCGGTGAAAAAATATACTCGTGGGTGTTCGTGGCAATTCCTAACTCGTTTGCTGGGAATCTCCCTTGGAGCGTTCTTCTGTTGGTATCTCCTCGACAGTTGGTGTCTTCCTGTGCATGCCCAGTCGCCAACGGTGGAGGAAGAAGACTTAGCCGTCCCAGAGGAGGATGCCGCGGCACCAGCACCCTCAAGCGAAGCTGAACCGACGCCCACGGAAACAGAAGCAGCCCCACAACCTACGGTCGCGAAGCCCGCTCCCCCGGCTCCGCCCCCGGTGGATGCGCACCATCCTCCACATGGCCATCCTGTCACCGTGGTGTCCGAAGACGAAGCGAAACTGCTGACGAACGTTCGCCAGGTCACGTTTGTCGGCCAGCGCGCGGGGGAAGGGTACTTCAGCCAGGACGGTTCACTCTTTGTGTTCCAAAGCGAACGCGAACCCGATAACCCCTTTTTCCAGATTTACCTCATGGACCTCAGAAACGGCGAGGTGCGCCGGGTGTCGCCTGGGACTGGCAAGGCCACGTGCCCGTGGATTCATCCGAGTAAGAAGAAGGTGTTGTTCGCCTCCACCCATCTTGACCCCCAGGCACGCGAACAACAGCGCGCCGAGTATGAGAAACGGACCGGGGGCGAAGCGCGCCGGTATTCGTGGGATTTCGACGAACAGTATGACCTCTTCGAGACCGACCTCGCGAGCGGACAGGCGAAGAATCTGACCAAGACCCGTGGCTACGATGCCGAAGCCGCGTGGTCGCCTGATGGGTCACTCGTTGTTTTTGCCTCGAATCAGCATGCCTACTCGCAACCTCTGTCGCCAGAAGAACAAGAACTGTTCGCGCGTGATCCTTCCTCGCAAGTTGAACTCTATCTGATGAAAGCCGATGGGACTCAAGTCCGCCGTATGACGATCAGTCCCGGGTACGATGGCGGTCCGTTCTTTAGCGCGGATGGACGGAAAATCTGCTGGCGGCACTTCTCCGAGGACGGCGCGACGGCGGAAATTTTCACCATGAATGTCGATGGCTCCGATGTCCGCCAACTGACCCAGATGGGCGCGATGTCCTGGGGGCCTTATTTCCATCCGTCGGGCGACTATCTGATCTTCGCCACCAATCGCGAGGGCATGCGGAATTTTGAGTTATATATGGTGGGTGCCGCCGGTGCTGCCGGTGCCGCCGGTGCGACCGGTGCCGCCGGTGCTACCGGTGCCGCCGCCCCGGCGCGGGTGACTTTTGCCGAGGGGTTCGATGGGCTGCCGGTGTTTGCTCCCGATGGCAAGCGGCTGGCATGGACCAGCGCGCGCGGGAGGGGGAAACAATCGCAACTCTTTTTCGCCGACTGGAATGATGCCGCGGCACGTCAGAAGCTGGGGCTTCCCGCTCTCCCAGTGGTTTCTCCTGAAGAAGGTGAGGGCACACCGAGTACCCCCAGTGTGGAAGGCACGGGCCTGCTCTCGATTAGTGAACGCGGATTGCGGACCCATATCACCACGCTGGCGACGGAGAAAATGGACGGGCGCTTAACCGGCACCCCTGGGGAGCAGCAGGCGACGGAGTATGTCGCGTCGGTGTTCCAGTGGCTGGGGCTGGCCCCGGCGGGCGACAATGGCAGCTTCTTTCAATCCTTTCCGTTCACCGCTGGGGTGTCGCTCGGCGAGGACAATCGGCTCACGCTGCATACGGGGATCGAAGCGCGCAAGTTCACCGTCAATACGGACTGGCGACCGCTGACATTTTCGCAAACGGGCGAGATCGAGGAATCGGAGATTGTCTTTGCCGGGTATGGGATCGTCGTTCCGGCGGCGGAGGGGCACGCGGAGTACAACGCCTACGCTGGTCTTGAGGTCAAGGACAAATGGGTGATGGTGTTCCGCTATCTGCCCGAAGACGTGACTCCGCAACAGCGGCAACACCTCAATCGGTATGGGAGCCTGCGGTACAAGGCGATGGTCGCGCGCGACAGAGGCGCGCGGGGCCTCATCGTCGTCAGTGGTCCGCGCGCGCGGGTGAAAGAGCAACTGGTGCCACTCTCGTTCGACTCCTCTCTGGCGGTGAGCAGCATTGGCGTGATGACGGTGACCGATGCCGTGGCAGAGCAATTGTTGCAGCCCACCGGCAAGACGCTCACCGACCTCCAGTCCGCGCTAGATTCTGGTACGCCGGTGCCGGGATTCGCCATTGCCGATTTTACGCTTGAAGTGACCATCGACATCACCCAGGAAAAACGCACGGGCCGCAACGTCGTGGCACGGCTGAGTGCCGACACGCCGGGGCAAGGGGAGGTGCTGGTGGGGGCGCATGTCGATCATTTGGGACGCGGGGTAGGGGCGGGGTCGCTCGCCCGTGAAGAGGAAAAGGGGCAGGTGCATTTTGGGGCGGATGATAATGCCTCCGGTGTCGCTGGCATGCTCGAAATCGCCCAGGCGCTCACGGAAGCGAAAGGAAAGGGGCAATTG
Source organism: Klebsiella pneumoniae (assembly GCA_945865755.1). GTDB lineage: Bacteria > Desulfobacterota > Binatia > Bin18 > Bin18 > JABFSC01. The sequence continues at coordinate 11,639 of CAMBFS010000038.1, forward strand.
TCTCTCCAACGCGATGTGCTGTTCGCCGCGTGGTCCGGGGAAGAGGTTGGGTTGTTGGGCTCCAGCCATTTCGCGCGGACCTTCGGTGCCGGGGGACCTGGTGGCCCGCCACCGGGTGACGGGTCACGGGAATCGACCACGCTGTCTCCGGCGCTCACTGCGTATCTCAACATGGATATGATCGGACGGTTCGACAAGAGTGTGAGTCTGCAAGGGGTGGGGTCGAGTTCGATCTGGCCTGGAGAGATTGAACGGTTCGCGGCGGCGTTGGGATTGAGTGTGTCGCTGCAACCCGACAGCTATCTGCCGACGGACTCGACCTCGTTCTATCTCAAGCAGGTGCCGTCGCTGAACGCTTTTACTGGGGCGCACGCGGACTATCACACGCCCCGCGATACCGTCGAAAAGATCAACTTCGCGGGAGCGGCGAAGATCACGCGGCTGATGGCGGCGCTGACCCGGTCCCTGGCGACGCGCACGGAGACGCCTGATTATGTGGCGATGACGCGGCCCCCGACCACGGTGGGGCGTGTCAATCTGCGTGCGTATCTGGGCACGATCCCGGACTACACCCAAAGTGAAGTGTCCGGTGTGAAACTCACCGGCGTGGCGAAGGGTGGGCCGGCTGAACAAGCGGGGGTTCAGACTGGCGATGTGATTGTCGAGTTGGCGGGCCAGAAGGTGGAGAACATTTATGATTACACGTATGCGCTGGATGGGCTGAAGAGTGGGACCGAGGTGGAGTTGCGGGTGATGCGGGACGGGCAGCCGGTGACGGTCAAGGTGACGCCGGGGTCGCGGGAGTGAAGCGTCGCGAGGGACGTTGATATGGGAAAATATCTCTTGAACAGTTTTTGTTTCTTTCTTGAGACCCTGGGCGCTGGCGTATGGGTGGGCGCGTTGGCGACGTTTGGCTTTGCCGTCGCCGCGCCGGTGTTTCGCAATCTCCCCAGTGTGACACAAGCGGGACAGATTACCGCGCTGGTGCTTCATCGCATCAACCTGATGGAAACAGTGGCCGCTGGAATGATGGTGGGTGCGGCGGTGGTGTTCCTCCTCCAGAAAGACTACCGCACGCCGTTACGCATCGCCAAGTCTGTCATTGTGGGACTGATGACCGCGTCGTTCCTGTATTATGGCGTGAGCATGATGAACCGCATTGAGCATTTGCGGACCGTCGAAATCAAGAACTTCGATCAGTTCGAGGAGTCCACGCGCGCCGCGCGCGATGAATTTGACCAACTGCACAAGCGCTACACCTTCTTCGCGAAAGCGAACCTGTTCCTCGGACTGGGGTTCTTGCTATTGTCGGGATGTGAGCGGAGAAGTTCGTAGAGAGAAAACGTGGTGTTCGCACGGAGGTATCCAAGAGATGGTAACTATTCAGTTCCCTGACCGCAAAACGGAAAAGCAGGCGCTTGCTTTTCTGCTCGGACGCTTTTCTGGCCGTGTCCTCCGCTCTGGAGTGCACCTCATTCCCGAGGCGGCTCTAGAGGCATTGGCCGATCAGAACATTCCATTCACTGTGAAGGGAAAAGCGACGAGTGAGTTACCGCATTGAAGTTGACGAATCCTCAAAAAGGGAGGGCAGCACGCATGAATTCTGAAGCCGTCCAATTAGTGCAACACAGTTGGGCAAAAGTGACCCCGATCGCATCGCAAGCCGCCGCGCTGTTCTACAGCAATCTGTTCGCGCTCGACCCAAGTCTGAAAGCCCTTTTTCACGGGGATATGGAGGAGCAAGGCAAACGATTGATGGAAATGATCGGCACGGCGGTGCAAAAGCTGGACAATCTCGAAACCGTGGTGCCGGTGTTGCAGAGCCTTGGGAAACGACATGTTGGGTATGGGGTGAAAGCGGAACATTACCAGACGGTCGGCACGGCGTTGCTGACCACGCTCGCCCAAGGATTGGGTGAGCATTTTACTCCGCAAGTGAAAGAGGCGTGGACCCTGGTGTACGGTGTGATGGCGGATGTGATGATGAAGGCCGCTTACGCTTAGGACTCGTCAAGAAATAACTGACCGATTTGGCTAAATCAGACCACAGAACATTGGCACACTTCATAACCAAGAGTGAGAACTCCCCCCTAGCCCCCCTTTGTCAAAGGGGGGAATAAAACAGCCCCCTTTGGTAAAGGGGGCCGCGCGAAGCGCGGGGGGGATTTTTCGGCACTGTGCCAAGGTCGTGTGGTTCGATTTAGTGGGTGCCACTGCTGGCTTGTCCAGCAGTGTTCTATGCTCGGTCAGTTATTTCCTAGTGCGTTTGCTCAACTGCTCCTCAACAGACAACGGCCTCTCGCATACGAGAGCAAAGAGAGGAACCCTCATGGATACGATTGCCACGCCGGTCGCATTGGTCACGTCGGTGGCCGAGTTTCGCTTCTCTCCTAAGCTCAACGCCACGCTCCAAGCGCTCATGGATCGTAATACCGAAGGGCAACTCTCGGACTCGGAGCGGGACGAATTAGAGGCATTAGTGGAGTTGAGCGAGACCGTCGCGCTATGGCGAGGGGAAGCCCTGAAAGCGCTGGGGCGGACACTTAGCCGGCGCACGGACTAGTGTTGAAGGCCACTCACAACCGCCCGGTGCATGGCCCGCAACGAGTCCCGCGCGAAACATCGCTGCAGATGCCGCACATACGGATACCCCACCCGCGCGAGAAGATGACGCGGTTGAGAGATGGCGAGCAGGTCATACCACACTGAATCATCTTGATGGTCCCACTGGACCAGGAAGCGCTCTTCGCCACGTTCGACATGCGTGGGTAGCGTCCCGTAGGCGAAGCCAAACGTTTCCACTGGCCCCGTCTCTTCTTGGACGTAAACAATCCGACAAGCGTTGGTCATCCACAGCCCCCACACGTGAGCGATGACGGCAACGGTCGAGTTCACTGTTGTTGGCGTCTCTGGCCACTGCACCCGCACCCAGCCCAGATTGAACATTTCCCACCGACGAAGCGCGGCCTTGGCATGCGCGAAGGTGTCTCGTCCGGTGCCAAGTTGGATGCGGTTGTGGTCCACGTCGTAGCCAGCGGGTGGCGTGCCTTGCGTGGCGCCGACGAACGGGTAAGAAAAATCGCGATTGGCCTGATGGCGGATGAATTGACGGATGTTTTCGGCGGTGGGTTGTCGTCGGGTCAACATATATCTCTTGCTTCGCTCTTAGGGGAGTTTTCCTTGCTAAGGGCGGACTGATAGTGATAGGAGTGAAAAGGTATTGAGGGAGCTGAGGGATGAACAGAAGCATACAACTCCGAAGCGTGTTCTTATTGAGTATTGCCGGGCTTCTCGCTTCCGTGGCCTTGGCATTCGCACAGGCGGACGAGCAATGGAAGAAGCGCAACGATCTCGGTAATCGCTATGAAGGAAGAATTGGTATGCCGGTCAACAATCCCCGGCTGGAACTCTTATCCTTTGTCGAAGGTTCCTCCAACTTCCCTCCGGGTGCTCCTCCCGATGTCACCTTGAAAATTCGCTTTTTTCTTCCCGCTGATGCCCCACCGGCCTTTGTGGCTGCCCGAGAACTCGAAGAGCAGAAGCAATACTGGATGGAGGCGAAGCAAACGAGTTGGAAACCTCGGACGTGGAACGAATTTTCCCCATGGCCAACAAAAGAGGTCTTGCACAAGGAGGCGATCTCTCTCACGAATCTTGGGGTGACCGTTCAACTGGGTGAGGCTACTCGCAACCGGTTCGCTCCGGCTATTTTTTCCTCTGACAGCGCGCTTGGTGCTGTCATTTCCTACACCCTCTATCTGCGGCCCGGTGCGACTCTCAAAAGAGTGGATTACCTGCTTTCCCCAAGTGGTATTGGGGCGAAACCACGGGAGAAGGCACTGTTTGGGGAAAAGCTCGCGGGTGTCCCGTTTGCTCTCAAGGTAGACGTTGCCGATCTCCCCGAAGGTCCGATGCGCCTCAAGGTTGTCGGAATCCATAAGAACAAAGACGGTGGTCCCGTTACGGAATATGAATTTTACCATCAGCCGCTCAAGTGATGCGCTTGCCTAAGAAGACACCCCCGCGCGGTCCGCACGCTCAGCGCAAGCAACTCCGGCAGGCACGCGTGCTGTTGATTCTGCCGTTTGTGGTAACCGCCTTGCTGCTTGCTCCCGTGGCGCTGATAGGAAAAAGCGTCACTATCGAGGGCAACCTGACGGTCAGTCAGGTCTCATTCGTGGTCGGGGCGGTTCCTCCCGATGTTTTCAGCGGCGTGACGACAACGGCGTTCACGCTTCATGGCATGGACAAAGTGCGTCTTGGTAATGGCAGACTCGAAACGGTGGAGACGCGCGACCCGCACAGCGGCGACCCGCTGACGTGGCGAAGCATCGGACCAGTGGAATCCGCAGTCCTCGTGCCCGCTGATTCCACGACGACGAGTGTCACACTCCGGAATGCCACCCTGCATGATCTGCATATTTCGCCCACCTCTCGGCTGACCCTGCTGTGGCTTGAGGACGAGCCGCGTCTGCTCAGGCTCCGCTTCGATGATCACGCCGTTGCCGGTCGAGTCGGCGTCCCCGCGATTCTACAATTTTCTTGCGGTCAGTGCCGGGTGACTCACAGTGCCGGGCGCGAAGAGGGCAGCGCGGAATGGCGCTTTGTGAGCGACCAGGCGCAGGTGGTCGATTTTCAGGGTCTCCCCGACGGTGCCACCCTGGGGTTGGAACTGGCCGAGCAGACCTCGCTGAGTGGAGTGAGTATTCCCCGTGCCGAGGGACTCGACTTTACCCGACTCCACGGGACAATACAGGAATCGACAATCATCGGAGACGGAAAAATTACGATCAAAGATATTCAACAAGACGTGACGATAGGTCCAAGGGACTTCGTCGTGCTCAAGCCGGTACCCCCTTTCCGGGTGCGCTCGTTATCCCTGAACAATGGCATCCAGCTTTCTTTCAGTGGCGAAGTGAGCGCACTGCGCACGGGTGCGACTGAAGCGGGACGGAACCATCTTCCGTCCTGGCTCAATTGGTTCTATCACCAACAACAGACCTGGCTGTTGTATCTCAATGCCGTTATTCTCATTGGCACGACGCTCGTCGTCATTCTCGAACGACTCAAGGTGTTGAGAGGAGGGGAGTAAAGGATGGCCGGCATGTGGCGCAAGTGTCAGTGGCGGTTAGGTGTGGTACTCGGAAGTGTTTCCTGGTTGTTGTGTTCGCCGGTGTGCGCCGTTGACTATGAGACCCTGATGAAGGGGGTCGTGAAGATCACTACTGGTAAGGAAACCGGCGCGGGAATTGTGGTGGGGGTTGACGGTGATGGCGTGGTGATTGTGACGGCCCTCCACGTGGTCGCGGATGCGACAGACATTCAAGTCCTCTTCCGTGGCAAACTCAAGTCAGTACCAGGGAGCCGCTACGAGAAATATTATAATGAACCCTTAGACCTTGCGGTTATCACCGTTGAGGTACCTTCGGAAAAGGCTCGTCTGCCCGATCTTCTTCCACTTGCGCTTGGTAATGTCGAGACGCTCGATTTGGGTGCGGAGGTCTTGGTGATTGGTCATCCCCTCGACAATGATTGGGAGGTTTCCGCTCTGGTGAACAAACTGCAAAGAAAACGGGATGAGGACTCGCGGTTCTTTCGTTTCACGAACATCAGTATCGAACGTGGTAACTCAGGCGGGCCTGTGTTCGATAACAATGGCCGCCTCATCGGCATGGTGAAAAAGAAAATGCCACCAGATCGTACGGTTGCGCTGAAGATATCGGAGGTGGTGAACCTGCTGAGAGATTTGGGACTCAATGCCAGTTTGCTTGGTGAAGATAATGGAGTGCCATCAACTGTCACGAAGCCTACAGGGACAAGCACGAGAGTTCTTCCTCTGGGTATGGTGTCGGTTGTCGCCGGCGACTTCTTCATGGGCTGCAATGAGAAGGTGGATACAGAATGCGATAGTGAGGAGAAGCCGGGGCGGACGGTTAATCTGCCAGTATTTTCGATTGATAAGACGGAGGTGACGGTGGCGCAGTTCGCCAAATGTGTCGAAGCTGGGAAGTGCTCTGATCAAGGGCTGACGATGCCATATTACTTTGAGAAGGAGCAGCCGGAATTTGCGTGGGCCTGTAATTGGGGAAAAGCGGGGCGAGAACAGCATCCGATGAACTGCGTGGATTGGTCTCAGGCACAGGCGTTCTGTGCATGGGAGGACAAGCGCTTGCCGAGCGAAGCGGAGTGGGAGAAGGCGGCGCGCGGGACGGATGGACGCAAGTATCCGTGGGGGAATGTCGAGTATAGCAAGGCCGGGAAGGTGGCGAACATTGCCGATGAGACGGCGAAGAAGAGTCAACCCACATGGGAAATTGTCGAAGGCTATGACGACGGGTTTTATGGGACAGCCCCAGTCGGGTCCTTTCCGGCGGGCGCGTCTCCTGCTCAAGCTCTGGACGTGATGGGAAATGTGGGGGAATGGACGGCGGATTGGTATGACGAGAAAAAGGAGGCTCGCGTGGTGCGCGGGGGTTCGTGGGCCGATCTACCGCGGCGCGCCCGCGCGTCCTACCGCGCTAGGCCCGTGCCTGGCAACCGCTACGAGCTTGTCGGTTTTCGCTGCGCCCAGTAGTTGACGCTGCTGGATTCTCTTTTCTGGTTTTCTGTGGGTCCAGGGCGGAGCCCTGGTGGCGGCAAGGGGGCGGTCGATTCGGGGGCAGGTGTGCATTGCGCGGCTCCGCGCGGGCATCAATGCCCACGCTACGTAACGCGCCGGATAAATCCGGCTTCCGAACCCCCATTCTTGGGGTGTCTTACCGTAACTGCACGCATACCGCGGTTCTCATACGAGCGAAGAGGTCCCCCTCACCCTAACTCTCTCCCATCCGGGAGAGAGGGAACCTGAAGATGGTAGGCTGGGATGACCAACGGGAATCCCAGCGTGGTCAGCACCGCAGGTCCTTGAGTTTTTCTTTACGGCTCGATAATGAGCCCCAATGCCTCTGCCCGTATTTGACACCCGTGGCGATCTCCCCATCGGCGTTCACTCGGCGACGCTGGCGGAAATCGTGGACCGCTTTGGTCATGGAACCGCACAACGAGAACTCGTCACGATCAGATTGGTCCACGTGTATGATTTGGCGCAGCGGACAGGGAAATTACTGCGGTTTGTCATCTTCGGCAGTTATGTTACCGCCAAGCCCGAGCCTAACGATGTTGACATCATTCTTGTGATGGCGGACGATTTCACCGAGCAAGATTATGAGCCAAACAGCTTTCCCGTGTTTGATCATCTGCGTGCCCAACAGGTCTTGGGAGCCAGCCTCTTTGTGATACGTCCCGGGTTTGTCATGGGAGAAACGGTGGACGAGTTCCTCTCGCATTGGCAGCGCAAACGGGACCAAAGCTGGCATGGGATCGTCGAAGTACTTCCGGAGGTGAAACCGTGATTGCCAACGATAAGGAATTCCAGGGGACTCAAGAGCGCGTGACGTTCTTTTACCGCATCGTGGGCAACATCCGTGCACAGGCCAAAACCCCAGAGGAGTATCGCCTCTATGCGAATAGCTATCTCTCCGAGATTGAGAAGCTGAATGCCGAAGTGCTCATCTATTTGAAGTGTCATCCCAGTGAACTGCCGCTCACGGAAGCTGCCTGAATGAGAGGGGCTCCACGGCTGGTTCGCGTTCAATAGATGGTAGGCTGGGGTAACCAACGGGAATCCCAGCGTGGTCAGCACCGCCTCCAGGCTGGAATTCGCTGCGCTCATTACCAGCCTACCCGACTCCCAGAAACGGGATATTCATCTCGAGAAATCACCTAATGCCGCCGGTGCCCCATGAGATGAGGCGTCTTGCCGTAGGCTGCACGCATATCGAAAGTGAAAAGGAACCAGCATGAATGAATCCGCCGTCACGACTCCGCCGAAACGCAAAAAGTGGAAGTCCAACGTCTTTCGTCGGCGCACCCCGCCCGGGGCCCCGCCTGGGACGCTCGTGAATGATCCCGAGGCCCCACGCCCGGTGATGACCGTGCTGGCGTATGGTCCCCAAGAGTTTGTTGAACAGCAGGTGACCGACCCGCAGCAGATACGCGAGTTCTTGGGCAAGTGGCCAGTGGTGTGGATCAATGTCGAGGGGGTTGGCGATGCGGGGCTGATTGGCCAGCTTGGCGAACTGTTTGGTTTGCATCGGCTTGCTCTTGAAGATGTGCTGCATACCCATCAACGGCCAAAAGTCGAGCAGTACGACGATCATCTCTTTATCGTGGCGCGCATGGTGCAACTTGGCGAGCGCTTGGGGACTGAGCAGTTGAGCCTGTTTTTGGGGAAGAATTTCGTCCTGACCCTGCAAGATGGCGCGCCTGGCGATTGTCTCGACAATATCCGTGAGCGCATTCGCAAAAAGGGTGGACGGATTCGTGACGCGGGGCTCGACTATCTCGCATACGCGTTGCTCGACGCGGTGGTGGACGCCTATTTCCCGATTCTCGAATACTATGGGGAACGGCTTGAGGAGATGGAAGATGAAATCGCGACCAAGCCGGCGGTGGATAGCACCGCTCGCATCCATGCGATCAAACGGAATCTGCTCACGCTGCGCCGCGCCGTCTGGCCGCAACGAGAGATGTTGAGCATGTTGCTCCGCGAGGAGACTCCACGGATTTCGACGGAAACGCGCCTCTATCTGCGTGACTGTTACGATCATGTGACGCAGATTATCGACTTGATTGAGACATACCGTGAACTGGGCGCGGACCTCACCGATATTTATCTGTCGAGTGTCAGTAACCGCACCAATGAGATCATGCGGGTGCTGACGGTGATCTCGACGATTTTCATTCCCTTAACGTTCATCGCGGGCATCTACGGCATGAACTTCAGCCCAGAGCAGTCACCGTGGAATATGCCGGAGCTGAACTGGTACTGGGGATATCCATTGGCGATGTTGTTGATGGGGCTGGTGGCCGTGGCGCAATTAGCGTTTTTCCACCGGCATGGGTGGTTAGGGCGACCAAAGGGATGGGGGAGCAGTGTGGAGGCTAGGGCGGGGCGGGATTCGGAGTCTTGACGACGTTCGGAGTAGAGACTGAGTTCCTTGCCGCGCGAGTTAAAATGACGAGCCCGGTTGGGTGAGGAATTCCGCTTCTTCTGGAGTTGAAGGGCGACCGAGGATGGCATTGCGGTGCGGAAAACGTCCGAAACGTTCAATGACTTCACGGTGCTTGATGGCGAAGGTGACGAAGCCGAGGTACTCCCGCTCTTGGGCAAGCTGTTGGAAAAGATTGACGGAGGAGTGCTGATCGGCGAGCGCTTCACTGTGCATGAACGGCATATAGACAAACGCGCGTTCGACCGGGAGCAATTGTCGATCAACGCCAGTGTGAATGAGGTGAGTGGCGACCTCGCGCGCCATCGTATCCGTCGCGAACGCCCGTGGTGTCGAGCGAAACATGTTGCGGGGGAACTGGTCGAGCAGGAGTACCAACGCGAGGCCCGACCGAGGTGCCATCCGCCAGTGCTCCAGTTGTTGTGTCGTGGCTTGTTGATAATCGGCGGTGAAGTGGTCACGAATCTCTTGATCGAACGGTGGCGTGGCGGTGAACCAGCGAGAGCGCCACGCGTCGTAATAGGCGTTGTCGTCGCGTGGGTCTCCGAACCAGAACGTGAGTATTGCCTCGAATCGGGACATGGTAGGTGCTCCAGGAGGAGTCCCCTCATCCTCGCCTGCTCCTAGCCAGGAGCGGGAACTTTCGGAGCCCGCTCAACTTCAGGCCATCGGAAGAAAGAGACGCCCCAGCGGGGCGTCTCTACAAATGCTCGGCTGGGTGAGGGGGCTTGAGTGATTGCTTCCTTAGGTGATTTCTCGAAATGAATATACCGTTTCTAGGTAGCCTGGATGAAGCGGAGCGGAATCCAGGTTCCGCGCGGGACACCCCGGATTCCGCTCCGCTCCATCCGGGCTACATGGGATAGTCTTTTCCGGAAATCGCCTTATTTCTGTGTCAACTCGGTGTCGATCGTGATGGTCACTTCCTCACCCACCACCACGCCACCAGTTTCTAGGGCCCTGTTCCAGGCTAGGCCAAAATCCTTGCGGTTAATTTTGGTGGTGGCCATCCCGCCGATGCGGGTTTTACCCATCGGGTCTTTGATTGGAGTCAGGTTGCCCTCAAAGTCGAGCACGACTTCCTTGGTCGTGCCATACATCGTGAAATCGCCAGTCACTTTGAGTTTTCCTTCTCCGGCTTTCTCCACTTTCTTGGACTTGAAGGTCATGGTGGGATGTTTAGCGACATCAAAAAAGTCGGAGCTGCGCAGATGTTCGTCGCGCTTGGCAATGCCCGTGTTGACGGAGGCGACATCAATCGTCGTCTCGAGTGTTGATTTGGTGACATCGGTCTCATCAAGATTCACTGTCCCGGTGACCTTTCTGAAATCGCCGCGCACGGTGGAAACCATCAGATGGCGAATCGCGAACTGGGCGCTGGTGTGAGCCGAGTCAATCTCATACATCGCCGCTCGCCCGGACAGCGGAAGACCAAGAGTGATAACGAGAGCACTCGCAATAACAATACGACGCATACGGTGGACCTCCTTTTAGGTGGATAAAATTTGTTGACCTCAATGTAAGTCGCGCGGCACGGTGGAAATTCCTCAAGCAGCTTTACAAACCAGCTTCCCAAATCGGCGTAAGATCAAGCACGAACCCCGGCAACTCTGGGTCGCCGGAGATGGTGGTCGGGTTGTCGAGGTACTCCATCGCGACTCCTGGACGATAGATATACACGTGACGCTCTGATGGATCGATCAACCAGCCGAGCTGCGCCCCATTGTCGAGATACTCCTGCATTTTGGCTTGCAGGGTTTTCAAGGTGTCGGACGGCGACCGCAGTTCAATAACAAAGTCCGGGCATAAGGGGAGAAATTTCTTCCTCTGCGCCGGTGTGAAGGCGCGGAGGCGGGACTTTCTGACCCAGGCGGCATCTGGAGAACGGGTTGCGCGGTTGGGTAGGATAAACCCGGTGGAGGAGTCAACCGCGATGCCACTCTTATCTTGGATCGACCAGATTTTCAGGAAAGCGGTAATGGAAGCGTTCTGGTCTCCCGTGTCCCATCCGACTGGTGGCATGATGATTAACTCTCCTTCCGCCGTGCGTTCAATCCGCCAGTTGCGGTTCTGCTGGCAGAACGCGAAAAATTGGTCGTCGCTCATGTCGAATGCTGGGCAGGTGCGCAAGACAACTGGCCAGCTGTCGCGAGTGATTTGTGGTGTCATCATCAGAACCTCAAATTGGGGGAGAGCGGGAAAATAAAGGAAAGATTGCAGTGGTTCTTATACGAGTGAAGAGACTATCGTCGGTCCCCCTCACCCTAACCCTCTCCCATCCGGGAGAGGGAACCTGAAGGCCACTTCTTCAGCCAAGTGCAAATCGCCGCGGAAAAAGCCGGATTTATCCGGCGCGTTGCGTAGCCTGGCGATTGATCGCCGGGCGGTGGTGGCGTTTGGCACTGCGTCCGCTGTAGGCACTGGCCAATCTTGTCCGGTGGCGTGGACAAGCGAACCGGCTGCGCTTTCAGGGGAGATCGCACGCAACTGAAAACCGCTGTCATTCATGTTGTTACGCCGCCAACAACTGGCTCTCGGTGAAGCCGTACAGCTTCAAGCAGTTGCCCCACATGATTTTCCGCTTTGCTTCCTTGCTGACGCCGGGGAGTTCGAGAAACGTTTTGAGGCCATTGGGGAAAGGGCCGTCGGCATGCGGGTAATCGACGGACATGACGATGTTGTCATCGCCGAGTTCATCAACCACGACTTTCAGCAGGTCCTCGTCCACATCGGTGCCGATGAAACACTGGCGACGGAAAATCTCACTGGGCATTATCGACAGTTTGATCTGCTCGCCACCGCCGTACTTCTTCCATTGGTCATCAAGTCGATGCAGCCACCACGGCAGCCAGCCGCAGTTGCCTTCGAGAAAACCGACGCGCATGGTCGGAAAGCGTTCCAACACACCACCGACCAGCATCGCGCTCATGGCGAGCATGAGTTCCAACGGAAACGCTGAAGCGTGGTTCTGGGTACGGAAGTTGGGTTTGCCACGGAAACGGTTGCTGACGTAGTCCTTTGATGCGCCGCCGCTGGTGCCGTGAAAGGCGAGCGGCACATTCAAGCGTGAAATCTCTTTCCACAACACGTCGCATTCGGGCGAATGAAAGTAGCGATCCTTGACTGGCATCGGCATGAGGATCACGCCGACGTGGCCTTTCTTCTCGACCGCGCGCCGAGCTTCCGCCGCGGCGAGTTCGGGGTCATGCAACGGGAGGATCGCGGCGGCTTTGAGGCGCTTGGGGTTGGTGTTGCAGTAGTCCGCTAACCAGTCGTTGAACGCGGCGCAGTAGGCGGTCGCGTAGGCGGGTTGCAGGTCGTCAATCGACACGACCATGTGGGCAAAGGTGCGGTAGACGACACCGATGTCGATGCCTTCCGCGTCCATGGCGCTCAGTGTGGACGCCGGATCATACCCCCGCTCGCGCACCGGTTTGTACATGTGATCTCGTGGGGCATCAAGGAACTCCTGGGCTTTGACGACATCCGCCGACAGTGCCCACGGCGGGATCAACTGGCCCTGCACATCCCAGTGCGGAAATTTGGTGGGGCTCAAGCCGAGATACTTCGGCATTTTGTCGCGATACTTGTCGTCCAGGTATTTCTCGTAGATGTCTCCCGTCTCAATGACATGAAGGTCGCTGTCGATCACATGAAGTCCGTCTTTCATTGTGGTGTCCTTTCTCCGTATATCGGGAACGTGGAGTTCCGCATGTGGTTCCTGCAAGAAAGCTGCTTCCGCGTGCGCGGTCAAGGGAGGACCTTGGTTCTGAGTGCGTCGCGTGGCGCGGTGATGTGAATTCGCTTGACAGCCTACTGGAAGGTCGGTAAGACAATCGTGCCTTTTAATCTAGCCCCGCGAGGTTAGAAAGGGTGAAGAAAACTCTGACGACGAAATTGAACATTATGCCGACGGCCTTTCCGCAACAGCGGAGAGGCCGTTTTTTTGTGCGCTGATGGAACAACAACCCGCTCGTATCGTGCTCAATGGGGAAGCGATTCGCCGCGCGCTCACGCGGGTGACCCATGAGATTCTGGAGAAGAACCAGGGGACCGATCACTTGGCCTTGGTGGGCATCCGCACTCGTGGAGTGGACCTGTCGCGCCGACTGGCCGCGCGGATTGAGGAAGGCGAGGGGGTGAAAATTCCGTGCGGGGAAATTGACATCACGCTGTATCGCGACGATGTGGGCCGCACGCGCAAGCTCCCGGAGGTGCGAGGCACCCACATCCCGTTCAGTGTCGAGGGCATGCGGATCATCCTGGTGGATGACGTGTTTTATACCGGGCGCACGATTCGCGCGGCGATGGATGCGCTGATGGATTTTGGTCGCCCGCGCAGTATTCAGCTCGCCGTGCTGGTGGACCGTGGGCATCGCGAGTTGCCGATTCGTCCAGATTATGTGGGAAAAAACCTGCCGACCGCACGCGGCGAACATGTCCACGTCCGGCTGCGCGAGCGTGACAATGTCGATGACGCGGTGGTGATTGAGTAGGGGCGTATGATGATACGCCCTGACAAGGCGGATCAGCAGACGCCCGTATAAAAGACACACGAGATGTTTACCCAACGCCATTTCCTCGGTATCGAAGGACTGTCACGCGCGGAGCTAGTGTTCCTGCTCGACACGGCGGAATCTTTTCGTGAAATCTCCGAACGCGAGGTGAAGAAAGTTCCGACGTTGCGGGGCAAGACGATCATCAACCTGTTCTATGAGGCGAGCACGCGGACGCGGACCTCGTTTGAGATCGCGGCCAAACGGCTTTCAGCCGATACCATCAACATCTCGGCGTCAGCGAGTAGTGTGACCAAAGGCGAGACCTTGCTTGATACGGCGAAAAATCTTGTGGCCATGCGGCCCGCGGCGATTGTGATTCGCCACCCCTCTTCTGGTGCGCCGCATTTCTTGGCGCGCCTGGTGGATTGCGCGGTGATCAATGCGGGTGATGGCACCCATGAGCATCCGACGCAGGCGTTGCTCGACATGATGACCATCCGCGAGCGGAAAGGAACAATCGCGGGGCTGACCGTCGCCATTATTGGCGACGTGCTGCATAGTCGAGTCGCACGGTCGAACATGCTGGCGTTGACGACGCTGGGCGCGAATGTCCGCCTCATCGGCCCCCCGACGTTACTCCCGCTGGAGTTTCGCGCCTGGGGTGTCGAGTTATATACCGACTTACGCAAGGGACTTGCTGGCGCGGATGTGGTCATGGCGTTACGGCTCCAACACGAACGGCAAGCGCGTAATTTTTTCCCGAGCACGGAAGAATACTCACGCCGCTTCGGCGTTTCGCCAGCGGCCTTGGTTGACGCTAAACCGGATGTGCTGATCATGCATCCTGGCCCAATGAATCGCGGGGTGGAAATCGACTCCACGGTGGCGGACGGACCATACTCAGTGATTCTGAATCAAGTCACGAACGGGGTCGCGGTCCGCATGGCCATTTTATATCTCTTAACGGCGCAGGCGCATGAGACTGGAGACTTGAGACTTGGGACTTGAGACTTGGGACTTGGGACTTGAGACTAGGTTTGTTTGGTCTCTTTCCTACAAGTCTCAAGCCTCAAGCCTCAAGCCTCTAGCCTCCCAACATGACTACTATGGTATCTACTTTAAATTCCAAGGCAACCCGAAAAATCGCCAAAATATCTTGACAAATAGCCGCTAAACACGCACACTTTATGGACTTTGAACAGAGAAGACTTACAGGCTGAAATCAACGCCATCGACCAAGAAATCGCCCAACTGG
>CAMBFS010000039.1 GCA_945865755.1 Klebsiella pneumoniae
CAGCTCTCGACGTACGGCGAACCAGCCCTGGTCGTTGCATGCCTTCCAAAGTTCCAGGAGGTCCATCGACGATAAGAGGTGCAAGTAAGGGGCAAGTACGCGCACCTGGGCTTCTCGGGTTACCCCTGGACGACCCCTCATCCGAATCCCAAAACAGTGACACAAATGCTTCAGAAGCTGGGCTGGCTCCGGACATTCGTTCATGGTGGCTTGTACGGCCGCCAAAAGATGTGGCGTCGCAAGATAGAGCGCGCTCGGAACAAAGGGAGGTGCGAAACGGAGATGGGGCCAGTGCTTGAGTAAAATGCGCTCGGCTTCACTCGTTGGCAGCCGCATGATTATTTCGGGGATAATCCAATCGCCCGCAAAAGATTCACCCCAGGTCCTCTTTGCCTGGGCACCGCGCCTGACCAAGAACTCGTCGAGTGCCTTGGTTAGCTCTGGCGACCAAAGGTGCCGACCGTACCGCCACCAGTCGCCATATTGATCCGTAGCGAGCTTTTCGAGCATCGCTGGGATCGCTTGTTGGTCTCCTCGGATCAGTCGTTCTCGGAGGATGTTATCGGTCAGCTCATCCGAAGGATTCGCCGCGCGAAGCACCTCGATGTCGTTCGCATTTTTGGTCGCTGCCCAAAATGAGAAGGCTTGAGCGCGTACATGTTTGTCATTTGTCTCGTCTCGCCAAAGTCCAAGCAGGGGGTCGCGAGACATTCTTGACATCGGACGGCCGTGGTCCTCTTGCGCACGCCGCCAGTCGTCCTTCGCCGAAAAACCAAACGACCAAAACCCATGAGTCCCCTCAATGCGTCGCCGAATCCTCGCGAGTTCCTGGACCACGAAAAAGACGGCCTTTGGATGGTCGACGCCATGGAGCATGTACGTGATTGGCCATCTGAGATCGTCTTGCGACCCGCGTTGAATCAAGTAGTCGAGAGCGGCAAGTGGTGGCCATTTGCGGAAGGCCCAGCGCAGTTCGTGAGCCGCCAGATCGTCACGTGGAGACAACAAACCTTCTTTGCGTGGCTGATCGGAAAGCGCGGCCCACGCATCGCAAACTGGTCCAAGGAATCGCGCTGGATCATTTTCGCAGCACTGTCCGAAAGCCCAAAGATAGTCGGCAAGATGATCCCCACGCTCGTGATCGGCGACCCAGCATGCTTCGATGGCGAGTGCCAAACTCGAGTCGGCGATGTGACCGGCCAGCCGCAACGCTCCGACCCTGCGGACGCTGTCCAAATCCGTGCGCTGGAGGAAGCTGCGTAAGTCCTTCGTGATCTCACGGCTATGGTGGAGTTTTGCATGTTCGATTTGAAGGTCTCGCCACGGGGCTCCAGTACCCGGCTCCACGCGGCTACAGAGTGCGATTCCACCGGAAATATCTCCGTTACGGAGCCGCGCGAGGTGACCGCTTGTGGTGTGCTCGCGAAACTGACGAACTATCGCGGGGACGCTGGGGGAATCCGTTCCAGCCAACATGCCCAAGGCTTCCCACCTCAGATGAAGGTGGGAGCGAGCATGGGTGAGCGGATCGTCGAGCCAGTCATTGATCGCCTGGAGAATGGCGGCATGTTGTGGCGCGTTGCCTTGGCCCAACAGGCGAAGGGCGTGAAAGAGTGCGAGGGGATTCATGGCAGAGACACGCTGAAGGAAGTCTAATTGGGGCTGTCCCCAGACGAGAACCGTTCCCATCACCTCCGCATAATAAGGCTCTGCCATCACCTCTTCCCCCAAAAGGCCTCGGCGGTCCAGTTCGGCTGCGGCATCGGCAAGAAGCCAATCGCGCACGCGGTCATGTCGAAACGAAAGCCGCTGGTCATCGGATGAACCAGTAAAGCGGATCAGTTCCCCGGCGTGGGCAAGACGACTGAGCAGACGTAAAGATTCTCCCTGTAGCCCTTGCCAGCCGTGTACTTCATTCCAGCTGAGTTCGATTTGGCGGTTCCCCAGCATTTCTCCCGCCAGTGCGCGAAGCACTCGACGGTAGTCCGCGGCTGAGTGGTCCTTTGTCTCGAACGCGCGGCGAGAAAGAGCCCCTTCGACAAACCGCCGAATAATTTGATGGGGCTCCGGCGTTGTGTCCGGTTCTGTGTCCTGCTCACGGAGTGCGATGAGCAACGGATCATCACCGAGAGCACGCGCGATCTCTTCCGCGTGCAACTCACTCAGTTCCCGTCCCTCCAGTCGCGCCCGCGCCAGAACGGCATCGCGACCTTCGCCCTTGGTAAAGCCGCCGGCGACGATGATATGTGGCTCGATCCGCTTCCGGGCTTGTTCTCCTAGAGAAGCGAGGCTCTCTGGCCATAGCGGGCAGATAAGACGCCAGTACGCCGACGCGCCGGACTCACCTTGCATCGACGCGCGACTCCAACTGACTAACTTCTCCGCTAAAATCCGTGTTTGTCCCGAACGGTTAATGTCTTCGACCACCAAAAGCAGCGTCCGCTCTGGTGAGCAGAGCGAGAAAGCCGACGGCCCCATTGCGGCCAAGGACGGGTGGAGTTGACGCAGGGTGTTCGCAACGGCCTGGTCGAGGGTCATTGTCGAGGCAATGATCTCGTGGGGCACGATGATGCCAAACCCACCGCTTTCCACGTGCGCCACGAGCTTGCGATAACAGGCCACCGATTTCCCCAGACCAGAACCCGCCATGAGGAATGTGACATCGCGATGAAGACTGGTCATCAGCGTGTCGTCGAGGACACGTGGAATCCAGGCAGTCGGGTTGTCTGGAGGTTTGGAGATATCCAAGCTCTTCTTGGAAAGCTCATGGAGCAACTCCGTCGAGAGCTGTTCCTGTTCAATGCCTAAAACCGAGCGGCGGAGCCACTGCCCGGTGGGCTTGTCAAGGGAGTGGCTCAATCTGGAGACCGACCAGAGATCGATCTCCAACCCATATTCACGTCCCATTGCCTCGACGGCGCGAACCACGGTTTCAGGTGGTTCTTGGTTGGTCGTGAGAACCAGGGTCGCACGTAAATTGGGCGTTTGCACCCGCTCTTCCATCACCACGTCGGACGTCTTGATGAGGTCACCGGCAGGCGCTGTCGGTCGCGCGCCTCCGCGAGGCTTCACTTTGGATGGGTCATGGAGCCACTTCTTCTTCAGGCCATGACGAGCAGTGATGGTATGGTGGACGGCAATCATGTGTGGAGGATCGGCACCTTGTACAAAGCAGATGCCATCCAAGGGTGACTTGACCGTCTTCCCCGTCACGTTCACGCCGGAATGAACAAGCGCGTGGTAGTTCGGATTGTCTTCGCGCAAGATTGCCGTCGCGAGGCGTTCAAAAAACCCTTCGTCGGTAATGTCCGCCAATGCCTGTGCAGTCTTCACGGTGCTCATGGGTGCATTCAAGTATATGGACCCATGAGCAAGTTTGGAACAGGTGCGATTTTACCGAAGCTGTTGCTCCGTGTTTTGGAGCCTCCCTTAGGTGGGAGTCTCAAGGAGTCGGCGTCACATAGAAGACGAGGTATCTTTCACGGAAGCCGATTTGGAGCAAGTTGAAAAAGTCACGTCCCAGAATGTTTCTTCGGATCGGACTCTCACTAAACCCGATCTCCAACTCGAATTCGCCGAGATCACCATGGAAGAGCCGCACCTGATGAAGCCTCCCCTGGAGAATACCTCCGAGGGAACCATAGGAAAGGGTCGTCCGCTCAAGAGATCAAGACCCAGCGCGGTTGCGATCCAGCCATCGAAAAGGGAACGTTGAGCACCCGAGTCCAGATACGTGTTGATGTCGAGCGGTTCTTGGTCGGGGTTACGCGGGTTGATGACCCGTAGCGGAAGTACAGGGAAAGAATCCCCGCTGAGCGGGTCTGGAGTATAAGGAATTTCGTACGCATAAGGTACGGTCACCATGTCCCTACAACCCCATCCTTACGATGTTATTCTCGCTCTCTTCAACAAAGAAGATATACGGCACTTGAATTCCCTTTGCCCGTGCTTCAGCGACAACCTGAAGGGGGTCGTTTCCGTGAGCGACGATCTCCTCCCCTTCTAATACAAGCCACTGTCCCGCGAACTGGCGTAGCACCTCGGCGTGGGTCCGACACCAATCCAGCTCTCGGCTTCGATGACCCAAGGCGACTGGTTTGGGGGCAGGCGGTTCTGGGTTAAGTTCGACTGAGACAGATTCAGGATTTGCTCCTGTCCATTTGAGTTGCATGGCTTCTCTCTGGTCACCCTTCTGTTCACCCTAAAAAAGAAAAAGCTGTGAGTATAGGAGCCCCGAAGGCGCTCACGGCGCGGGGCCGAATTTCGTTCACAGCGGCGGCATTGTGACACAGACCCATTGGGAATTCAATTTGAAGGACATTGAGGTACTCCGATGATACTCAACGATTATGAATTAGCCGTGATGAAAGACCGGCTGACAAAAATGGTGCGATTACTCGAAGCGCTGCGTAAAACCGCCCGACCAGAAGAGTGGCCAGCGCTGAGTTCGGGCTACCGTCTGGAGATCGAGCGGATGCAAGGAGAAATCTTGGATTACCTGGTGACGCCGGTGTCCGCGGAAAAAACAGCTGCGTAAGTCGCTGTCGCCTGCCGCTATGCGCGAAAAGCAACGAGCCCCTGAATACACGCGGGCATGGCGTCCGCCGCGTCGCCGTGCCCTTGCCCGAAACAGCCAAATTTGCGATAGAGAGCCGCGTGAATCTCTGGACCCGATTACGAGACGAATTCGCCCACGCCTTCGCGTTGCACCCGATTGAGAAAGACGTGACGCTGGATGACCTTGCTCTACTAGAGAGAGTCGCCGCTGGCATCGTCCGCCGCGGCATGGCCGACCCGGCGGTCTTGTTTCTTGAATCGCTGGGGCCACTCAATTTCTTGGGCAGCCAAGTGCTCCACGGGCTCGCCCCGTTTCTTGAACTCGTCTGCGACCCGACTGAACTCGAACGCTTGGCCCATATCCTGGAGCGGCGCGACAGTATCGAACGGTTCAGTACCCTGATCGCGGAGAAGGCGGCGGTATGAATCCTCAAGACTTGCGTGTCATCCTCGCCACCGACTGTGGCAGCACCACCACCAAAGCGATTCTCATCGAGAAGCGCGGCGACGAGTATCGCCAAACCTATCGTGGTGAGGCCCCCACCACCGTCGAAGCGCCGTTCGAGGATGTCACCCGTGGCGTGCTCAATGCCATTCAAGAAGTCGAGGAGTTGTCCGGCCGCCACATTCTCGATGGTGAACACATTATCACCCCCGCTAACGGCACCACCGGCGTGGACATCTATATTTCGACCAGTAGTGCCGGGGGTGGTTTGCAGATCATGGTCGCCGGTGTGGTCAAATCCATGAGCGCCGAAAGCGCGCAACGCTGCGCCTTGGGCGCGGGGGCGATTGTCATGGATACCCTCGCCGCCAATGATGGCCGTCCGAGTTATGAAAAGATCGAGCGCATTCGCCAACTTCGCCCCGATATGCTCCTGCTCGCGGGCGGCACTGATGGCGGAACCATCTCTCACGTGGTGGAGATCGCCGAATACATCGCGGCGGCGGACCCCAGACCGCGCTTAGGCATTGGCTATCAACTGCCGGTGATCTTCGCGGGCAACAAGGAGGCGCGCGGCCAGGTGCAGCGTCTGTTAGGCGACACCACCGCGTTATCAATCGCCGAGAATATCCGTCCGGTGCTGGAGCAGGAAAACCTGATGCCCGCGCGCCACCGCATCCATGACCTCTTTCTCGAACATGTGATGGCCCAAGCGCCGGGCTACAAGAAGCTGATTGCCTGGACCGGCGCGCCGATCATTCCCACCCCGGCGGCGGTCGGCCTGATTATCGAAACCGTGGCTCGACGCGAGGGGCTCAATGTCATCGGTGTCGATATTGGCGGCGCGACGACCGATGTCTTCTCCGTATTCCATGAAATTTTCAACCGCACGGTGAGCGCGAACCTGGGCATGAGTTACAGCATCGCCAACGTGGTCGCCGAAGCCGGACTGGACAACATCCGCCGCTGGTTGCCGTTCGCTTTTGATGAACAGACGCTGCGCAACCAGATCAAAAACAAGATGATTCGCCCGACCACGATTCCACAAACGGTGACTGACCTCCAGGTCGAACAGGCGATTGCCCGCGAAGCGCTGCGGTTGGCGTTGGAGCAACACAAGGAATTAGCGGTGGGGTTGAAAGGCGTGCAACAAGAGCGCTCGGTGTCGGATGCGTTCACGCAGAGCACGTCGGGCGCGAGTCTGATCGACATGCTGACGCTGGACCTGATTATCGGCAGTGGCGGGATACTGTCGCACGCTCCCCGGCGGGTGCAGTCGATGCTGATGATGATCGACGCCTACGCGCCGCTGGGCCTCACCCAACTGGCGGTGGATAGCATCTTCATGATGCCGCACTTGGGGGTGCTCTCGACGGTGCACGAGCAAGCGGCGACGGAAGTGTTTGTCAAAGACTGTCTTGTTCCACTGGGCACATGTGTCGCGCCAATGGGCGTGGGGAAGCTGGGCGAGCCCTGTTTTTCGTATCGCCTGCTTTTTCCTGACGAGCGCGTGCTGACGGACACTCTCGCCTGTGGCGAGATTCGTCTGGTGCCATTACCGAGTGGGCAAGAAGCCAGTATAGAACTGACTCCGGCCAAAGGGTTTGACTTTGGCGGGGGGA
Organism: Klebsiella pneumoniae; assembly: GCA_945865755.1. Lineage (GTDB taxonomy): Bacteria > Desulfobacterota > Binatia > Bin18 > Bin18 > JABFSC01. The sequence continues at coordinate 6,625 of CAMBFS010000039.1, forward strand.
AAGGCAAGAAGCTGGTGGGCAAAGTCAAAGGTGGTGTCGTTGGTCTCGTGCTTGATGCGCGCGGACGACCAATCATAATCGCGAACGACGAGGACATGCGCGTCGGGCAGTTACAGGCATGGGCAACGGCGGTGGAGTTGTACCCCAGGGAAGAGTTGAAAGTTGAGAGTTGAGAGTTGAGAGTGAAGAATTAGAAAAAGGAACGAATTGCATCACCCATATTTTTTATTCCCAACTCTCAACTCTTCATTGCTGAAAGCAAGAAATGGCTCACTCCTACACCCCCGGCCTCCGCGTCACTCCCGATACCGTCATCCGGCGGCGGCGACTCTTGCCGATCGCGGGTGAGGTAGTGGTGGCGCACGGTGCGCTCGTCACCGCCACGACCGAAGTCGCGCGCACGGCGTTGCCGGGCAAGGTGTATCCGGTCAATGTCGTCAATCAGTTGAGTATCGCACCCGACGAAATCCTCTCCTACATGCGTAAACGCGAAGGCGAGACCGTCAGCAAGGGTGAACCGATCGCCGAGAACAAACCGCTGCTGAAGTGGTTCCAGGTGCAGGTCCCGTCTCCGATTACCGGCACCATTGAAAATATCTCCCACGTCACGGGCCAGGTGTTCTTGCGCGAACCGCCGACCATGATCCGCCTCGCCGCTTATATCGACGGGGCGATTGTCGAGGTCACCCCACGACAAGGGGTGGTGGTCGAATCCCACTGCGCGTTCATTCAAGGCATCTTCGGCGTCGGTGGCGAGACCACCGGGACACTGGCTCTCGCCGTGCAACAGCCGGATGAAGAGCTGACCGCCGCGCACCTGCGGCCGGAACATGTTGGCCAAATTGTTATTGGCGGATCACTCGCGCACAAAGAGACGTTTGTTCGGGCGCGAGAACTGGGGGTGCGGGCGTTGGTGGTGGGTGGGGTGCACGACCGCGACCTCAAGGAGTTGCTGGGCTATGACCTGGGGGTGGCCATCACCGGGACCGAGCGCATTGGGTTCACGCTGATTATCACGGAAGGCTTCGGCACTATCCCGATGGCCACTCGCACGTTCGAGTTACTCTCGTCCCACGTCGGACAGAAAGCCTCCTGTAGCGGGGCGACCCAGATTCGCGCTGGAGTGATCCGACCGGAAGTGATTATTCCGCTTGCTTCGGCGGACGACGACGGGTCCAAAGTCCAAGGTCTCAAGTCCAAGGTCATCGGAGGGGGCATCAATGTCGGGGACACGATCCGTATCATTCGCGAGCCCTACTTCGGGGTTTTAGCGCGGGTGAAAGAGCTGCCGTCGGAGTTGCAGCATATTCCCACTGAGAGTGAGGCCCGGGTGTTAGTCGCGACCCTGCCGGACGGGCAGGATGTCGTCATTCCACGGGCGAATGTGGAGATGATTGAGGAGTGAGGCTGGAAACTAGAGGCTGGAGACTAGAGACTGGTCAAAGGAAAAGGTACGCGAAGCGCACCCTACGACTTCTAAAGGTCTTGACCTCTTCCTGGGAAATAAGCCGCTGAGTCCGACTTGCCCTACTCTTCATTAGGAAATAACCGCAAGAAATCTACTAACCGAACAATCGGAATCGCCTGAAATTTTCTGAGCTGACGGAGGTGACGGTCACCACTGACAATCACATCTGCTTGAGCCACCAAGGCGCACTCTAGAATTCGATTATCCGGCTCATCAGCCAGGACATGGATATGAACGGGAGGCTTCAGCACCCTTGCCACGCGGCTCATAAGTTGCAATGCGGTTCTGATGTCAGTTTCCGATTGCGCGAATTTTTCTCGCAATTTCTGAGCAGTCTCGGTTAGGATAGCAACCGATGTATACAAAGAGAATCGTTTGCGGCGAGCAAGAAGAAATGCGTGTTTCCCCTGGCTCACCTTACGCACCTGATGACGTAGATATGCTGCAAGAACGGCCCTAACCAGCATCACGTTTACATTATGGTGGTCAAAAACTCCAAATTTTACGCGACCTGCGTAAGGTGAGTTACCTTAGGTGGGCCGTGTCGTCAAAAATTCATGGTTGAGGATGCCAGACAGTCAGACCAGGGATGAGAGTAAGATCGGGATCATTAGAAGCGACGTCGGTAAGCGCTAGGGACTGCATCATGGCGCCGGTCAGGGAATCATTGGTGAGCAGGCCGTGGAGGGTCGAGAGTTCTTGAGCGGTTCGCAGGTGAGCAAAGGTCACAGGCTCGACCGTTACGTTGAAAGAAGGAATGCGCGCTGTCGCCACCTTGTAGTGAGCGCGTTGGCTAACCAAGGAAGGATTTTCCTTGAGTTTCTTGACCGCTGTTCGCGAAGGAAACCCCAAGGCACGAATCGCTTCCAAGATCATAAGTCGGTGGGCAACTTCGGCGAGAACAACGACCGAGGTCACTCCATAAAGGTCTCCCGCTTCTACTCTCTGGAGAAATGCGGTACACGCGGCGGTCAGTGGGACTTGGGTGAAATGGTAGATGAAAATGTTGGCGTCAATAAAGATGCTCGTCCCGGAGGACAGGGCCACCAAATCTTTAGGTGAGGATGGAAAATTCGTCACCTTCAGCCACCTCCCGCACCACTGCTGGGTCAAGCCCTTGCAACAGACCTTGGGTTTCCTGGACGGCACTGTGGCGCACGACCGTCAGCAAAACTTTTTCCTGATCCTGGAGAGGCAGGGGGGTTAACGGTCGGAGCGTGCCGTTTTCATAAACGGCATCAATTGTAAGGGTTTCCATAAACAGTCTTTTTCCCTTTTGCTCTTGCATTATCCATAATGGGAACAATCCTTCAATGCCTCAATCCCTCACTGACCCAATTCCTCAATCAGCGCCTTCGCCTCCTGCAAGTCCTTCGTGTCAAAGCCTGACGATCTTCAAGTCACAGGGGATCGGGACGATTCTCAATGATGAAGGCCCGGTGTTGCGGATTACGGATGTGACGTTATCGGAAGGAAATAGTGGAACGAAGAATTTTACATTTCTGGTCACATTAACGCCGACGAGTGCCGGTCCGGTGACAGTGAAGTACGCCACCGCGAACGGTACGGCGATAGCGCCGGGTGATTACACCGCACGCCCATCTACAGTGCTGACGTTTACAGCGGGACAGACCAGTAAACAGGTGCTGGTTGCGGTGAAGGGGGATGCGGTGCGTGAGCCCAACGAGACGTTCGTGGTCAGCTTGAGTGGGGCGACGGGAGCGACGCTCTTCGATGGACTCGGCCTCGGCACGATGACCAACGATGACTGACCGCCGGGTTCAGCGCTTTTTATCCGGGTAGAGTGTGCTCCACGCACCCACACCTCCAGTGGCTATAAAGAAAACGTACCAAGATGTGGGTTTTGGGTGGCACGCTACGCCGATAACCGAAATTTCTCAAATTTCTCTCGGTGCCGCAGGGCGTGGGCCAGGACGATTTGGGGTGGAGCCTTGTAAAGTGGGTCGCGACCTACCCTACTTCTCTGACGAGATTCTTATGCGATAGAAGGTCAGAAACCTCACGGCGCGGCTTGCACTCCAGCCCCTGACGCGGTAACACAAGCACCACAGCAAATAAGGAGCCTCGCCATGCCTATCGTGCACGCGCCAGTTCAACTCACCGTCGAACATCTCCTTGCCGCGGTGAAGCAGATGCCTCTCGCTGAACTGCACGAATTCGAGCGAGAGTTCGCTCAATGGCAAAAACGGAATGACACACGCATGCACGAAGAATCACAGCTCCTGGCGTGTATTGAAGAGAATGCGCGACTCCCAGCCGCTGACCAGAGACGCTATGAACGCTTGCGCCGCAAACGTGAACATGCGGACCCCACCGAGAGAGAATTCGCTGAGTACCAGTCGCTGCTTCAGCAGTTGGAAGCGCGTAACGTCAAACGCCTGGAAGCGTTACTTGCGCTGGCTCAGAAACGCGGTACGACGTTACGCAATTTGATGAAAGAACTGGGCTTGCCGGACATCAAAGATGCCGCGTGAGGCTGTCCCCGCGGAACTGCGCCGCCAGGTTCGGGAACGAGCCCATGATCTTTGCGAGTACTGTCGTTTCCCCGCGCGATTTACCAACGCGGCTTTCCACTGCGATCACATCCAGCCGCGCAAATTCGGCGGAAAGGCGAGCATTGAGAATCTGGCGTGGTCATGCTCTTGGTGCAACGCGTACAAATCCATTAAGACGCATGCCCAGGATCCTCACACTGGACGTGCTCTTCGACTTTTCAATCCACGTCGCCAACGGTGGTCGCAACACTTCGTTTGGAACGAAGATACCCTCCTTATTATCGGACGCACGGCCACCGGACGCGCAACGGTGGAAGATTTGCGGTTGAATCGCACTGAGTTACTCAACTTGCGTCGGGTTCTTCGGGCGGCTGGCGAACACCCCCCAGTTGCTTATGACTGAAATGGTCCTTGCAAACCCCGACGAAACCCACTACGCGGAGACCATGTCGCAACGGCGCTTGCTCGTCAGTGATTCCCTTCAGGTCCTGCAACAGGCTTTTGTTACCACGCTGCACACGTTCAAGCAGGTGGACCCCCTCGCGCCGGTCGTCATCCTCGTCCCGCATGAAGCCCTCGCCTCGCATCTGCGACAGCTTGTGCTCGACGCTGGCCACGGTATGCTTGGGGTCTCGTTTCTCACCTGGGCAACCTTCGCCCGTGACATCGCTGAATGGTCATTCATGCAAGAAGGTTGGCAACCGCTGCCGCTGTTCGCCGCGCGTCGCATCTTGCGACAACTCTTGGCCGAGGAGCGGTCGAGCAATTATTTCGCCCCACTCGTGCGCCAACCGGGCTTTGCGCGTGGGCTGCTTGCGACGTTCACCGAACTCAAACACGCGGAAGTCCGCCCTCAAGACCTGCGCCGCTTTTTGGAGCAAGCCCATTTGACCGGCGGCTATCGCCAGAAGATCGACAGCCTGCATGCCCTCTATGCTGGGTACGCGCGCTTCTTGGACGAACATGCGCTCTATGATGAGGAAGCCGTGCTCACACGCGCCGTGCGGCTTCTTTCCGTGCGACGCGACCCCACGACTTTCTTTCTCTATGGCGTCACCGATTTTACTTCGTTGCAGCGCCGTGTGGTCGAAACCGCGATAGCGGAACGTGATGCGTTGGTCTTTTTTCCCTGGCGCGCGGGAGTCGCTTACGAATACACCGCACCAACACTGGGGTGGCTGACCAGTTTGGGGTTTCACCAGTCCGCGCTCAGTGATCCGGTCGTTCACAAGACCAATCTCGCGCTCCTGCAAAGGCGCTTCTTTGAGAGTGTGTCGCTGTGGCCCACCGAGACACCTCCGCAATTGGATCACTCTGTCCATATCCTTTCGGTGCCAGGAGAGAACCGCGAAGCCCGTGAGATTGGCCGTATGATCTTTGACTTGGTCCGCGAACGTGGATGGCACTTCACGGACATCGCCGTGGCGTTGCCAGACCCGGTGACCTACGGCCCGCTATTCAGAGAAACGTTCGCCGAATGGGGCATCCCCTGCGCCGCGATGCCGCCGCGCGCGCTGCTGCATACACAAGCTGGACAAGTCGTGCGCTTACTCTGCCAAGTCTTGGTGGAAGATTTCTCTCGTGCACGCGTCTTCGAGTTTCTGAGTGTGGCTCGCCCTCCCTTTGCTGAGTTGTTGGGAGCATACGCCTCTCATGCCCTGCCCGCGCGCTGGGACACGCTCTCGTTGCAAGCGGGAATCGCTCGCGGCGCGAACGAATGGCGCGAACGACTTGCGCGCCTCACCACAACTGTCGCGCAGGAGACCACGCCTGACCTGGATGACGCCACCGCCACGGAGCCCCAGATCCTTCAGGCGTTGGTGCTGTTCATGGAGCGGTTCATCACTGATGCGCAACTCCTCCCCGCGCATAATTCCTGGCCGGGCTGGGCGGAACAGACCCTGCGACTATTCTCCACGTATAGCGCGATCTCTCCGCTCCAAGATCAGGTGTGCGAACTGTTTACGCGGCTTCGTCAGTTGACGATGCTCACGGAGTCGTTGTCGCTTCATGAGTGGAGCGCGGCCCTCACCGAGGTCTTGCTTACCACAGCAGAAGTGACGGAGCCGGACACGCAATCTGGGGTGTTCGTGAGTGACCTCGCTACCGTGTCCGGACTGCCGTTTCGCGCGGTCATCGTGCCGGGGCTGATCGAAGGGCAGTTCCCCCATCCGGTGCGGCAAGACCCGTTTCTCTTGGATGCGGAACGGCAACATCTGGCGGAGGTGTTGCTGTGCGATCTGCCACAACGGTATCGCCAAGGGGAAGCCGAACGACTGTTGTTCACCCGCACGCTCCACGGCGCCACGGAACGGCTGCTGCTGACCTATCCGCGGCTCGACAACGCGAGTGGACAAGCGCACTCCCCATCGTCCTACCTCCTACGTGTCGTCGAGGCGCTGAGTGGCGGATATGCCACTCACACCGATCTGCTGGACTGGAGCGAGACGATTCCCTTGACCCCGCTCTATCACGGGCCTCCGCAACGCGCGCTCGACACCAGTGAATTTCACCTCGCCAGTATCGAACAGGCCCGCGCCCGGACAGACGTGAGGCCGCTGGGCTACCTGCCGCTGGCGATCCCATTTTTTTCCCAGGCATACGCGGCGCTCCACGGACGTTCGCATGCTGCGCGCCTCACCTCTTTTGATGGCATGATCGAGGATGACACGATACGCGCTGCTGTCCAGCAGCGGCTCTTTCCCAGGGGAATAACGCTCTCCGCCAGTGCGTTAGAGACGTATGCACGATGCCCCTTCCGCTATTTCCTGAATACGGTCTTGGGCGTGTCGCCCCAAGAAGACCCGGAACTGCTGCTCACGCTGCCACCGCGCGGGCGTGGCATGCTGGTGCATGAGATTCTTCATGCCTTTTTCCTGCGGCTCCAAGAGGAAAACCGGGTCCCGCTGGCGACGCAAGACCCCCGCGCATTGGCGCGGATACTGGAGACAGTTGCCCGTGCGCGATTTTCCACGTTCGCGGGGACGCAGGTAACCGGGTTGCCGGTGGTCTGGGAAGTCGAACAAGAACGGCTGCTCGAACAACTCGGACGGTTGCTGAGTTGGGAAATCGAGAATAGCCAAGATTTTCTCCCGGCGGCATTCGAGGCGCCGTTCGGTATCAACAGCGAGGCGACGACGATGCTCCCATCCGGCGTCGTGCGGTTACGGTTGGACGACGAGCAGGTGATCCACTTGCGTGGACGCATTGATCGCATTGATGTATCCGCCGATGCCCAACGCGCGCGGATTCTCGATTACAAGAGCGGCAAGCCCGCGCACGGGGCACCCGCGCACGGGGCACCCGCGCGTGGCCGCTTCGCCAACGGGACGGCCTTGCAGCTTCCCTTGTATCTGTACGCGGCGCGCGGCCTGCGTTCCGACTTGCGGTGGACTGGGGCGGACTATGTGTACGTCAATCGCGCGGAGCAGTCCCAACAACCCTTCTTCACCGAGGACACCTGGGCGGAAGCGGAAGCCGAATTGCGGACCATCGTGACGGCGTTGGTGGGCAGTCTGCGCGCGGGCTGTTTCCCGCAAACCCCTCAGACCTGTCAGCCCTGCGCGTTTCCGCTCGTCTGCGGCGCGCTGGTCGAAACCCGCGCCGCGCGTAAACAAGAGGACCCGCGCCTCGGCGCGCTGCGCACCTTGAGGAACATCCCATGACGCCGGCACCTCCCCCTGATATCGAGAGCCGCCACCGCGCGACGACCGCGCTGGATGCCACCATCTTGGTGGAAGCGGGCGCGGGCAGTGGCAAAACGGCGGTGCTCACCAGCCGTCTCTTGTCCCTGCTCCGTAGTGGACGTGGACGGATCGAACGCATCGCCGCCATCACTTTTAGTGAAAAGGCGGCGGCGGAAATGCGCCTGCGGCTGCGGGCGGACCTTGATATGGCGCTGGCTGGGGCACTCTCGGACGAGGAACGCACCAATCTGCGCACCGCGCGCCTGCAACTCGACCGCGCCTATATTTCAACGATTCATGCCTTCTGCGCGATGCTCCTGCGCGAACGTCCCGTCGAAGCGCGCGTGGACCCCGGCTTCACCGTGCTGGATGCAGTGGAAACCAGCTTGCTCCAAACCGAACTCTGGCGCGCCTGGCTGGTGCTCGAAATGGATCGCAGCCCAGCGGTCCTCAAACATGCGCTGCAAGCCACTCTCTCTCTCTCTCATTTGGAAACGCTGCGCGACTTTCTGGTCGCTCAACGCGATTGTCTCGATTGGTTGCCAACTCCGGTCGAGGTCCCTTTGGTGGAGCTACAAGCATGCCTTGCGCGGACACTTCCCGCGCTGACTACTCTCAAAGCCGAGTGTAACACTCCAAGTGACCGAGCCTACAAAGCGATCCGCCGCGTCGAGACCCTGATTCCTCTTGAGGGGGACGACAAGGCATGGGAACGACTGCTGTTACGTGAACCACGAGAAATCTTCACCACGGCCACCGTGGGGGCGAAAACCAATTGGCGCTCGGCGGGAGCGCTGCACGAAGTCCGTGCGCTGCTCACGCAAATGCACGAGGTCTACAGCCGCGCCCGGGCCGCGTGGTTTCATAACGTCACCGTGGGCCTCGCGCACTGGCTCGAAGGGTATCTGCGCGCCTATCGCGAGAAAAAACAGGAGCGCAGTCAGCTCGACTTTACCGACCTGCTCATTAGCACCAGGGATCTGCTGAAAACCAATCTTGATGTTCGTCGCTATTTTCAACGGAAATTCGATGTGCTCTGCGTCGATGAATTGCAAGATACGGATCCGCTGCAAGCCGAGATTGTCTTCTTTCTGGCGGAGCGCGACGCGCGGGCGAAGCGTTGGACCGAGGTCGAGTTGCAACCCGGTAAGCTCTTTCTCGTCGGTGACCCGCAGCAAGCGATTTACCGGTTTCGCCGCGCCGATGTCGATGTCTACGATCAGGTACGCACGGCGATCGCGCGACAGGGAGAAGTCTTGACGCTCTCGGCGAACTTCCGCACGCGCGCGCCCGTGCTCACATGGATCAATGAAACCTTCGGCCAAGCCTTCGCCGCGGGCGGCAGCGCGCAGCCGCCGTATCGACCCTTGGAAGCAACGCGCCACGAGAGCACGGGGCGTGAGGTCATCCTGCTCCCAGTGCCCGAAGCGCTGGTGTCGGCTTCGGCCTCGCGCGAAGAACAACGTGTGGCGGAAGCGCGCACGGTAGCGGCCTTCCTCAAGCAGACGATGACGTATCAGCGTCTGGAAATATGGGGAGACAAGAAGGTGCGCTATCGCGACATCGCGATTCTCTTCCGCACCTATCAGGCGATGGACATGTACGAGGATGCGTTACGAAACGCGGGGGTGCCCTACCGGATTCTCGGTGGCCGCCGTTACAGTCGCAGACCAGAGATTGAGGAATGCCGCGCGTTGTTATTGGCTATTGAGCGGCCTTCTGAAACCGTGGCGCTCGTGGCGGGGCTCCGGTCGAGCGCGTTCGGCTTTAGTGATGAGGAACTCGCGCTGTTTGCGTGCAGCGGTGGAACATTCGACTACACCCACGAGGAGATTCCCGCTGCGCTCCCAGCCACGGATCGCTTTCGCGCCGCCTTCACGCTGCTGCGCGACCTCCATCTCCACGCGGCCCAGGTGAGTCCAGCCACTCTGTTGTCCGCGCTCTACGACCGCACGCCGATGATCCCTGTCTTCGCGCTCCAGCCTCACGGCGCGCAACGGGTTGCCAATCTGCTTAAGCTGGTTGATCTCGCACGCGCCTGGTCAATGCGTGGGTTGCACACGTTGGCGGCGTTCAATCGGTTTCTTGCGCACCAGGACTTTGTTGAAGAAGAGCCGGAAGCAGTGGTGATGGAAGAGCATGAAGATGCCGTGCGATTGTTGACGATTCACAAAGCCAAGGGGTTGGAGTTTCCGGTGGTGGTCTTGGCGGATATGGCATCCACTCCCCAAGGACGTAGCGGACGCGCGGTGGGAATCGTGGAGCGCGGCGGTGAAGCGCTAGAGCTGCATGTTGGACCTCGCACCTTGACCTGCACGACCCAGGGATGGCAACAGGCGGAAGCTCGCGAGCAGGCCAGGGATGCCGCCGAAGAGCAACGGCTCTGGTATGTAGCGGCGGCCCGCGTCCGCGATCACCTCATCGTGCCCCAACAACCCCGCGCGATACCAGCACACGACGAAACCCAACCGCTCGTGACCAACACCAGCAAGGACACAAACCCTGCGGCGGCCTTTTTCGCTCAACCCACGCATGCGCCGACCTACATTCACGAAAGCGATCTCCATCTCATTGAGCGGACCGTCACGGTGGCCGCTCCTCTTGAGCCATTCTTGCGCGTTGTCCCTCATGCTGGCGCACGGCAAGACTATGAACGCTGGTTGAACGCACGACCGACGCCCCTTGTTCGTGAAGCGAGTCCACTTGCTTCGCCGCCGACTGTCCCTGTGCGACGCATCATCAAGGAAGCGTTGCGTCAGGCGCTGACCGCACCACACGCAACGGGAAAGGCTTCCGCCTCCGCCCATAGATTGACAACCACCCCACGGTATGAAATGGCGCGCGTAGTGAATCTTCTTCGCACTTCCCACTTGCTGCAGCGGGCTCGCTTGGCGGCGGAACATGCCGTGGCGCTGCCGTTCGCCTTCACCGCGCATCACCAGACACGAACGGGTGAGATTGATCTCGCCTTCACGGAAAACGGGGCATGGGTGGTCGCGACTATTGACGAGAGTGAAGTTGCTCCAGGCCAGTACGAGGCGCACAACGACGAGTTGCGACGTTCCCTTGCCTGGCAAGCCGTTGCCTTCGAACAGATGACCGGGCAGGTCGTGAGTGAACTGGTGATGCTCACTCTTCATACCCAGCACGAACACTCGTTCCCGTGGACTGACGAGCTGCGTCAGCAATGTACCACGCCATGAGAACTCGTGGACCGTCGTATCTGACGTTCGAGGAAAAGGATTTCTATCTCGACGAATTCCACGAGAAGAGCCTGCTTTTGGCGATTCGCTCGGTGGACTCCGCGTCGGAGGCGGACCTGGCGGCGGCGCTCGAAGTCGTGCACACGCTGTTGACCAATGAAACGATGGTGGTGGTGTTGATTGAGACCCCACGAGAAGAAGCGCAACAGAAACGCTTGAAGCCGTGGGTGAAACAGCTCTTACGATTAGCAAAAACTCCAGCCCTCACGCCGCTCTCACTGCCAGAGGTCTCCAATGAAGAAGAGATGTTGATTCATATTTGGAGTGCCCTGCGGGACGGCCCTTTGTTTGTTGGTCTGTGTCCGGCGGACGGCGAGGTCTCGCTTATCACCTCCGCGCAACGGATCGCTGTCAGCTTGCGGGTCTACAAGCTCGTGTTGCTTGATGCCGTGGGCGGGCTCGTGACCGAAAACAAACGGATGTCTTTTCTCAATGATCCAGTCTTGCAAGAACTTCTGCGTCCGGGAGCGGCGAAGTGGGCTGGACTGGAGGCGTGGCGGCCCTTACTGGAAGCGATTCATCTGGCCTTGGAAGGGGGAGTCACCTCCGTCTCGCTCTGCCGCTTCACTGAATTGGGACGAGAACTCTTTACCTACGAAGGGTGTGGGACGCTGTTCACCTTGACGGACTATTGCCACGTGGAAAAGCTCGGCATTGATGATTTTCACGAGGTGGAAAAACTGCTCGAACGCGGAGAACGAGAAGGACATCTCAAGCCCCGCACACAAATGGAAACGGCGCGGTTGCTGTTGCATGGCTACGGCGCCCGCTTAGGACCCGCCCCTGGCGAACTCGCGGGTTTCTGCGCGCTGTTTCCCTACCAAGAGGATAGGACCGCGGAGATTGTCGGCCTCTCCACGATCACGCGGTACCAAGGAGAAGGGATTGGCGGACGACTCGTTGGCCGCATGGTCCTTGAAGGCGAGCGCCAAGGGCTGACCTATCTTTTTGCCTGCACCACGCAAGACGGAGCCCAGCGCCTGTTTGAGCGACACGGTTTTCGGCGGGTCGTCCCCGGCGCCGTGACGGAAGCGAAATGGCGCGGCTATGCCCCGGAACGCAAACAACAGGTCGCGGTCTTCCGCCGCGACCTGCAACCGCCTGAAGCACAGGCAGAGATACACCCATGATTGTCGGAATTGATATTGGAGGTTCAACCACCGATGCCGTGCTCCTCAATAACGGCGAAGTCATTGTCGTGACCATTGAGACAGGAGACCCTATCGCGGCGGCCGCTGGGGCACTGGGCAAACTCCTCAGTACGGCGGGAGCGACCTTGGCTGACATCCGGGTCATTGCCGCCAGCGGTGGCGGCGCGCGCTGCTTACAGGACCACCTGTTTGGCGTACCGGTGGTCAACGTGCCGGAAATCATCGCCATTGGCGTAGGTGGCAGTACGCTCGCCGAGAAAAAAGATGCCCTGGTCGTCTCACTCGGAACCGGGACCGCGCTCGTGTCGGTCCGTGGAGAACACATTGAGCACGTGGGAGGAACCGGGGTAGGCGGTGGGACACTGCTGGGACTCGCGCGCCATCTCTTAGGCGTCTCGCGACTCGATACTCTTGAGCAGATGGCCATGAGCGGCGATTTAACCAAAGTCGATTTGACGGTCGGCGACATCGCTGGTGGACCAGTGGGTATTGTTCCCGCCAGCGCCACGGCGAGTAATTTCGGCAAGGTGCGCTCGGATCCCACCTTGGCGGACAAAGCGGCGGCTCTGGTGAATATGGTGGCGGAAGTGACCTTTACGGTCAGCCTCATGGCGGCGAGAGCCCGACAACACCAGGATATTGTGCTGACGGGCAAACTTTCACGGGTGAAACCGTTACGCGAGCGGATCGAGGATATGCAACCACGACGAGGGGAGAATATCATTATCCCTCCGTACGCCGACTATGCGACCGCGATTGGCGCGGCCCGTGCCGCTAGCGGCCATGGAGATGGCCGCATTTAAGAAAGCGCGACGAACGCCGATAAGAAAAAGAGAGAAACAAGGTAGCTCCCTTGACTATCCCTAGTGCGATTCATAGGATGTCGGACGTTTACCTCCTTCATCAGGGCTAGTGACTCAATGAAGGAACCTCACCAAACCCACATTATTGTAATTATTTTGCGCACCAAGGTTTTTGGCGACAATTGCCCATGTCCCTTCCTCTCTGGTCTAAGGGAAAAGGAAAATTCTCGCCCATGAGCCTCCACGATATGCGCCCTGCGAAAAGAACGAGGTACCTGCCCCTATGAAAAAAGGGAAAGAGGCAAGGATCGAGGGACTCTCCCACACGTCGGATAAAGGACTCCGGGTTGCTGACACCGGCCACCCCTTGGATGCTGATGTCTCACCTGTCGAGGAAATCGATAGTGTCATTTCCATTTTCGAGGACATGGATATTGAGGCGACCGATACCCTAGAAGAAGATGGGGCGATCAGCATTGAAATTCCCAAACAAGAAGAATGGGAAGAAGAGGTCGCCCCCGTAGCCGAAGAGCCAACCATTGGGGATACCTCCGACCCAGTCCGCATGTACCTCCAGGAAATGGGCAACATCCCATTGCTAAGCCGGGAGGAAGAAGTCGCGATCGCCAAGGAAATTGAAGCCGGAGAGACGCACGTCCGCACGGAGGTCTTCTCCGTCCCACTTGGGTCCCGCTACGTCTTGTCCCTTGGCGAGAAGCTGAAAGACGGAGAAATCGAGGCGCGCTATATTTTTGGCGACGAAGAGGAAGAGGCCGCCGAAGCGACCGAAGCGACTGAAGTGACCGAAGTGAAAGAGGATCACCGGATCGAATTATTCTTGAGCCGCATGACGCCCCTCAAACGGCTTGTTCGCGAACGAGACCAAAACGAAGAGCAGTTGCACAAGCGCTTGTCGTTGAAAGATCGGGAAAAAGTCGCCAAGAAAGTGACCGAGCTGCGGCACAAAATCGAGGGTGCGCTCAGTAGCCTGCCGCTCGGGCGACGGCACATCACGGTGATCGCGGACAAACTCAAGGAGTTTGGCGATCTTATGAAGCGCCACCGCCGCACGATCGAACGGCAAGAAGAATACTTTCGACGCAAATCCGCCGACATTCTCGCTCTTGTCCGTGTCTTGAAAACGGGCGGCTCGCGCGCCACCAAACTCGCCACTGAACTGGGCAAAACCCACAGCCAACGCTTGATCGAGGCGAGCGCGCTCATTCACGAAGCGCGCAAGGAGGTCAGCCGAATTGAAGAAGAGCTTGGCACGACCAGTGACGACCTGCGACGCTCGCTCGACATCCTCGCCCGTGGGGAGTACCAGGCGCAGGAGGGGAAACGTCGCCTCATTGAAGCCAATCTACGCTTGGTGGTGAGCATCGCCAAACGCTATGTCAATCGCGGACTCGGATTCCTTGATCTCATCCAAGAAGGCAATATCGGCCTCATGCGGGCGGTGGAGAAATTCGAGTATCAGCGCGGCTACAAATTCTCGACCTACGCGACGTGGTGGATTCGGCAGTCCGTCAGCCGCGCCATCGCGGACCAGGCACGCACGATTCGCATTCCCGTCCACATGATCGAGACGATCAACAAAGTGTTACGCACCTCGCGCTACCTCGTGCAGCAACTGGGGCGGGAACCTTCCCCAGAGGAGATCGCCACCCAGATGGAGGTTCCGCCAGACAAGGTGCGCAAGGTCCTCAAGATCGTGAAAGAGCCGGTGTCACTGGAGACGCCGATCGGCGACGATGAGGAAAGTTCGCTGGGCGATTTTGTCGAAGACCGCCAGACCCTCTCTCCGGCGGACGCGGCCATGGCCTTGAGCTTGGAAGAGCAAACACGCAAGGTGCTCGCGACCCTCACGCCCCGGGAAGAGCAAATTTTGCGCATGCGCTTTGGCATTGACGAAAAGACGGACTATACACTAGAAGAGGTCGGGCAACGGTTCGCCGTCACCCGTGAACGCATTCGCCAGATTGAGGCGAAAGCCTTACGGAAACTGCGCAACCCGACGCGCGCGAAGAGTTTAGAAGCTTTTATCGATGCTTAGGGCATCGGTACTAACAACAGTCAATTACGGAAAGGAATTGACTGGAGGATATTTGTGAACGAAATCGATCTCACGAAACAACTAAAGCAATGGCGGGAAACACGGTCCCGCAAAGTTCCCCCCTCACAACAAGTCAATCTCGCGGATCGTCGCATGGTCCGCGTGAATGGCCAGGAAGTGGTGGTCATCACCAAAGCCCGCAAGGCGCAGGGATAAGCCCGCGCACTCAGTGTTGGCTTTTTCTCATTAACGAACGTTCGCGAGCTTTTCTCGCACGGCGGTACAGAATGCGGAGGATGAGGCGGACCCGCCTTGATCCACCGTGAGCGCTCGTCCATCGGCATACACCTGAGAGACCGCGTGGTCGATACGCGCCACCGCGTCCGGGAAGTTCAGATAGTCGAGCATCATGGTCGCCGACAGCAACGTCGCCGTCGGGTTAATGATATGCTTGCCAACGATGTCCGGGGCCGTCCCATGAATCGACTCAAAGTAGGCGTAATTCGCGCCGTAGCACCCACTCGGCGCGAGTCCAAGCCCGCCGATCGTACCCGCCGCGGCGTCGGAAAGAATATCGCCATACAAGTTCGGCATCACGACCACATCAAGGTCATAAGGACTTGCGACTAATCGGCGCGCGAAATCATCCACGATGTACTGTTCGTAGCGAATATCGGGGTACTCTTTCGCGGTCTCCTCGGCGATTCGCCGGAAGAGCCCATCGCTTTCGCGCAGCATATTGTACTTGCTCGTACAGGTGAGCTTGCCTTTGCCGCCACGCGCCTTCCGTTTTCGCGCGAGTTCACAGGCGAAGCGCACCACCCGACGGGTTCCCTCTTCGGTAATCACTTTAATGGCGAACTTGCCAATGGGCGTGGTATCAAGCGGCTTGCGCGTAAGCCAGCTTGTCACAGGCAGAGAGGAGAGCTGCTGGAGGTCGCCTTCGATCCCCATGTAGAGATCTTCCAGGTTTTCGCGGACGATGACATAGTCGATCCCTTCGGGGTTTTTGAGGGGACTGCGAAACCCCGGGCGCCAGCGGGCGGGGCGCACATTGGCGAACGTCTGTTTTCCCCAGCGGAGGTGATTGATGCCCCCAGTGGTGCCATTGGTCGAACCGAACAAGGTCGAATCGGATTGATCGATCGCCGCGCGCAAGGCTTGATCGAACGCGGACCGAGAGCCGTACTGCTTGACCCCTTCTTCCCCACTGGGGAATTCGGTCCATTGAATATCGAGAGTGAGGCTTTTCAGAATTTCAACGACTGGGAGCATTGCTTCCGGTGCCGCATCGTCACCAGGAATAACGACAACTCGTTTCGCCATGAGGTCCTCCTTCTGTGGATTGTCGGGCGCACCCTACCAGAGAGGGCCTGTGCGATGCAAAGGGGAGGAGGTCGGGGACGAGAGTGGGGGAAATGGGAAAACCGGGGAAATGGAAAAATGGGGAAATGGGAGACGGGCACATCGACCTGCGCCCGTCGGGTTCTCTGACTGTGAGTCTCGTTGGAATGCTTAGGCGAGATCGAACTGGTAAATCGCGTTCAGACCTTTGGAGGCATCCTTGTTGAAGTTCTCGGCCATACCGTCAATCACTTCTTGCACAGTGGTGGCTGGGGTGCCGCCAGCCCGTGACTTGAACAGTGACTGTAACTTGAGGGCCAGCCCCATGTCACCCGCGATTTTCAATTTCCCGGTCATAAAGGCCATTTGGCCGTTCAGTTTGCCGTTAATCATGTCCAGGTAATCACCCTCCTTCATGGAGATGGTGATACTGGGCTTCTCGTGCGTGCCAGTCTGTACAGCAATCGTCTCGTCAGCGATTGTACAGTGATATTGCGTCGCCATGGGTACTCCTCCTCATGCAAAATATGCGGACCACGCTACCAAGTCTTTCCTGGTGGGGGAAGCACCTCTTGGCACGCGCGGTGAGGGATTCGCCCAGTAGGGGCGTATAATCATACGCCCCTGCTTAGCGAACGCGTTCAGGGATTGCGCCCGTAAAAGCCCACAGCAATACTGTGACACCTCGGAAAGGAAGGAAGAAAAATGATGCACTTGTCCACAACCACATCGTGCCGCTGGTACGGCGCATTGCTCATAAGCCTTTGTCTGTTCGGGGGCGTTCCCGCCACGACAACATGGGCACAAACCGAGAAGCCGATCACGAAGGCGGACCTCGAACAGGTCGCGAACGAATCCAACGTGGAGATCACGACCATCGGTCGCAAAAGCGGCAAGCCCCACACCAAGCCGATTTGGTTTGTGTACGACCAAGGCCATCTCTACCTCCAAGCCGGGCGTGAGGGAAAAACCGATTGGTATCAGAACCTCAAGAAGAACTCGCAACTGACGCTCAAGATCGCCACGCTGACCTTTACCGGCAAAGCCCAGTTTATTGATGAGGCGAAAGAGACCGAACGGATTCACAATTTGTTCAAGAGCAAATACCTCGCGGCGCGGGTCGCCGGCGCGGTCGGCTCTTCGATTGGACATGGTCGCGCGGTCGAAGTGGAACTCCCCGTTCAGTAAGGGACGCGCGGGCCGCATTGACGGCGAGAAACCGGACTACTAGAGTTGCGCCAATCCCGCCGCCACTTGCCCCGGCGGTACGGAACAGAAGGAGGGTTTATGCCGGGACGTGCCCTGGAAGGCTTTCGCATCGTTGAGTGCGGAGACATGGTCGCCGCTTCCTATGGCGCCAAACTCATGGCCGACATGGGGGCGGAAGTCATCAAAATTGAAATGCCCGGAAGCGGGGATACCGCCCGTCAGCGCGGCCCATTTCCCGGCAAAATGCCCCACCCCGAAAAGAGTGGGCTTTTCCTCTATCTCAACACCAATAAACGCGGGATCACCCTCAATCTCGAAAGTCCGCGTGGCCAGGAGATGCTCCACCGGCTGCTCGCGCAAACCGATTTGTTGATCCACAACGTGCATCCCACACGCATGGCGGCGAGCGGATTAGACTACGACCGACTTGCCGCGGTCAACCCGAAGTTGGTGATGACCTCGGTCACGCCTTTTGGCCTGAGTGGACCGCAGAGTCATTATCAGGCAACGGACCTCACGCTCTGGAACGCCGGGGGACTCTGTTATGTGAACGGCGTGGCCGGAGGAGAAGACCTGCCGCCCCTCAAGGTGTTTGGCCAACAAGCCGGGTTTCAAGGAGGCGTCCATGCCGCGGTTGCTTCACTCGGCGCGCTGTTTGCCCGCATCCGTGATGGCGTGGGACAGCACATCGATTTTTCCATTCAAGAATGTTTGATGGGCATGTCTGAGTTCGCTGGTATCATGCCCGCTTATCTTGATCAGATTGTCGTGCGCTACACCGGCAACAAAGCGATTCGCCCGCTCGACATCATGGAATGTAAGGATGGCTGGATTTACCTCTGTTGTGTTGAGGAGCATCAATGGAAAGGGTTCGTCGACATCATGGGCAATCCCGAATGGGCTGACGAGTCGTTGTTCGCCACACGACTTGAGCGCGCGGAAAACTGGGACGCGCTCAAACTGTTTCTTGAACCGTGGGTGAAAGAACAGAGTGTCGAGGCGCTCTACCGCGAGGCGCAGTCTCGTCGTATTCCGTTCGCCCCGGTCTCGACCATGGGTGACATGTTCAGTTCCGATCACCTCAAAGCCCGTGGCTTCTTTGCCGAGATAACGCATCCCGTCGCTGGGACGCTTCCCTATCCCACGGCCCCGGCGCTTTTTTCCGCGACGCCCTGGACACTGCGCCGTCCCGCTCCTTGTCTTGGTCAGCATAACGCCGAGGTCTACGGCGAGTTGGGCATCTCTAGAAAAGAGCTAGAGCAGTTACAGAGAGAGGGAATCCTCTGAGAAAGCACAAGTGACCGGGGAAACGGGTAAGGAGTCATAAAACAATAAACTACCACATTTGGGTGGCCGGACGAGGCCAGACCTCATAGTTCCAGTCGCTATGAAACCTGTTCCGACGGATGCGCAGGGTAACAGACTCTCGATCACGGACCTTACGTCTTTTGGGGTAATTTTTCT
>CAMBFS010000040.1 GCA_945865755.1 Klebsiella pneumoniae
CTAGGTAGCCTGGATGAAGCGGAGCGGAATCCAGGTTCCGCGCGGGACACCCCGGATTCCGCTCCGCTCCCTCCGGGCTACATGGGATAGTCTTTTCCGGAAATCGCCTTAGCACTCAGCCCTCCCTGCTACATGCCCAGCCGACGGAAGCGAATCCCGCTGTGCGAGAGGCCCAAGGCCGGATGGAAGCGGTTACTGGAGGAAACGTACAAGTGACCCAGTCCGCTGTCACAAAGTTAGCGACTTTTGTCGCGGCACCGCCGGGTAAGCCGATCCCGACCCTTCTCTCCCCGAAGGCGGCGCCCGAAGAGCGCGGACGAAAGTTTCTCGACCTCTATGGGACAGCCTTCGGCGTTACAGCTCCGGAACAAGTCCAACTACAACGGGCGCAAGCGCTTGATGAAGTAGGGATGGAGCATGTGCGATTCCAACAAGTCCACCGTGGGGTGCCAGTGCGCGGTGGTGAGATCATTGTCCATCTGCGCGGCGCGCATGTGACGGCGGCGACCGCGAAGACGCTCCCAGACTTGGAGCAGGTGGCGACGACGCCAATCATCAGCCCACAGGAAGCGACGGTCGCTGCCTCAGGAAGTCCTTGCCACACACTTACAAGTGACCGACGCCACGCTCAGCACGCCAAAGAAGGCACAGTACTGCTCCATTTTAGCCAACTGACCCACGCCCTCTCGTCACATCCATACGGCAAACAATACCAGCACCCTGCCGGGAACTTTGCTGCGCAGTGAAGGCGGCCCCTCCACCGGAGATCAAGATGCCGATAAAGCCTACGACTTTGCCGGCGATACCTACAACTACTTTTTGACCCAGCACGGGCGCGATAGCTATGACGGGAAAGGTGCTTCGTTGATTTCTACCGTCCATTTTTGTTCTGCTACCGAATGCCCATACCCTAATGCTGGTTGGAACGGCACGCAGATGGTGTACGGCGAGGGCTTTTCTCTGGCGGACGATGTCGTTGCGCATGAACTCACACATGCCGTCACCGAAAAATCCGCGGGGGTAGTCTACTTCATGCAGTCCGGCGCCCTCAACGAATCCTTCTCTGACATCTTTGGCGAAACCATTGATCTGACGAATACTGGAGGAACCGACACTGCGGCGGTCCGTTGGCGGATTGGGGAAGATATTCCGGGTACTGGCGCGATCCGTCACATGATGGACCCGACACTTTCCCCTACTGAGCCTCCTGATTTTCCCCCCGGCCACCCAGGCAAGGTGAGCGACCCTCAGTTCAAATGCAACGCTCCGCGCACAGACCTCGGGGGCGTCCATAGCAACAGTGGAGTGCCAAATCACGCGTATGCCTTGATGGTGGATGGCGGGAAACGAGGAATCGCTGCTCCACCGAGAGCCGCCCAATTTGACAGATTCTTTCAGACCAATTAAGACCCCGGTCAGCGAAAGCACACCTTTCGCAATCACCGAGGAGGAAGAGATCATGGCGAAGACACCAATTGAATTCACGGACCTACTAAAGGACTCCCCGAAAAACTGGGGCCGCTGGGGCCAGGACGACGAGATCGGCGCGCTCAATTTTCTGACCGATCAAGAAGTGTTGCGTGGCGTGCGAGCCGTGCAACAAGGCAAGACGTTCATGCTTGGCGTGCCGGTCGCGCGCCCGCAAGGCGATCCGCTGCACCCGATTCGCGCCCAGCCCATCCATACCTTCACCAGCGATGAAGGGTTCTATCTGAGTGGACGCTCCAAACCGTTTCCTGGTGGGCTCAAGTATACCGATGACGTGCTCGTCATGTTCCCGCAAGGCTCCACCCAATACGACGCCCTGGGGCATGCCTGGTACGGAGACAAACTCTACAACGGCTACGATCCCAAATCGACGATTGGCGGGTTGCAGAAGTGCTCGATTGAGCCCATCGCCAATCATGGCGTGATCGGTCGCGGGGTGTTGATTGATGCGGCTCGCTACAAGGGGAAGAAGCATCTCGACCGTGGTGAGGGCGTCACGCTTGACGATCTGCTTGGTGCCGCCAAGAAGCAGGGCGTGACCATTGAGAAGCACGACATCGTGGTGCTGCACACCGGCTGGCTCAATCGGTTCTACGAAGAAGGACAACAGGCGTTTTTCCCCGATGGTGAGTTCGACGAGCCCGGCCTCGAATACAGCAAGGAACTGGTGCAGTGGTTTTACGAGATGGAGATTCCGTCCATCAGCGCCGACAACATCGGTTGTGAGCAGGGGTTCAATCATGACCTCGGCGGGCTTGGGGTGCTGCACTCCGCGCTGCTGTGTAATCTCGGCGTGATCTTCAATGAGATCGTGTGGCTCAAGGACTTGGCGGAGCACTGTGACAAGGACAAGCAGTACACGTTCCTGTTCGCGGGTGCGCCGCTGAAGCTCGTGTATGGCGCTGGGTCGGCGGTGAATCCGATCGCGATTAAATAAACATGGATGTCAGCGTTCAGCTATCAGCTTTCAGCAGTCAGTCGGACAGGAAAACATGGAAGATTTTGCCGAGCTTCTGATACGAGCCAAGTCCCCAGGGGGCGCATTTTCCTGTTTTTGCTGAAAGCTGACGGCTGAATGCTGAACGCTTCCTTTCTGGTATTACTGCGCCACCCACCCACCATCGACCGCCATCGGCAGCCCCGTGACAAACGAGGCCGCTTCGGAACACAACCACACCACTGCTTCGGCGATCTCTTCCGGTTTCCCCAACCGTCCGATGGGTTCGCGCGCTGACATGGTTGTCTCAATGCGCGGATCGATTTGCATGCCCTTCTCAAACATCGGCGTGCGGATCACGCCTGGACACACCGCGTTCACGCGAATGTTCGCTCTGGCATATTCCAGCGCCGCAGTCTTGGTCAGCCCGACAACGCCATGTTTCGCCGCGACGTAAGCCGGGCCATGCCGAAACCCCACCAGACCCGCGACTGACGCAGTGTTGACGATCGCGCCACCGCCTTGTTTTTGCATCTGGTCGATTTCGTATTTCATGCAGAGCCACACGCCGGTGAGATTGATGGCGATAACCCGGTCCCACTGCGTTTGGGTGTATTCCGCCGTTCGCGCCGCGGCCCCGGCGATCCCCGCGTTATTGAAGGCGCAGTCGAGGCGTCCGTAGGTCGCGACCGTCTGTTTGACCATCGCTTCCACTTCGCTCGCTTCCGCCACGTTCGCCTTCACGAATATGGCGGCTCCGCCCATGCTTTTAATCTGTTTGACGGTTTCTTCACCGCCATCGACCTGTACATCAGCGACCACCACTTTCGCTCCTTCGCGAGCAAAGGCGAGCGCGGTGGCGTGTCCGATTCCTGATCCGCCGCCAGTGACTAACGCGATTTTTCCGTCTAGATGTCCTGCCATGATTTTGCTCCTTTTACTGTTGCCCGGCCTGCTGGTGAATTTTGACGAACACAATCGGTAATGACACTAGAATCCCCCTCACCCTGACCCTCTCCCAGCCGGGAGAGGGAACCTGGAAGCGACCTTGCGGCTTTTATCGAACGCGAACGTCAAATTTCATCGTCATCTACACCGCCGCCGCGGCGGTGACCTCAATGTTTTCCTGCTCACACGTATTGGCGATGTCGGAGACGGTCGCGCGGTGCATGTCGCGTTTCCAGCGCAGATCGTCGTACTCAGTGCCCCGATGCAGACAGCAGCGGTTGTCCCACATCACCAGATCGTACACGCGCCAGCGGTGGGTATAGACAAATTGCCGTTGCGTGGCGTGGGCGAGCAGTTCATCAACCAGCGCGCGGCCTTCCCCGTCGGGCATCCCCAGAATGCGCCCGACATGCGAGGCGATATAGAGCGACTTGCGTCCGTTTTCTGGAATCGTGCGCACCATCACTTGGGGTACGGGCGGCAGGTTTTTTGATTCCGCCTCGGTAAAGTCTTGAAACCCGATGCGCGCGCGTGAGTAGGACAGCGCATGTTCGGCGACCAAGCCCGTGAGCATCCGCTGCTTGTTTTCCGGGAGCGCATCATACGCGGCGCGCAGGTCGGCGAATTCGGTATGGCCACCAATCGGTGGAATCGCGCGGGCGTAGAGCAGCGAGGCGCGCGCGGGCAGATACTTGAAAGAGCTGTCGGTATGCCACAGCCGATTGCCCATTTGCAGCCGACGAATGCGGCTCTTCTCGCCCCAAATTTCGTTCCGCGCGTTGAGATTCGAGACATCGGCGATCTCCGGAACAACCCGTAGTTTTTCGTTAGTGTTTAGCACGGAGATGCTGGTCTCCAGTGGTCCGATGTACTGCGCGAATGCGAGGTGTTGCTGTTCGGTGAGCTGCTGGCCGGGAAAAATCAGCACGCCGTATTGCCAAAAGGCTTGTTTGACCGCTTCGACATCGGCGGGACTCAGCGGTCGCGACAAATCGATGTCCCCTATTTCCGCACCAAGATGTGGAGTCATTGGGAAGACTGTGATCGTCATACTGTTTTCTCCTCTTCCATCAATGTGAATGTGAGACTGAAGAACCTTATCTGCGCAGTATAGCCAGGCTGCCATCGCCAAAATCGCCCCAGCCGGTCACGAGACCGAGTTGCGCGTTGGGCACCTGGCGCGCTCCGCACTGGTGGCGTAATTGGCGTGTGGCTTCGACCACATGATTCAAGCCCGCGACATGCGCCTCGGAATGTAACCCGCCATGCGTGTTGATCGGCAGCTCGCCTCCCAGTTCCAAGCGGCCACCTTTGACAAAATCCGCGATTTCGCCGCGTTGGCAAAAGCCCAAGGCTTCCAGTTGCAGCAGCACGACGTAGGTAAAACAGTCGTAGATTTCGATGAAGTTCAGGTCCTTCAGGCTCACATCCGCCATCTGGAGCGCTTTCGGCGTGGCGAAGCTCAGTCCGAGGACAAAGGGATCAACGCGCGAGGGAATATCATCCGCCGGATACGGATGCCCTTCGGCGATCCCGGAAATATACACGGGCGTCTGCTGGTAATCCTTGGCCCGCTCCGCCGAGGAGACCACGACCGCGCAGGCCCCATCCGTCTCCAGGCAGCAGTCAAGCAGCCGAAACGGCTTGGCGATCCAGCGTGAGTTCAAGTAATCGTCCATTGTCAGTGCGCGGCCCCGCATGTAGGCTTTGTCATTGAGCTGCGCATGCTTGCGCGAGGCAATGGCGATGGCTCCGGTGGCTTCATCGGGGACGTGATACAATTCTTTGTGACGCGTCGCGAGCCAGGCGTACCATTGCACGGGCACCGACGCGCCAAAGGGGAGGTAATACTCATTGACGGTCGTCATCAGACTCGCCAGGGCGTTGCTCATACCGCTGTCTTCGCTGCCGATGCTGCGCACGCGCGCTCCCGAATATCCCTTCCAGCCAAAAGGGACGAGGACATTCTTGGCGACCCCAAAGGCCACGGCCAACGCCGCGCTTTGCAACGCCGTCACGGCGCTCGCGCCGCCCATGTGGACAGTGCTCGAGTAGCGCAAATCCTCGATGCCCAGATTGGCGGCGAACCGTTCCGCGGTCGAAGTTGGCATCGATGGCGGCAGAATGCCGTCGATATCGTGTGGCTTCAGACCCGCGTCGGCGATCGCGTTCATTGAGGCTTCGAGTATCAGCGAAAACTCACTTTTATTCACCCCGCGCGTGAATGCCGTTTCGCCAACACCAACAATGCAGGCTTGATCCTTGAGTGTGTACATCATGTCCTCCCTTCCTTGCGGCCAGCAGCTCTTGGCTTCACAGGCATAGACGGAACGACGAAGTTTATCAACAATCGGGAAGGGGACCAGTTTATGGCTTATGGCCCGTTCGCTACGATCACGCTTCCGCCCGGAATTTTGTCGATCTGGTGGGACGTGAAGAGTGAAGATGAATGACTAATCCATCCGCATCCGCGGGCTCTGTTCCGCTTAGGGTTACGACTCCACAATCAGCTCAGCTAGCCTCACACCAAGAGCCTGGCTGAGAGCCAGCAGTGTTTCGTAGCGGGGGGACATTTCTCCTCGCTCTAGGCGAGCCACTGTCATTCGACTGACCCTTGCTCGACGCGCAAGCCCTTCTTGGGAAAGTTTGGTCGCCGATCTCAGACGCTGAACGCGCTTGCCCAATTCGGCTTGCCCAACGTCTCGTCTGCGCTCAACGCGTGCGGCATAGGTCGGATCACAGTAATGTCGGGCAAAATCCCAGGGAATCTCCATTGTCTCGTTGTTGGACAGGATAACCTGTATGACGAAAGGATTAGGAATCTTGAGGTCTTCAACGGTAGGAACCTGGGTCCGGTTAAAGACCACCTCAGTGGGAATGATGCCATGCCGACCATCGGCGAATGTGACCTCCAACCCAGATTGGGTCAGCATTGCCGAAGTCACCATCCTTTCTCCATTCTCCACATAAGCGGACGCGAAAGCTCTCACAACTTACCCCTTGCGCAACTCCGGCATCACCTCGGTTGCGAACCGTTTCATCATCGCGCGATCATACGGAGGCGACAGGGACAGAATGAAATGGCGCACCCCAACGTCAGCCAGCGCTTTGACGCGCCCACGGATTTCTTCCGCCGTCCCGGTGAGATGTGGATCGCGAAGCGAGAGCGACTTCTCCACCTGCGCCGGATCGCGTCCCACCTTTTGACAAATAGCATCGAAGTCCGCGCACATCTTCTTAACCACATCGTCACCACCGCTGCCTGGGAAGAAATGCCAGATATCAGCATGGCGAGCCGCTAACGGCTGGATAAGTTTAGGACCGACACCGCCAATAAGCAGTGGCGGATGGGGCTTCTGCACGGGCTTTGGTTCGCAGAGCGCGTCCTTGAGTTGATAATACTTGCCGTTGAATGTGCTCTTCTGTTGGCTGAACAGGAGTTTGATGACTTCCACCGCTTCTCCCAACCGTTTCGCGCGTTCACCCGGTGTGTAGAAAGGAATTCCGTATGCCGTATGCTCAGCCTCGAACCACGCCGCGCCGAGCCCCAGAATGAGACGGCCATTACTGATGTGGTCAACGGTCGCGGCCATTTTGGCTAAGACCGCCAGGTTACGATAGGTGTTGCCGGTCACCAGCAGCCCTAACTTGATCCGTTTCGATTGCGCGGCGAGCGCGGCCAGCAGCGTCCAGCCCTCAAAACAGGGGCCATTCGGGTCAGACATAATCGGCACGAAGTGGTCGAAGAGAAAGGCAGTATCAAAGCCCAAGTCGTCGGCTTCGCGCCAGGTTTGCAGAATATCGGCGTAGGTCGCGTGTTGTGGGACAATCTGAACGCCAAAGCGGAGCGCGCCGGAGGTGGGCGCGGCCTGAACAGTTTGTGATGATGTGGTCACTTGCCCCGCGACGGTGGCGGCGACCGTCGCCGCGCCGACACTGTGAAGAAATTGTCTTCGCGATAATCGTTCGGTCAGCATCCTGTTCTCCTTTCTTTCCGCGTGTGGCAAAGACGGATTTTGTTTTCCCGCGTATTCCGCTGAGTCGGCTTAGTCCGCTTATCCCGGCCGTCTCTTGCCGCGATTCTCCGACACCCGCACGACCGAGCCCGACGAGCGCTTGCCACCTTTTGCGCGCGACACGCCGGATTTTCCCGCGGACTTGCGGGCTCGTAACGAGGCGAGTCGCGCGGCGCGCGCTTGCCGTAATTCCTCAAGGCGTGCTTGTCGTGCGCGTTCTAACGCCGCGAGCCGTTCACGCTCGGCCTCTTGCCACACGGCATACCGCTCCTGAAAAGCCGTCGCTGTTCCAGAAGGCACTCGTAATTGATAGCCCCGTGGCACCGCCGCCTCTCCGGCATGGATCGCGCTCCCTAACGCGGGATTCAACGACCGCAGCTCCTCACTGGTTGTGTTCGCCCACTCGGCCACCGGGTTCAGCGAGACGGGATGGTCAACATACACCTCGTCGTACGAGATCGCCTCTTCCATTTCGAGCGTGCCGAAATGGCGCTTGGCGTTTTTCTCAACCTCAATGGCCGCCAGGAACTCAGGATAAAAGTTCCGCGAGGCAAACCCAAACGCGCGTCCACGGTACGAGCGAATAATGTCGGCGATGTCGCTTGAGCCGACCGTGTTGACCGCGTTCGCCATCCCACCAGGTCCATGATTATAGGCCGTGATCGCCAACGGCCAACTGCCGAGGCGCTCATAATTGTCGCGCAGAAAGCGCGCCGCCGCTTCGGTGGCGATCAGCGGATCACGGCGCTCATCAATATGATCGCTCACCCGCATATCATAGATACGCCCAGTGGACGGCATGAATTGCCAGATACCGGACGCGCCCACTTTCGAGGTCGCCGCGAGGTTAAAGCTCGACTCAATCAGCGGCAGGCGGGTCAACTCCACGGGTAATCCTTCACGGCGAAAAATCTCCTCCATCGCCTTGATGTAGCGACGCGAGGTTTGCACGCCTTCTTGAAAGCGTTCGCGCACTCCCGTTTGTGAACGCAGCCGATCCTCGCTCGCCGCCTCACGAAACCGCTCTGGATCATCGACGCCTTTATACATGTCCCAGATCTTCTGTTCGTCCGCGGCCAGGGGATCGCAGCTCTCGCTGCCCTCGACGCAGCGTTGCAGGTTGGCGAGGGTCACGCGCAGCATCTCGATTTCGAGATTGGTCTGGTCCTGTTTGATCTGACTAATGGTCGCGTCATCCAGTCCTTCTTCGTCGCGCAGACGGCGGAAGTCCAGCACGCGATAAATTTGCATGGTCTCACTGTCGTGGATGACGCTCTGATAGCGCGAATAGACCGCGAAGATTTTTTTCCAGAACTCCACTTGTGGACGGAGCGCCTTCGGATAAGGAAATTCCGCGGGCAGCGTGGAGTTCGCGTTGGTGCTCTCTTCCGCGCCGACGGGCGCGCTACCGAGGAGAAGCATGAGCATGGAAATCAGCAAGCCGGTCTTCTTCATACGTGAATGTGTCATAGTTATTCCCTTTTCAGCGTTGTCATTCCTTTTCCACCCAGAACCCCAGCCGGGAAGCCTCTTCCCCCGTGCGAAACGCGTGTCGGGACCGTGAGCGCTCCTTTGAGTAGCAAAAGTGGTGAGCGACTGCAACTTTTTCCGCTCTGCCAGAGGCTTCTTTCCCTCGGCCAAGTGGGATATAGGAGAAGGCCATCCGCCACATCTAAGGAGTTCCAGCTTGTCGTTTTCTCGTCTCAATGCGATTCGTCCCACGATCCAGCGCATGCACGGCTACATCCCCGGCGAACAGCCGCGGGACCAGCCGTACACTAAGCTCAATTCCAACGAGAACCCATACCCACCCTCGCCTCGCGTGCGGGAAGCGCTCCAACGCGCGATTGGCGAAGACCTCCGCTTGTATCCCGACCCAGTGGCGAATCGCCTGCGCGATACCGCCGCCACGGTCTATGGCCTGCGCCGTGAGCAGATTCTCGTGGGCAACGGGTCCGATGATCTGCTGACCATGCTGATGCGCACCTGTGTTGGCCCTGGCGACCGGGTGGCGTATCCCGTGCCGACCTATACCCTCTATGACGAACTGGTCACGATGCAGGATGGCCACATCGTGCATGTGCCCTTTCCCGCGGACTTCTCCCTTCCTCTCGAACTCGGAGAGAGCGACGCGAAGCTGACGATCCTGTGTCATCCCAATGCGCCGTCCGGGACTCTGCCGCCACTTGCTCATGTCGAGGAGTTGGCCCGGCGCGTGAAGGGCATGCTGGTCATCGACGAAGCGTACATTGATTTCGCCGACGAGACGGCGCTGTCACTCGTTCACAAGTATGACCATGTGGTGATCCTGCGTACCTTTTCCAAGTCGTTTTCCCTCGCTGGGATGCGGATTGGATTGGCGTTCGGCCATCCCGACTTCATGCGCGAGTTGCTGAAGGTCAAGGATTCCTACAACGTGAATCGCCTCAGCATTGTCGCCGCCGTTGCCGCGCTGGAGGATTATGCGTGGATGCGACAGCAGGTGGAGAAAATCCGCGTCACGCGCGCGCGTCTCAGCGCGGCCTTACGCGAGTTCGGCTATGTGGTGTACGACTCACACGCGAATTTTGTCCTCGCCCGCAAACCGGGCATTTCCCAAGCGCCTATCTATGAAGGGCTCAAGGCGCGTGGGATGCTCATTCGCTATTTCTCCTCGCCGGCATTGGCGGACTGTCTCCGCGTCACCGTGGGCACGGACGAGGAGATTGATCGCCTGGTCTCCGCCCTGGACCAGCTCAAACGAGCCGCATAACAAGGAGTGTGCATGAAGTTCTCGCTTTTTCACTTACCGAGCTTTTTTCCACAATTTCACCGGAGCGAGGCGCAATTCTACGAGGATATGCTCCATGAGACCGAAACCGCGGATGCCTACGGCTTTCATTCGGCGTGGTTCGCCGAGCATCATTTTCATCATTACGGAGGCCATATTCCCTCGGTGCCGGTGCTTGGTGCCGCCGCCGCGCAACGGACGAAGAACATTCGGATCGGCTCCGGTATCGCGCTCTTGCCCCTGCAAGACCCGATTCGCATCGCCGAAGAGTACGCGATGTTGGACTGTCTTTCGGGAGGCCGCCTAGAGTTTGGTATCGGGCGAGGTTTCCAGAAAATGGAGTACGACGCCTTTCAGCGCGACATGGGCGATAGCCGCACGCTGTTCGAGGAGGCGCACGACATTATTCTCAATGCGTGGACCAAGGAGCGTTTCTCCTACGTTGGCAAATTCCGCACCGTGCACAACCTCAGCGTGATTCCGAAGCCGGTCCAGAAACTGCCGCCGATCTATGTCGCCTGTATTTTCACGCCGGATTCATTTCAGTGGACCGGCAAGATGGGCTACAACCTGATGGTCGTTCCGTATGCGGCTTCCGCGGAATTCATTGTTGATCGCATCAACTTCTATCGGGATGCACGCCAGGCGCACCGCCACACCGCCGCGCCTGAAATTCTGGGCGTCTATCATTTCTATTGTGGCGAGACGGCGGAGAAGGCCAAGGAAGAGCCGCGCGAGGCGTTGATGCGTTATGTTGGCGCGGTGGTCGCGGCCAATCAGGAGGCCGCCTACTCGGATCAATACGCCGTCTACAAAAGCCTGCCGGATGCGTTCGCGGGCATGGAATATGAGGGGTATCTGTATCCCAACCGCGTGATTATTGGCGACCCGGACCAGTGCATCGCACGGATTCAACAGATTCGTTCAATGGGGATCACAAATATCAGCTTACTGCCCAACTTCGGCGGACTTGATCACACCAAGATCATGGCGTCGCTGGAGCGGTTCGCGAAGTACGTGATGCCGAGGATTCAGTAGCCAGTAGCTAGGAGTGAACAGCCAGGGAGTCAAGAGTTAGGAGTCCAGTTCTCCAATGCCTTTTTTCTACTGACTACTGGCTACTGACTACTTTCTCAGAAAGGAGGACGCGTTATGAAGATTCAATACTCTAAAGGTACGGTGCCCAAGCAAGCGCATGTCGCGATTCCGGAGGGATTATACGAGGAAGAGCACGGACGGCAGGGCTTCTTTGGGCCGGTCACGCAGTTTTATCACACCCACCCGCCCACGGACTGGAAACGGATCGAAGGCCCGCTCAAACCGCGCGCGTTCAGCTCCTACAATCTGACTCCGAGTGATCTTGAGGACCCGCGCGGCGAACCCGCCAAGGTGCTGTACAACAATGATGTGGCGCTCTTTATCTCCCGCCGCGCGGAGCCGATGCCGTTCTGCCTGCGGAACGGCGATGGCGACGAAATCCATTTTATCCACAAAGGGCGTGGCGTCCTGCAAAGCGATTTTGGGCCACTGGCCTACAGCGAAGGGGATTACATCGTCATTCCCAAAGGCACCAACTACCGCATCGTGCCGGAGACGCGCGAGAACTTCTCGTTGATTATCCAGTCGCGTGGACCGATCAGCTTTCCCGACCGGGGTGGGATCGGCCAGTACGCGCCGTTTGACTATGACGTGATCGAAATCCCGGAACCCGCTCCAGTCACTGAGCAGCGGGCCGAATGGGAGCTGCGGGTGAAACGTCGCGGTGAGTTGACGTCCGTCTTTTATGATTTTTGCCCGCTTGATGTCGTCGGCTGGAAGGGCACGCAATCGGTCTTCAAACTCAATGTGAGGGATTTTCGTCCACTGATGAGCGAGGGCGTGCATTTGCCGCCCAGCGCGCACGGCACGTTCCAAGCGCCAGGGTTCGTAGTCTGTACCTTCGCGCCGCGACCACTGGAGGGCGACCCGAAAGCCCTACGAGTCCCGTGGTATCACCGTAATGTGGATTATGACGAAGTGTTCTTTGTCCACAGCGGCGAGTTCACGCTCAGTCGCCGTAGCGGCACCACGCCCTTTGGTATCCTCTCTCTGAATCCGCAAGGGTTGCATCACGGTCCGCAGCCGGGGGTGTGGGAAAACAGCGTCAAGAATTGGCAAAAGGATGCGCGGCTGGAGTTTGTCGCGATCAATCTTGATACCGAGGAGCCGCTCTTGATGACCCCGGAGGTGCAAGCGGTTGAGGTGGCGGGGTACGCGGATTTGTGGGCGAAGAAGTAGGGGGCTTTTTCTAATGATGACGGAGCAACTGCGTGAATATCAAAAAGCGGCGCGAGCGTATCTGCATTTGAGCGAAGCGGATATAGGCAAAGTCTTGGAAGAGGTGAACTATGACGAAGAAGAAATATCGCAGTAAGGCGTTGGGTGCTTTGCACGAAGCGATGACGGACTTACATCAAGCGGGTTTACTTGACACCAAAACCATGCGTGAGTTCGATGCGTCTTGTTTGATAACAGTCGAGGAACTTTCGCCCAGACAGATAATCGCGCTCCGCAAGCGGGCGGGCGTGAGTCAGGAAATGTTCGCTAGCTATCTGAACGTCACAACTGGACTTGTGAGTAAGTGGGAGCGTGGTGAGAAGCAACCGCAGGGAGCATCCTTGAAGCTGCTGTCCCTCGTGCGGAAAAAGGGGCTGGAGGCGATCGCGTAACCTTACTCACCTTGGATGCTCAGCAGTTGCGTCAACTTTCTCCGGCATCCGTAATAACGCGCTGATAAAGATCAGGCGCGACGCGAAAACCAGAGTCGACCAAGGCCTCCACACACGGGCGGACAGCGGCCAAGAATCCCCGACGTTTACTCGCAAGCAAAACGCCGAGAGTACCGATCACAGGAAGGCCAAGGGCGTCAGCGAGTCTTCGCGCTGGGCGGTCGTCCAGGATGATCCACTGAACTCCGATTTCAAGCGCGAGGCTGATAGCTTCGCTCTCTCCTGGCCCCAATGAGGCACGAAGAATTCGCGGACCCACAGGTTGCATCAGCGGTCTCTCCAGAACCCATGCTGGTAGGACCGCGCTTATCACCTCGCGGGGAACCGCGGGAGGAACCACCACGGAGGTAAAGAGCTTTTCCAGGAGATGCAAATGGCCAATCCGCGCCAGCACGATTAACGGACTGGAGTCCGAGACAATAGACAGAGACCTCACAGGGCCTCACTCCGTCGTCGCTCGGTTTCCCATTCGTCCTCGCTCATCGCAAAATACGGGATACCTAGAGATGAGGCGTGGTGAATGAATTCTTGCCGCGCCATGCCTAATAGTTCAGCGGCTTTGCCGCTGGATATCGTCCCTCGCCGGTACAATTCCAACACAATTAATTCCCGTGCTGTTTGTCGCACCGGTTGGTTGAACTGGTGCAACAGTGTAACGACGTCCTCTTCCATGTCAAATCTTACGGTGTTCATGCAAAACCTTCCTTTATCGTCGTAAATCTTTCCTTGTGATTGGCGGGAGGTTGGCATCCTACCACGACAGCTCTTCATGTCGAGAAAGCGGCGCGGTCTCTACAGTACGAACTCTTCCCCAAACGGCATATACGTCTTCCGCGAACCAATACTCACCATGAGCCGCATGCGCGCCTTGCGTGGTGATAACCAATCCTCGATCACGATGCCCACCGCGCGGAGCGCGTCATACGCCTTCGGATAGTAATACTCCTCCGCCGTGCGGCCACTCGTCGCGCTTGAGCACAGCACGATGGGCAGTCCGCTCTTCGCCAGCACCATGAGCTTTTCATACGCTATCGGTGGCACCTCGCCCGCCGCCATGCTGGCGACGACGATGCCTTGCACATGCTGTGACAACGCACCGTCGAACCCGGCTCCATCATCGCCAACTCCCATCATCACAATCGGTACCGAGGCGGGCAGCGTGGACGGAATTGCTCCGCGGCGTGCGCGCGCCACCGGTCGCCATGTGAGCGTAAGCTGATCGCCAAGAATACGTCCCCGTGCCGCGCCTCTTCGCGCGGTGAAGGCATCCATTGCTCCGGTATCCGCTTTGTACACGCTCCATGCCTCGAAAATTTCGTCGTGCATTGTCACCAGCGTGCCGTAGTCAGCCGCTACGGTCGCCGCGATACGGAGCGCGTTGTCGAGGTTGCGTCCGCCGTCATAGCCACTCGCCCAACTTGGGCGCATCGCTCCGGTGAACACAATCGGCACCGTGGCCCGCACGGTCTCATCAATAAGATAGGCGACTTCCTCCATCGTGTCGGTGCCGTGGGTTACCACCACGCCGTCACTGGTCTCTGCCGCTTGTTGAACAACGCGGACAAGATCGAGCAGTTCGTGTGGATGTCGGCGGGGCGTTGTCCGTTCAGCGAGATCAATCGGATGAATCTGAGAAGTGTCGGAGATCGTCGAGTGTCGCAGCAACTCCGCGGCGGTGAGCCCCGGACCGCTGTGGCCAGTGCGTGGGTCGCGCACGTGGCTGATGGTGCCACCGGCGGCAATCAGGGTGAGTCGCCGCTTCGGAGTCTCGGTTTCCATTGGCTAAGCGGTGGGAGCGGTTCCCGTATATTGAAAGAGCGACACCAGGAACCACTCGCGCTCATCCGCCCATTGCGCGCACGGCGTAAAGCCGTAGAGCGCGAGTTGGGCACGCACCTCCGCCGGCTCGAACTTGCGTGAGATTTCCGTATGAATCGTTTCGCCCACGCGAAACGCGACCCGCATGTCGAGAGCGGAGATTGTCACTTCTTGTGGAATCGTGCTGCGTAAGTGCATTTCCACCTGGTGCTGGTCCATGTTGTAAAAGGCGTGATGGGCGAATGTCGAGGCGTCAAAGCCCGCGGCCAGTTCGCGATTCATACGGTGGAGCAGATTCAGATTAAAGGCCGCGGTGACACCAGCCGCATCGTTGTAGGCGGGTTCCAGCACGGAGATCGGTTTGCGCAAATCCAGGCCGATCAAGAAGTAGTCTCCGGGTTGGAGGGTGCGGGCAAGCTGCGCGAAGAGTTGTTCCTGTTCCGCGAGGGTGAAATTGCCCAGATTGCTCCCCAGGAACAACACCAACCGGCTTTGTGCGTGGGGGAGCGCGGCCAGTCCGTGCCAATAGTCGGTGGCGAGTCCATCAATCTGAAGCCGCGGGTAGACGGTCGTGAGGGTCCGGGCCGATTCTTCCAGCATTGAGGCACTGATGTCGATGGGCACGTAGTGAAGCGCCTGCTCCCGTCGTTGGTACTCATCGAAAAGCAGGCGGGTTTTCACCGCGCTGCCACTGCCCAGCTCGACCACCGTGCTATTCCCCACAATATCCACCACGTCCGCCGCGTGAGTCCGCAGGATCATCGCCTCCGTGCGCGTCAGATAATACTCTGGCTGCTGGCAGATTTGCTCGAACAGCAGGGAGCCGTGCGCATCATAGAAATACTTGGGTGGAATCGTTTTGCGCGGGTGCTGAAGCCCAATGCGGACATCCTCGCGGAACTGCGAGTGAATCTCGACCGGCGTGCGAATCCGCGAGCGAGCGCTATTGGTGGCATGGTTTTGTGTACTCACAGCGCCCCAGTTTGCCTATGAGAATCGTTAGTGCAAGTCCTCGGTCGCCGGAAGGGTTTCGTTGACCTCTCAGCCGGCGCGATCGCGCGCGCAACGAATGCCCGCGAAGACTTCACGCACGCCCGGCTGATACCAATTGCGAAAAGTCGCACGGCGGACATAAGGCCGAGTAGCCCACGCGTGGGTGGCCCATGAACCGCCACGCAGGATTCGATGTTGATTGTCAAAATATGGCACTGAGTATCCGGCATACGGATGCGCGACAAATCCGGGATACGGGTGGAACCATGTCGAGGTCCATTCCCACACATGTCCGGTCATGGCCAACACGCCACCCCGCGCGGCTTTTTCCCATTCGGCTTCCGTTGGCAACCGCTTCTCCACGGAGCGCGCGTATGCCTCGGCTTCGTACCAACTCACGTTCATCACCGGTCGGTCAAGCTCCAATGGGGCGACGGCATCTCCACCAATCTCCAGCCATTCTCCAGTCGCGGCGTGACGCCAGTATAACGGGTGCGTGATCCGTTGTTGCGCGCGCCATCGCCACCCCTCCGCGCTCCACCATTGCTCACGCTCGTAGCCACTCGCCAAAACGAATTGGAGAAACTCGCGATTGCTCACTGGATAACGGTCGATCTCGAAGTCACTCACCGCGACCACGTGTCGCGGGCGTTCATTGTCCAGCGTCGTGCCTCGATCATCACTGCCCATGAGGAATGGACCAGCGGGAACATGGAGCAGCGCATTCTCAATGAGCGCGGGCCGTCGCTCGTCTGACGAAAGGAGAGGCGGAAGATTGAGCGTGTGTGGTTGTCCCGCGTCATGCCGTTGCGCCGCCAGCAGACGGAGGATCATAAGGATCGTCTCATTATGCTGTTCCTCATGTTGGAGGAGCATGTTGAAAATGTTGGCTTCCCCTAATAGCGGATGCGCGGCGGGAAACTCGGTGTTCGCTAAAAATGCGAACACTGACTCCTGGACGGACGCGAGATAATCGAGCATCTCGCCACGCGCGGGCAAGTGCACTCGGTTCGGCTTCGGGTTATCCGTCGGCGTAAAGAAGGAATCGTAGAACGCCGACCGCGAGGCCTCGCCCTGGCACTGCTGGAGAATCCAGTACCCTTCGGTGACGCCGATATGACCGAGGTGCCACCCGACGGGACTAAAGTCAGGATGCGCTTGGCGACGAAAATCCGTGTCATCAATGGTGGCGAAGAGGCGCAGGGTGTTCGCGCGTGTCGCTTCCATCGCGCGGCGCATGGCGAGCGCGAGACTCATCTCCGTCTCACCGTGGGAATCCGGGTCTGCTGGATACCGCCCTGATTAGTGAACCCGATGATCGTATCTTCTTCAACTGTTTGCCACCGCGGATCGGCGCAAGGCCGTTCCGAGGCCACGACCGTGGCGTGCGGGAAAAACGTGGGTGTCCGCGCATAGTAGAGCGACGGCGCGGGGCCGGTATTGGCGAAGCGGGAAGCGACGACGCAGTCACCATCAGTAATCGCGACATTGACGGCAACACGGACACTACGGTCCTCGGCCCAAGCACTCAACTGCTGGATCGTTTCCGTCAGTGCTACGGTCATGGCATCCACGGACGCCGCTTGCCCGTGCAGGTTATGCAAGAACAGCGCGAAGATATGTTCGGAATCGGTCGAGCCGCCGATGGTTGTGTAATACTCGTCCTGGAGCGCATCACGGATCGGGCGCATCAGTGTCGCTCGAAAGTTCTCGATGTAACCATTGTGCATGAACAGCAGTTGTCGATAGGCGAAGGGCTGGCAGTTGCTCTGATCGACGGCTTGGCCCGGCGTGGCGCTACGCACGTTAGCGAAGATGCAGTCGGAGGCCACATGCTTGCTCAGCCCCGGCAAATTGCGGTCACTCCAGATCGGGCAGATGTTGGTGTAGACACCCGGAGTGGGATCGACCGCGCGGTTGTACCAGCCAACCCCAAAGCCATCGACGTTCACGGTCCCGGAAGTCATCTCGGCGGGGTGATAGCTTTGCACAATAAGTGAATGCTCCGGTTCGCTGACGACGCGAGCCAGAGTGACGGGGGGGCCGAGATAGGCGATGAAGCGGCACATATGATGCGACCGAGGACCGGAGACGGGAGACCGGGGCCAGAGAAAACAGGACTGAGGGTTCAGTTTCTGGGTAGCCTGGATGAAGCGAAGCGGAATCCAGGTTTCGCGCGGGACACCCCGGATTCCGCTCCGAACCATCCGGGCTACATGGGATAGTCTTTTCTGGAAATCGCCCAAGCTGGAATTCGCTCCGCTCATTACCAGCCTACATCCGACTCAGTCCTCAGTCCTGTTCCCTCAGTCCTGTCAGTAGCCAGTGGCGGAGCCGTTCCGCCTCCGCGTGGATTTCTTCATAACTGTTGCCAAAGAGATCAATCTGCGCCAGCACGATACCAAACTCGCTCATTTGCTTCACGCGCTCGCCTGGCCGCCAGTACAGCGTCAATTCCGGCATGTCGCGCGCGCGGTCGTAATCGAAAAGATGCTCCGCCCAGCCCTCGTCAAACGTGATGAAATTGAACTGACCGCCAACCACGCCAGTGGCCGGATTGGGGAAAATCGGTTGTTGGCCACAAGCCAAGGCTAACCCCGCTTCATAAATGCACGACTGCAAACAGTGCCGATATAAGTTGTAGAAGCATGTCGCCGCGCGTCCGTTAATTTCGGTCAGGGTGACGGAATCCTCGTGACACCAAAACTCGATGTTGAAGAAGCCGTTGTTCAGCCCGACACTGTGAATCGCGGCCCGCGCGCGCTCGGCGAGCAGCGCCTGCATCGCGGGTGAGTGGCGCGAGGGCAAGGAAAAGTTGTCGATCACGCGCGTGCCCGGATACGTGTTGGTGTCGGTAATCGCCCAGATATGCGCCTGGCCATCACACACCCAGCCCTCCACTGTCACTTGTGGCCCATCAACGAACTCCTCGACTAGCATGATGTCCCGTGTCGCGAGCGGATACTTTTGTTGATCCACGTACCGTCGGAAAAAAGGATAGTAGAGCGGTGACCACGACCCGTAGTCGCGCTTAGCGATGGCAAGTGCTTTGCGTAAGTCTTCGGCGGAGTCGAGCTTAAATCCCAAAATGCCGAGATTCAGCCACGGCGGTTTGATGTAGCACGGGTACGACGCGACCTGGGGATGCGCGTCGTTGAGGTCAATCGCGTCACAGCGAATCGGAGAGGGCTCAACCCGGCGGGTGTAATACTTATGCAGACAGAGGAACACCGACTCGACACTGGGGCCACGAAAACCAAACTCCTCGCATAACGCCGCCGCCACCAGGTCCGCCACATCACGGGAGTAATAGATCGCGTCAATATGATGCGTCCGAATGTAGTCGCGACACTGGTCCACGTAGGCGAGCAGATCGAGTTCGGGCGATGGCGTGCGGGGATTCAACGGCGCATCCAGCAGATGAAACCGGTACCCTGACAGGTTCGCGACCGCGATCCGATCTCGTTGTGACGGACAGGTGATGAGCACATCCATTATCGTTTCCTCTTTTCGCCTCGGCGATTCTATGAGGAAGCAGGCGAAAGTCAAAGGGCGGGACTTGAGACTGGAGTTTGGAGACTGGAGACTTGTTGGGAAAGAGCCTAATCCCCAGTCCCAAGTCTCAAGTCTCAAGTCTCCAGCCGCAATCCTCCCCTTTTGTCTTTCTTTTCACGGTACGGTATACCGCCACCCAGGAGGAATGACCGATGTTACTTTATCTTGATACTCGCCGTGCCCCGAATCCCCGGAAAGTGCGCATCTATGTGGCCGAAAAAGGACTGACGCTCCCGACCAAGGAGTTGGACCTGTACGCCGGCGCCCAACGCACCCCGGAGTTCCTGGCGAAGAACTCATTCGCTGGCGTGCCGATTCTCGAACTCGACGATGGCACGGTGATCGCCGAATCTCTGGCGATCATGGAATATCTGGAGGAGCTGTATCCCACGCCATCGTTACTCGGCGCGGACCCGGTAACGCGCGCGCTGGTGCGGATGTGGGAGCGGCGTTGTGAAATCGGGGCCTATCTCACCGCGTCGCGCATGGTGCTCTCAAAAGGTGAGGTGTCCGATCACGCGCGGAAGACCTTGACGGCGCGTCTGGCGCTCCTCAATGACGGCTTGCACGGCAAGGAGTGGCTCGCGGGCCAGTTTTCCATCGCCGACATCACACTGCTCATCGCGCTCGACACCGCGCATCACGGCGGCCAGTTTACCCTTGACCCAGCCTGGACCAACCTGAGCCGCTGGTACGCCGCGATGAAGACGCGGCCAAGTGTATCCGCGTGATTGATCGACACGCGCTCCTCCCCCTTCGCCACCCAGGGGTCCGGCGGCTCTCGCTCTTTTTTGCCCTGGCCTATTTTGCCCAAGGGTTCGCCGATCTCTCTTCTGGACTCGCCAATCTCCCGCTTCAGCACCTCTTGAAGGAACGGATGGGACTTTCCGCCACCGAGGCGGGGGTTTTCTGGGCGGTGGTCGGGTTTGGTTGGACACTCAAGCCACTCTACGGTTTTGTCTCCGACCTGTTTCCCTTCGTTGGCTATCACCGCAAGAGTTATCTCATGCTGATGGCGACTCTTGGCTGCCTGGGGTGGATCGCCTTGTTCCTGCTCCCCGCGCAGTACAGCGTGTTGCTTACGCTGTGCACCCTATGCGCGGCCACGCTGGCGTTTTGTGATGTGATGACCGATGCCTTGATGGTCGATGCGGGGCGCCCTTTGGGGCTCACTGGGAGTTTTCAAGCGCTGCAATGGGCCGCGCTGAGTCTCGCGCTGGTGCTCGCCCAGTTTGGTGGTGGTTACTTGTCCGCTCATGCGTCACCACAAGCGGTGTTTCTGCTTGTCGCTGCCTTTCCGCTGCTCACGCTGCTAGTGACCCTGACACTGGTGCAAGAACCACGAGTACGGATCACCCAAGAACGCCGCCGCGACACCGTCGTCGCCTTGCGGACGGCGTCACGCTCGCGCCCGCTCTGGCTGGTGATCGGCTTTCTCGCACTGTGGAATTTCAGCCCGTCGTTAGGGACTCCGCTGCTGTATTATCAGACCGATGTGCTTGGTTTCTCGAAAATGTTCATTGGGACGTTAGGCGCGCTGAGTAACATCGGCGGGATGCTGGGGGCGTTATGGTTTTTCGTCTCCTTGCACGCTGTCCCCCTCAATCGCCTGCTCTACATCAGTGTTACGCTTGGTGTGATTTCGACGCTCTGCTTTATCGGGCTGGTGGGGACGAAGTCGGCGGTCGTCCTATTTTTTGTCTCCGGCTTACTCACGCAAATTACTCACCTTGCGGTGCTGGACCTGGCGGCACGTGCCTGCCCGCCCCGCGCGGAAGGGACGATCTTCGCCTTGCTGATGTCCACGCTCAACATCAGCAAGAGTTGGGGCAACATTCTCGGCGGCTGGGTGTACGATCACAGCGGGCTCAGTCCGTTGATCGTGACGAGCGCGGCGTTCACCGCGTTGTGTTGGGTGCTGGTGCCGTGGCTTCACGAGACGCGACCCCTCAGAGGTAGGCTGGGATGACCAACGGGAATCCCAGCGTGGCGCGCACCGCGTCGGACTTTCATAATGACCCGCGCGGGTCGAGGTCGTTGTAAATGTCCATGCCCGGATCGTCCCAACCCGCACGGAGCCCCGCCTTGATGAGCAAATTGCGCTTTTCTTCATCCGTCAGGGGGGTGTCATCGTAAAGCCGCATTCGCATCTGTTCGTACACCTCCGCCCGCAACACGATATATTCCTTATTGGTGTCCGGGTCGGCGAGACGAATAGGTTGGTCATGCGATGTCCGTACCACCTCTTGTAGTTCTTTCGGCATGGGGATCATGGTTCGTGCTCCTGTTTTCATTGGCGGGGAAGGCTTCAGATTTGGCAAGCGTACCTGTCGCGCCGTGGACCAGTCCACGTACGCCGTTGAATCGTGGGTTTCCCAGAACGCGCGTTCTTCCGCTTCGGTTCTGAATTTAGGGAGTGGGTTGAGCGCTCTCTTCATACATGCGTCTTTCCTTGCGGGGCATATCGCGGGCCGAGATGGGACGGAGATTGAGCGTATATTTTTACGGTCACCAGGTTGTAGTAACGAATGAACGCCAGTTGGGAGAAGTGCTCAATGGGACAACGCCCTCGCGAAATACTCAACAATCATGCGTCCAATCCGCTCCGGCTCTTCCATCGGCAGGAAGTGGCTCGTGCCAGGCACGGTGACGAGCGAGCCGTGCGGGACGCGCCGCGCCAGACGTTCGGCCACCATCGCCAACGGCGGATCCGTCCGCTCGCCCCGCAGCACGAGCACTGGACACGCAATGGTGTTGGTCCGAGAAAAAATGTCGAGCGACATGCTCGTCGCGAAGACATGCGCCTCGACCGCGGCGGTGCACTTCAGCGTAATGCCACCATCGGGCAGGTTCGTGGTGCCGTGGTTCACGTAGTCCCACAACACCTCTTCTTGCCAGTTGGCGAAGGCGTCTTTCCCCTGGTACGCGGCGAACAGTTGTTGCCGACTCTCCCACACGACGCGGCGACGCAGGGTGCGTTCGACCAGCGGATGATTATCGGACGACAAGCGTTGCGCGAACACGGGCTCGTGGGGGATGGTCACTGGTTCAAGGAGCGCCAACGCTTTGACTTGGCCAGGATGGGTCACGGCATGCAACGCCAGCAACGCGCCGCCGCCCGAATGGCCGACTCCGTAAAACTCCCCCAGCCCTAACTGCTCGATCACTCCGGCCACATCGTGCGCCATCGACAACCAGTGCGTCTCCGTCAGCTCGCCACTCTCGCTATCGCCCTGGCCACGCAGATCAATGGTCCACACTCGATAGTGGGGCACCAGGTGGCGAATCAACGCGCGATAGACATACCCCAGAAAGCCATTGGCGTGCAGCAGCAACAGATGTGGCCCTTGGCCGCCCCAATCGGCGACGTGCAACTTGATGCCATCGACAACAAGAAATTGACTCTGTGGTTCCATAGGCGCTCGATGTAAACGATGCGTATTCGCTTGTCTAGGTGACAAAACAATGCCCAGCCGGGAGAAAGAACCCGGAACCCGAAACCCAAAACGTGAAAAGGTGGGGTCCCGTAGGCCAGATATCCCCCGCATGCTAATCCAGCGGAAGTTCGTTCTGAGAGGAGCATGTTGTCATGGCGCACGAACATCATCACCATCATGGTTCAGGATTTCGCTTTTGTCCAAAGTGTGGCGGGTCGCTCGCGCGGCAACGGCTTAAGGCCACGGAGCCCGAACGACGGGTGTGTGGCTCCTGCGCCTTCATTTTTTATGACGACCCGAAAGTCGCCGCCTGCACGATCCCCGTGATCGACGGCAAGATTGTCTTGCTCAAGCGCGGCATCGAACCCAGTTATGGCAAATGGGTCTTCCCAGGTGGGTTTCTTGATCGGGGCGAGCGGGTCGAGGATGCGGCGATTCGTGAAACGTGGGAAGAGGTGAACCTCAAGGTCGAGGTGACGCAGTTGCTCAACGTCTACTCGTATCCTGGCTATCCAGTGGTGGTGATTGTCTACCTCGCTCGTGTGGTGGGTGGCCAGTTGCAAGCGAAGGATGAAGCGTTGGACGTGGGGACCTTCTCGCCCGCGGAGATTCCGTGGGACGAGATCGCGTTCGACAGCACGCGCGATGCGTTGCGGGAATATCTCGCGCGGTTCCCTACGAGTGGCCAGTCCTAAGCGACCGTTATGACTGCCCGCCGCCGTGCCATTCCCGCGGGCGTTGAATGAAGCGCGTGACCACATCGTTCGTCGCCGTGGGCAGTTCAATGTTGAAGAGGTGACTGGCATTGGACAGGAGCACGAGATCGGCGTTGGGGATGCGCCGCGCCAACGTTACCGAGTTCTCTGGTGGCACCAGCCCGTCCTCTTTGCCGGTGATGACCAGCGTGGGCATGGTGAGCTGTGGCAGCCGGTCGTAGGTGTCATGCCCTTGGATCGCGGCCATTTGACACACCATCCCGTGCTGCGGGGTTGGATGTTGTGAGGAGCGCCGGTTCAATTCGATCAGGACGTCCATCCGTTGCCGCATGAACCACGGAGTCACCGCGACTTTGGTCATGGTCAGCGCCGCTTGCACGACATCCATTGAGTCAATGTTGGCGAGCATCTTCAGTACGTCGGGGTCCGTGGGCAACACGGTCTGTGATCCTCCACAGTTCGTGCAGCCTAACGTCAAGGTCTTCACCCGTTGCGGGTAGCGCAGGGCGAACTCCTGAGCGATCATGCCGCCCATTGAGATGCCAAAGATGTGCGCGCTGTCGAGCCCCAGGCCCGTGAGCACGCCCGCCGTATCCTCGGCGAACATGGGCATGGAATAGGGGACATTGGGCTTGTCACTCTGGCCCACGCCACGGTTATCGAACGCGATCACGCGGAAATGCGTGGCGAAGTCGGCGATGTTCCAATGCCACGCGACCGAGCTGGCGGTGAATCCCATAATCAACACCAGCGGCTCGCCGGTGCCGTGTTCTTCGTAATAGAGGTTGACCCCGTTGGCGTGCAGATGCGGCATAGTGATTCCCTGGTGATGTTGTGAGCGGCGGCGGTTAGCTCGCCGCCGATTTCGCGGCTTTCTTTTCCAGTAGTTGGCGTTTCCAGTCGAGCATGCGTGCTTTCGCGGCTTCGGCTTCGGCTTCGGGCACCATGTCCTTTTGTTGATAGAAGCGCGAGAGCAACGTGAATCCCATCGGATCGTCGGGAGTCAGTTCCGTCAGGCGACGCGCCGTCACAATGGCCTCATCAAGGTTCCCCCCGTCGGCATACGCATGGGCAAGGTCATGGACCGCTTCGGTATGGTTCGGATCGAGGGTAATAATTGCTTGGTAGGCGGCAATCGCTTCGTCGGTATTACCATCGCAGAGCAAGTCATACGCCCGGTCGTACATTATTTGTAAGTCAGCCATAAACCCTCCTCCTCTCGGAGTCTGTCGCAGGGGACTCTACCCGGTTTGCCACGGAGGGCCAACCCCGGCTTGTGGCTCGCTCCGCTCTAGGGCTTATGGTAAACGGCTTATGGCTCGCTCCGCTCTAGGGCTTATGGTAAGAGCGTTCCTGCCCATAGAGTGAGCGTAGCGAACGAGCCATAAGCCATAAGCCATAAGCCATAAGCCATAAGCCATAAGCCATAAGCCATAAGCCATAAGCCATAAGCCATAAGCCATAAGCCATAAGCCATAAGCCATAAGCCATAAGCCATAAGCCATAAGCCA
>CAMBFS010000041.1 GCA_945865755.1 Klebsiella pneumoniae
CCAGTGGATGGACGCTACGAGCTAGTGGGACCCGTCTCCACCCTCGCCATTCCCTCCACGTTGCAAGATTCGCTGATGGCGCGGCTGGATCGGCACCCAGTAAGCAAAGAGGTGGCGCAGTTAGGCGCCGTGCTGGGGCGGGAGTTTGCATACACCACGCTCAAGGCCTTGACGCCGCTGGATGACGCCACACTCCAGGAGCGGCTTGCGCAGTTGGTGGAGGCGGAGCTGCTCTATCAACGGGGACGCCCACCCCGTGCCCACTACGTCTTTAAGCATGCCTTGATCCAAGACGCGGCGTAT
Organism: Klebsiella pneumoniae; assembly: GCA_945865755.1. Taxonomy (GTDB): domain Bacteria; phylum Desulfobacterota; class Binatia; order Bin18; family Bin18; genus JABFSC01. The sequence continues at coordinate 304 of CAMBFS010000041.1, forward strand.
GCGTCATTACTGAAGAGCAGCCGCCAGCACTATCATCAGCAGATTGCCCATCTGTTCGCGCGCCAGTTCTCTGACCTGGTCGAGACGCAGCCTGAGCTGGTCGCCCATCACTACACGGAGGCGGGGTTGATGGAACAGGCGCTTCCCTACTGGCAACAGGCAGGACGCCGTGCCGCGCAACGCTCGGCCAATGGGGAAGCGGTCAGTCACCTCCGTCGTGGACTCGCTTTGCTAGAGACGCTGCCCAAGACTCCTGAGCGCAACCAGCAGGAACTGGCCCTCCAAGCGACCTTGGGGCCGGTGTTGATGGCCACCCAGGGCTGGGCGGCACCAGAGACCGGCGCTGCGTACAGTCGGGCGGCAGAACTCTGCCAACAACTGGGAGAGACAGCGCAGCGCTTTCCCGTGCTGTTCGGGGTGTGGGCGTTTCAGCACGTGCGGGCGGGCCACCAAACCGCGCGCAAGCTCGGGGAACAACTGCTGCACCTCGCGGAACAGGCACACGATCCTGCCCTGCTGGTGGTGGCACATGGAGCATTGGGAATTACGTTACTCCTTATGGGAGAGTTCGCGGCGGCCCGCCGGCACTGTGAGCAGAGTGTCGCGCACTACGACGCGCAACAGCATAGTGCGTTAGCCATTGCGTATGGCCAGGATCCGGCTGCAGCTGCGCTCGCCTATGGGACGCGGGCGCTGTGGTTTCTGGGCTATCCCGAGCAAGCGTTGCGGCAGAGCCAGGCCAGCGTGACCCTCGTCCGCGGGCTCGCGCATCCCTTTAGTCTCAGCTTTGCCCTCAGTATGGCAACCGTTGTGCATCAATACCGGCGGGAATGGGACCAGGTACAGGAGCAGGCGGAAGCAGGGATCGCCCTCGCGACCGAGCACGGATTCCCCTACTTCGTTGCGCTCGGCACGATATATCGCGGGCGGGCCGTGGTGGCGCACGGGCGCGCGACAGACGGGATCGATCAGATGCGGTGGGGGATAACGGTGATACGAGACACCGGGGCAGGGATCTTTCAGTCCTATTTTCTGTGCATGTTGGCCGAAGCATATTTGCACGACGGGCAGATTGAGGAAGGGCTGGCGACCGTGCCCGAGGCGCTGGCGTTTGTGGAGCGGACCGAGGAACGGTTCTACGAGGCGGAGCTGTATCGGCTGAAAGGGGAGCTGACGCTGCAACAGGAAAGTCAAAAGTCAAAAGTCAAAGGGCAAAAGTCAAAAATAGAAACCGCCCCCCGCCCCCTGAACCCCGACCCCCCAGGCGAAGCTGAAGCGTATTTTCAGAAAGCCATCGCCATCGCCCAAAAGCAACAGGCCAAGTCCCTTGAACTCCGTGCGGTGATGAGCCTGGCGCGGCTGTGGCAACAACACGGCAAGACCGCCGAAGCCCGACAGATGCTGGCCGAGATCTACAGCTGGTTCACCGAAGGGTTTGACACGAAAGATTTGCAAGAGGCCAAGGCATTATTGCAAGAGTTTCATCATTAGGAAGAATGAGCGATGAGTATGCAACTGCCTAAGAAACCGGAACCGACTTTGAGAGAGTTGCAACAATTTTGCTTTGGCGAAAGAGGTGCACGATGCCAAGTAGCGACTTAATCCAACAAAAACGCGACGAAATTCTCCATCTTGCGGCGCGACATGGGGCGCGCAATGTCAGGATATTTGGCTCGATGGCGCGGGGAGACGCTCGACCTGATAGCGACATCGATTTTCTAGTCGACCTTGAAGCTGGACGGAGCTTGCTCGATCTCGGGGGGCTCCTCATGGATCTGCAGAAACTGCTCCACTGCAACGTCGATGTGGTGACTGAAAAAGGACTCCGAAGCCGCATCCGTGCACGCGTACTGCAGGAAGCGGTGGCATTATGAGGGATGATCGAGAACGATTGCTCGATATCCAAGAGGCGATCGAGCGTATTGAAAAGTATGCGACACAAGGACGGCAAGCATTTGAGCAAGACGAATTAATTCAGACGTGGATTGTTCACCACTTGCAAATTATTGGTGAGGCTGCTCGCGCGATCACCGCTACGCTGCGGGATCAATATCCCGCGGTTCCGTGGACGAAAATCATCGGTATGCGGAATATTCTCGTGCATGATTATTTCGGCATCGACACCGATATTGTGTGGGCCGTCGTGGAAGATGACCTCGAACCGCTGAAAAAGAATATCGTCATCATGTTACAGGAGATCGACCCATAAATGGCTAACCTCGTAGACAGAGAAAAGTAGATGAATGGGTCGGAAGAGAACACGAAGTCCTCTGCGTCTCAAGCGGGAGTGATAAAGAAGGCGTCATGAAGTTTTCAACTGTGGTCGAGCACGTGCTTGACCTGCTACAACATCAGGGTCGTGTATCGTATCGCATGCTCAAGCGTGAGTTTGACCTTGACGACGAGCTGCTTGCCGATCTCAAGGAAGAACTCTTGTACGGAACCTTGGCCCAGGGCTATGCGCAAGACAGCCAGGCGGAAGATGGGCTAAGGGTGGTCGCTGAGGCGCTCGCTATGGTGGAGAAGAATGGGGAACGTTGGAACGAAGCGGAGTTGTATCGGATCAAGGGGGAACTCCTGCTGACGCAGGAAAGTCAAAAATCAAAAGTCAAAGGGCAAAAGTCAAAAATAGAAACCGAGCCCCGATCCCTGACCCCTGACCCCCAAGCTGAAGCCGAAGCCTGCTTCCTCAAAGCCATCGCCATCGCGCAACAACAACAAGCGAAATCCCTCGAACTCCGCGCGGTGATGAGCCTGGCGCGACTGTGGCAGAGTCAAGGCAAGACCGCCGACGCCCGGCAGATGCTGGCTGACATCTATGGCTGGTTTACCGAAGGGTTTGATACAAAAGACCTGCAAGAGGCGGAGGTGGTACTGAAAGAATTGGATCATTGAGCGATTGGGGAATGGCAAGAGTGTTTTCATCAATAACACAATGACTCGATGAACAAATGACTCAATAATGCAGATTCGCACGAGGCGCAGGCGGTATTGGAGGAGCGAGCCTGAAGCAGATGTCCGTTCAGGGGTCAGCATGGACGCAAGATTTGCTTACCGGCTACGCACGACACCAATCTTCGCGCAGTGTTTCTCGATGGGGCAGAGACTGCATTTGGGCGAGGTCGGGTGACAGATGGTTTGCCCCATCGCCACGAGCAGATCGTTGATCTCAATCCAGTATGGTCGCGGGAGCTTGGCGCGGAGCGCCATTTCGGTTTCTTCAGGAGTCGTGGTCTCGACATAGCCCCAGCGATTCGAGATGCGGTGCACGTGCGTGTCCACACAGATACCGGGCTTCTGAAACCCCTGCGTGACGACCAGATTCGCCGTCTTGCGACCAACGCCCTTGAACTTCACCAATTCGTCGATCTCGTCGGGCACGCGGCCTTCGTACTGTTCCACGAGCGTGCGCGAGATGTCGAGGAGCGTTTGCGCCTTGGTCTTGTAAAAGCCCACCGGATAAATCGCCTTCTCTATCTGAGGCTTGGTCAGCGTCAGCATTGTTTGTGGGGTCTCCGCCAATGCGAACAACCGTCGCGCGGCGGGACCGGTCGTTTCATCCTTGGTTCGTAGACTGAGGAGACAGGCGATGAGCACGTGATACGGATCGCGTGACAACGAGGCCATTTGTGTCACCACCGGCGCGGACCATCCGGGAGCGGCCTCGCGCAATGCGGTCATCACCGTGTGGATCGTACGGTTGGTCACCATGCGCTTTTTCCTTGTCGCGGATCTTCCTGTCTATACACAGTCACCAGACTGACAGGCAGGGGCAGCGTGCCCTCCCGCTCAGCAATCTCCTCCTGCCGCCACAGCAACCCGGCTTTTTCCAGAAGCGTATAAAATTCGGCGGTATTGGTCCGCTTGGCATCGGCGAGTAGGGCTCTTCCGTATGGCGCTACATGATGTCGCAGAAAGGTCACTAACAGTGGGAACGTTGGTCGATCATAGAGAATCTCCGCGCCCAGGATGAGCATGAACTGTTGATCGAGCCTGTCACTGGTGAAATCCAGTGGGCGCGTTGCCCAGTCGTGGCAATCATTGCGTCGTGCGTTGGCCGCCGCGAATGCCAGTGCCGCGGGCTCTTTATCGGCGAACACCACTCGTCCCCCTTTGCGCGCGGCGACAATCCCAACCAGGCCGAGTCCACAACCGAGATCAAGCACGGTCAATTCACGGCAATCGACCCGTGCTTCAAGATAGCGTGCCAACGTCAGCGCTCCGGTCCACAGATGCGCCCAGTAGGGTGGCTCTTCCGTGTCATCGCGCAGCAATGCTTCACGATCCACCCAGCGTTCAAGGTCTTTCACGCGCAGGAGTGAAAGGGGAAGAGCACCAATAGTGACATCAACGGCTTCGGTGTCGTAGGGATGCGTCATCGGTGATACCGCACTGCTGGACAAGCCAGCAGTGGCACCCGATATTCCAATTGGCGATTTTTTGTATGTTGACAAGCACTTACTCAAAAGCGTTGAGCCCGGTGATGTCGCGACCGATGGTGAGCCGATGAATATCCTCGGTTCCTTCGTAGGTGTTCACAGTCTCCAGGTTCAGCAAATGACGAATAATCGGGTACTCGTCGGTGATGCCATTCGCCCCGAGAATGTCGCGGGCAACACGCGAGATATGCAGCGCGGTGGAGACATTGTTCATCTTGGCCATGCTGACCTGTTCGGGTCGCATCTTGCCGGCATCCTTGAGTTTCCCCAGCCGATAGGAGAGCAGTTGCGCCTTGGTGATTTCGGTGATCATCGACACCAGCTTAGCTTGCACGAGTTGATAGCCACCGATGGGGCGGGAGAACATCACGCGATGGCGCGCGTAGTCCACCGCGCTCTCATAGCACGCAATGGCCGCGCCGGTGGCACCCCAAGCGATGCCGTAACGGGCTTGGGTTAGGCACATCAGCGGTGATTTGAGCCCGCCAGTTCCTGGCATCAAGTTCTCTTCGGGAATCCAGCAGTCCTCAAAAATCAACTCGGACGTGATCGACGCGCGAAAGCTGAACTTGCCTTCGATTTCCAGCCGCGTGAACCCTGTCCGCTCTTTCTCCACGAGAAAGCCACGAATGACATCCTTCCCATCCTGTTCAAGTTTCGCCCACACCACGGCGACATCGGAAATCGACCCATTGGTGATCCATCGCTTGGTGCCATTGAGCACGTAGCCGCCTTTCTCCTTCTTGGCGCGAGTAAGCATCCCGCTGGGGTTCGATCCGAAGTCCGGCTCCGTCAGACCGAAACAGCCAATCGCTTCGGCTTTCGCCAGTCGTGGCAGCCAAAAGTTTTTCTGGGCTTCCGAGCCAAACGCATAGATGGGGTACATGACCAGTGACGATTGCACGCTCGCGAACGACCGCAGGCCACTATCGCCGCGTTCCAGTTCCTGGCTCACGAGCCCGTAGGCGATATTGTTCAAGCCCGCGCAGCCATACTGGGTGGGGAGCGTCATGCCCAGGAATCCGAGTTGTCCCAAGCGGGGCACCAGTTCCATGGGAAAGGTATTGTCACGAAAGCACCGTTGGACGCGCGGCATGAACTCTTCGTCCACGAACCGACGTGCCACATCGCGCACCATCCGTTCTTCTTCGGTCAGTAGTTCTTCAATCTGGTAGTAGTCGGCATTCACATCAATTGGGCGGGGCATGGGTGACTCCCTTCATGAGAAAATAGGGGCGGGGACGGGAGACCGAAGACGGGGGACCGGAGCCAGAGGGAACAGCTTCCGTCTCCTTACCCCGGTCTCCGGTCTCCCGTCCCCGGTCTCGTTCACTGTCCTTTCGGGCGGCCTTCTCCACGTGGGTCGGAAACGCCAGTAATAATGCCAGAGGCGAGATCGACATGAAGCGCCTGGATATTGCCAAAGAGGTGGCGGCCATCGGTGCTGGTTTCGATGATTGTCACTTTATGGCCCATCTGTCGCAGAGCCTCCGGTAGTCCTTCAGGGGAAGCGCCTTTCTGGACTTCGAGCTGGAGATCGTCGGGAAACCACTGGTGGTGAATCCGTGGGGCGAACATCGCCTCGGGCAATGATAGGTTATGCACGAGGACATTGAGGAGGACTTGCAGCGTCGAGCTGATAATTCGTGATCCACCCGGACTCCCGGCCACCAGCACGACTTTCCCGTCGCGCGTCACGATGGTTGGGCTCATGCTACTTAACGGAGTTTTGCGGGGAGCTATGGCGTTCGCATTCGTGTAGCCGATGAGGCCAAAGGCGTTGGGGTTCATGGGTTGGGCGCTGAAATCGTCCATCTCGTCGTTGAGGAGGATCCCAGTCCCAGGCACCATCATGCCGCTCCCGAAGTAGAGATTCACCGTCTGTGTGGTCGCCACGGCGTTGCCGTCTTTGTCGATCACCGAAAGATGGGTGGTACTGGTCGATTCGACTTTCCCTGGCGGAGTGGCGGGGATGGCATCGCTCGGAGTGGCCTTCGCCAAGTCGATTTTCGTCCGTTGCTCCTTGGCGTAATCCTCGGACATGAGGAGTGGGGTGGGCACCGACCCAAAATCGGGATCGCCCAGATACTGCGCACGGTCGCGAAACGCCAAGCGGAGAGTTTCGGTGAGAACATGAATCGCCTTCGGGGTCTGAAACCCAAATTCTTGCAGGGGAAATCCAGCCAGCACGTTGAACATCTGGGTCATCAATACGCCGCCAGAACTGGGTGGTGGCATCGCGTGAATCCGAGCGCCGTGAAAGGTGCCGGTGACGGGGGGGCGGTAGATGACATGATAGAGGTCCAAATCTTTCTGGGTGATGAGTCCCCCTTGGGTCTTCATGGCATGCACAAGCGCCTTGGCAACGGGACCTTTGTAGAACCCCGCCGTTCCTTTGGCCGCGACACGCCGCAGGGTTTTGGCTAAGTCGCGCTGCACCAACAACGCACCCTCACCGAGCGGGAGACCATCACGAAAGTAGATGGCTTTGGTCTCCGGCGAGGTCGCGAGGAGTTTCGCGCGATAGGCGATCGCTTCCGCGAGCCGGGAATACACAGGGAATCCTTCGTCCGCCAAGAAAATCGCCGGGGCCATCACTTTCGCCAACGGCAGGGTGCCATACTTCTTTTGCACGTCCACCAGGCCGGCGATCAATCCAGGCACGGCAACCGCGAGCGGACCATTGCGACTCAGCTCCGGGACCGCTTTCCCATCGCGGATGAACATGTCAGCGGTCGCCGCGAGCGGCGCGCGTTCACGGAAATCGACGGCGATCGTTTCTCGTTTCTTGGCGAGATAGAGCAGGAAGAACCCCCCCCCACCAATACCGGTCGATTGCGGGCGGATCACACTAATCACAAAGGAGGCGGCGACGGCGGCATCGACCGCGTTCCCACCTTGACGCAGCATGGCGATCCCCGCGTCGCTGGCTTGCTCGCCAGCGGTGACCACCATGCCTGTGTCACTGGTCGCGACAAAAGGCGCGTACTTGGCGAGGTCAACCTGATCCTTGGCATGGGCACCGCCCGGCACGAAAAGCGCAAGGGAGAACGACAGGGCGAAAGAGAGAAACAAAGAAAACAGGTGAATTGGACGCGAGTGAATTCGTATACGCACGGGGTTCCCTCTTTTCGGTGGGCACGAGTATAGGGAAGCGGTGGAAAATCAGCAATGCGCGTCGGAAATGGGAATTGGCAGCAGCGCTGTTCCTCCTGCCTCAGGTTGACTTTACGGACCGCTTCTGATGTTCAAGAGCGAACTTGTTGTTCAAGGCGCACAACCTTCTGAATGTCTTCTCTTCGACACCTCTGGTTTGATAACCGCCATCTCCTCGGTGACGCGGCCGGGCAGCGACTCCTCGCTGAACTCGAAGCCCTGGGGCCACGCCCGCGTGAAACCATTTTGACGGCTGGGGATCGTCTCGCCGCGATTTCCCTTACCCTGGCGCAAAGCTTTTGTCGTCACGCTCCAGCGGCGTGGCAACTCTTTGGTGGAGAAGTCTTTTCTCGTTGGGTGACTATCGGTGAACGGCTCGCGGGAGAAGAGCCCGCGTCACGTGAAGGCGCGACGGCATATTTTGCCATTGCGCCCACGACGGTCGCGCGGTTGAGCTTGGAGACGGTCGCGACCTGGGCGGAGATTGGTCGTGACACGCTCAAACTCTCGCGCCGTCTAGGCTCACAGTTCCTGCAAGCGTCGGCTCCATTGCTGGCGTCCATTCCAGACCCGGTGCTGTCGCGCTTGCGCGCGTGGGCGACGCACGGGAGTGCGCTGCTAGGGACCAAAGGGTGGAAAGGCGAATTTCTCGCGGTGTCGTATTTCGATGCCGCCCCCGCGGCTTTGCCAATCCTCAGTGAAGAAGAAATGGCAGCCTGGGCCAAACTTGGGCTGTTGGTGCAAGATGCCGGTCCGTGGACTTTTTACGCCACGTTGCCACGTGGGTTCGCTGAACTGACGGGTGAGGAGCGGCTTCTGCTGCTCACGAGTTGCCAGGAGGCGGCACGGGTTTCACCCAAATCGGCGACCGAAGTGTTTGCGCTCTTGCCTCCAACGCTCCTCCCTTTTGCTCCCTCGCTTCGTCACACGTTGTTGGCATGGTTGACGTCAACGATTCGTACCGATCCGGCCTCCGTTCCACCGGCGCTCCCACTGCTGAAATCCTTTGTCAAAAGCGTGTCGTTGGAGTCGCGGCCACCGCTCCGCGAGACCTTGCTCGATGTCGCGCGACACTTTTCCGCCGGAGTTCCACCGCTGATCCGCACCCTCCCACGCGCGTGCGAAGAGACGGGCGAACAAGGAGTGCTTGACTGGCTGACCACAGGGCTCGCTATCGCGGTTGACAATCCCGCGGCTGGCGTCGCGTTCTTCGCGCTTGAGTCTCGCACCAGCATGCGAGTCCTGCGCCAATCCTCTTCGGCGGTCGAGTTAGGGGAAGTGCAAGAATTGTTGCGCAAATATATCCACATGCTGTCCGGCTCGACGGTGGGAATCGTGCAACAAGAAGGGCTGTCCTACCCGCCCTCGCTTGAAGCGTTGCCGGTAATCGCGGATGCTCTTCCGCTTCCCGCGCGCGTGGATGTCTTTTCGACGTATGAAGACAATTTCCGCCTCTTTCGCGCGCTGGCCGCGCAACAGGCGGGGCGGCGAGAATTCGGGACGTATACGTTTCTTCTTGAGGAGATGTGGCCGCGGCTTTCTCCGCTTGTCCAACAGTTGATGAGCATCGGGACTGACCGACGTGGGGGGCTCGCTGAATACTTTCATTGCTTTCCGCATCCGGAAATCGTGGAGACGCTCTTTCTTATCTGTGAGACGCAACGCATCAACCTCATCCTCGAACAGCACTATCGTGGGCTCGTCGGCGATCTCCAGTGGGTCTCCTCATTAACGCTCCCCTCACGGTTGCCGGACGTGTTACGCGCGGCGTTATCCGGGCTCGCGTTGACCCTGCCCCCTCATGCGACGGTGTACGACTCGGCTCGGACGGCGGCGGAGGTCTATCAGACTGTGCTATCCACTCTCGCCGCGCTGCGCCAGGCGCGCGAACCGTCCTCGTTCGAGGCGATCTTCTTCGAGAAACTCACTGGTGATGCGCTGATTGATCCAGAGATGGACGATAGCCCTCCCCCCCCTAATGCTCCCCCATTGCCACGACTGGAACTCGACCCTGAACGCGACGAACGCGAGGGCGGGTCCCCGCTGTCACCAGAGGAACTCAAGGCACTGATTGAAGCTGGCGTGGATTTGCACATTCGCCAGGGGAAGGACGACACGATTTCCCCACAAGGGCTGTATATCAGTGACTTGGTCGGCAAGCTGCCAGGGAACGCGGAGAAAGATACCGTGCTTCCAGAGGAGGGCATCGTCGCGGCTCTCCAGCGTCGCCGCGAACGCGACGAAGGCCAGACCTTTTTCTATGATGAATGGGATTATCAGATTGGGGACTATCGTTCTCGCTGGTGTCGTCTCCACGAGATTGTGTTAGCCGGTGACGCGGGAGAATACTTCAACAAGACGCTGAACGATTACGCCACACTCACACCAGCGGTGAAACATGAGTTTCAACGGATTCGACCGGAGCAATATCGGATCGTGCGAGGCTTGGAGGATGGCGAAGAGTTCGACCTCAATGCCGTCATCACGGCGGCGAGTGATAGGCGAGCCGGGGTCTCTCCGTCCACCAAATTCTACACCGTGCGTCGGCAAACGGAACGTGACGTGGCCGCGCTCTTCTTGCTCGACATGAGCGCGTCAACGGACGAGCCGATCACGCCGGTGGTGCGGCACTACGCGGACGAGGAGCAAGACGATTGGCGGTCGTCGTGGAAGAACCGCCCGGTGGTTCCAGAGCCCAAGCCTCGCCGCATCATTGATGTCACCAAGGAAGCGTTGGTCCTGATGGCCGAAGCCCTGGAAGAGATTGGTGACGCCTACGCGATCTACGGCTTTTCCGGCCAGGGGCGAGAGAACGTTGAGTTTTATCACGTCAAGTCATTCGCGGAATCCTTATCCCCCACCGTGAAAGGGCGACTCGGCGCGGTCGAGCCGAAACGCTCGACCCGCATGGGAGCGGCGATTCGTCACGCGCTGACCAAGCTGAAAGATGTGACCTGCCGCATGAAACTCCTCGTCGTCCTGAGTGACGGGTTTCCGCAAGATATGGACTACGGTGCCGATCGCCGGTCGATCACCTACGGCCTCCGCGATACCATGTCGGCCTTGCGCGAGGCGGAACGAGCGGGGGTCCTCACTTTTTGTTTAACCGTGGATAAGGCTGGCCACGACTATCTGCGCGAGATGTGCGAGGACTCTCGGTACCTGGTGTTAGAGGATGTCGCGTCCCTGCCAACCGAATTGCCGAAGGTCTATCAGCGCTACATGCGCCCACGGGGGTAGCAAGACAGTTCGGAGTCTGGGGCAGTTCGGAGTCTGGGGCAGTTCGGAGTCTGAGACAGTTCGGAGTCTGGGGCAGTTCGGAGTCTGGGGCAGTTCGGAGTTCGGCTTTGGACCTTGGACCTTGGACCTTGGACTTGAGACCTTGGACTTGAGACTAAAAAAGTGGCGTACGAACGCAAAGACACCTTCTATAAGAAGGCGAAACAGGAAGGCTATCGGTCGCGATCCGCCTATAAGCTGATTGAACTGAACACGGAGTTTCGTTTTCTCAAACCGGGAGATCGCGTCGTTGATCTCGGATCCTGGCCCGGCGGGTGGGTACAAGTGGTCGCATCGGTCGTCGGGAAAACGGGGCGCGTTGTCGGGATTGATCTCGTTGAGATTGAAGCCGTGCCGTTGACCCACGTGACGCTCCTCCAAGGAGATGCCACCGAGCCCGCGCACCAGGAGAAAGTGCTCATCGCACTTGGTGGGCAAGCCGATGTGCTGCTCTCGGACATGGCGCCGAAACTGAGTGGGATTCGCGAGCGGGATGACGCCCGCGCGATGGCATTGTGTCGCGCGGCGCTTGCCTGCGCACAAGCGCTGCTGCGGCCCGGAGGCACTCTGGTCTTGAAGGTGTTCATGGGAGCGGAGTATCAAACTTTTTTAGGTGAACTGCGGACTGTTTTTCCGACAGTGAAAAGCACCCGACCCGACGCCACCCGCAAAGGGTCGGCGGAAACGTATGTGGTGGCCATGGGATTTCGCCCGTTGTGAGAAGCATGAAGGCGTCGCCCCGCTTTTCGCGAGAAGTTGATAGTGCTATGAGGGCACGGAAAAAATAAAGACGACTCCTGCTCTCCACGAGCGGAGATCGCATGGCAAGATGGAGGAGAATCATGAAATTGTGGAAGGTGCTGTCGAGCGTGTTATTTGTCGCGGGCGTGCTCACGCTGGCCGCGTGTGAAAAGGAAAAAGAGCCGCCGAAACCGCCTACGCCTGATGCGCTGACCGCATGCCGGAATGAGTGTAAGACCTCCTCGGAGAAGATGTTTCAGCAGTGCAGCGATAAGATGACGAGCGAGCAAGCCTTTGATCGGTTGAGTGAGTGTAACACTCAAGCCGATGATTTTTCCAAGAAATGTCGCGCTGAATGTGATCAAAAGGCGGCGACAAGCAAGTAAGGGCCTGGGAAAACCCCCGCAGTGGAGTCGCGACGTGAAGATCCTCGGACGGGAAGAGGTGTGGATTCATACGCATTTCCTCACTGACTGTGTGAGGCTTTCCGCTCAGCGCATGCGGGACATCAAGAAAGCGCTCCTGCCCACGTTGCGACAACTGGGAATTGTCTTTGGGATTCACTTCACGCAACTCCGGGATGAACGCACCTGCCGCATCGTGCTGGAATGCCTGCCTTTCGCGGCAACGCTTGATCGTATTCAACAACATCTCCAAGAGGTCGTGCGCGATATTCCCTCGCGTCCCGCGACAACCAAAGGCATACCCGAAGAACCGCGGCTTGCGTCCGCGTCTCCACGGTAAAAAGGGAAAGAGGGGGGTCTTTAGAACCTCCCTCTTTCCCTTTTCGCTACTGCCGACAAAGAGCGCTACTATTCAACAGTGATTTGCTCCTTGAATTTCGCGAGTGCCTTTTCCTTAATGCCCTTCACTTTGGTGAGGTCATCGACACTCGTGAACGCACCGTTGGTCTCGCGGTAGGCAATAATCGCTTTCGCCCTGGTTTTGCCGATCCCTTTGACTGACGTGAGAGCGGCTTCATCGGCGGTATTGATATTGACTTTCGCGGCAGTGGGTGTTGCCGTTTCCATCGCTGGAGCAACGGCGGGAGCCGCTGGAGCGGCGGAAGGTGGAGCTGCTGGAGTGGTTGCCGGAGCTTTTGGCGTCGGCGTCCCTGTTCCTGGTTGTTGTGCCCAGCTTGGCATACCTCCTGTGAGGATTGTCAGAGCCGCGACGGAAAGTCCTTTCACCCAAAACTTCATAAAGTCTCCTTTTCCTCTTGGCTGGCGAGGATGTATAAGATGGTCCACGTATAGGATGGACACTCCCGCCTTGTCAAGGGAAAATGAAACAGCCTGCTCTGACATCCCTAGTTTGTTTCACAAATCATTGAGGTGCCCGTGCGTACGGAAGTGCGACTGCGTCCTTTTGTTGAGAGCGATCTTCCTCAAGTGATGGAGATCGAACAGGCGTCTTTTTCCTTACCGTGGAAAGCGGAATTTTTTCTTACCGAGGGCCAGAACCCGCACGGTTGGTTCTGGGTAGCGGAAAAAGACAACGCCATCGTTGGCTATCTCTGTGGATGGTTGGTCGCCGATGAGGGCGAAATCTTGCGGGTCGCCGTCCACCCCGCTTCCCGCCGCTGTGGTGTTGGCAAAGTGCTGCTCGACAAGGTCATTGGCATCGCGGGTCAACGCGGGGTGCGCACGCTCCACCTCGAAGTGCGAGCGAGCAACCATTCGGCAATCGCACTGTATACATTCCTTGGGTTTCTAGAGGTCGGTAGGCGCGGGCGATATTACGAGAATGGCGAGGATGCTCTGGTGATGATGTGGAAAGACGAAGGGAGGTAAGATGAAAATGAACAATGTTTTCTTATCGACATTATTAAGCGGAGTGAAAAAAATATCAGTCTCCTCGTGCGATAATCTTCGAGTAATCCATGAGAATTGTGGCGCAAGTTGTAGGAAAACATGCGTATTTTTGCAAAATAAAATAAGCAAAAAGCAAATGTTTTCACGGACTTACAAAATTGACGCTGAACGATTGTTCAGCTAAGATTCGCCAATCCTGATCGCGCCAGTAGGAGGGAGTCTATGTTTAGAAACGGGGAGAAGGTTGTCTATCCTGGCCATGGCGTAGGGCTGATTGAGGGGATCCAAGCCCGGAGCATCTCTGGAGTGCAGTGCAAGTTTTATATGCTGCGCTTTCTTGAGAGCGAAATGACCATTATGATTCCGACGGAGAACGTGACAACCGTTGGTCTCCGCCCCATTATCAGCAAAGACATGGTCAGCAAGGTGTATCGGATTTTGCGGACAAAGAAGGTCGAAGGGGACCAGCAAACCTGGAACCGCCGCTATCGTGACTATACCGAACGCATCAAAACTGGTTCGGTGATCGAAATCGCCAAGGTCCTGCGAGACTTGCTTGTTCTCAAGGCTGACAAAGAGTTATCTTTCGGCGAGCGCAAAATGCTGGACACGGCGCGAAACCTCTTGGTGAAAGAACTCGCTATCGCCAGTGCCCATCCTGAAGAAAAGATTCTGGACGATCTGAAATCCATCTTTTCACATTGAAGCTGTACATTTTTCCGTCAAACAAGGGCTGGGAATTTCCCGGCCCTTGCCGCTTTTATATGCAGGCTGACATTATTGTTGTCGCGGCGGGCAAGGGAGAACGGATGGGAAGGGAACTTCCTAAGCCTTTCTTACCTGTGGACGGCCTCCCGCTGCTGATTCACACCCTGCGGGCTATCACTCAATCCTCGTTGATCGCGAACATCATTCTCGTTGTCGCTCCCGAGCGTGAGGCGCTGTGCCACGACATCTTGCGCGTCCATGGGCGGTTCCACGTGCCTCTGACCGTCGTGCATGGAGGTGCGGAGCGGCAGGATTCCGTGCGCCTTGGGCTCGCGGCGCTCGATACCACCAGTGAGATCGTGGCCATTCATGATGCCGCGCGCCCTTTCCTCGATCGGGAGATTCTTGAGCGGAGCATTGAGACGGCGGCCCTCCACGGCGCGGCATTGGTTGCTGTTCCAGCACGAGACACGATCAAGCGGGTGGGGGAAGATGGGACGGTGCTGGAGACCCTTCCGCGTCATCACTTATGGCTTGCTCAGACACCTCAGACGTTCCGCGTCGCCTTGATTCGTGAGGCCCATGCCTGGGCATTGGCGGAAGGCGTTGTCGTGACTGATGATGCCGCCTTGCTCGAACACTGGGGACACGTGGTCAAGATTGTTCCGGGGAGCTATCGCAACTTCAAGATTACGACTCCCGAAGACCTGCTGGTTGCCGAGGCGTTATTGCGAATGGGGTGAGGGCGGTGCGTACAAAAAAACGAGGACCGAGTGTTCACTCGACCCTCGTGAGCAAGGAGTGCCGGTCCCGTTTTCAAACAGGACCGTTCTCAATTAGTGTCTTTCCAGACGCCGAGGGGGTTGACCCGCTCCTTCAATACGAAAGCCACCCGCTTCAACTTTCCCTCCAGCCACCATCGCGTCTTTTTTCTCATTCACTTTGATCTTCAATCGTAAGTTATTCACGCTATCGGCGTACATCAACGCTTGTTCGAGATCGATTTTGCCCGCGGCATAGAGCTCATACAGTGCCATATCGAACGTCTGGCTCCCTTCTTGGGCGGATTGCTCCATGGCTTCCTTAATCGTGCCCACTTCGCCACGCTGAATCAGTTCTTTGATACGCGGGGTATCCTGCATGATTTCCAAGACCGCGACCCGTCGTCCATTCTTCCCGAGCGCTAGGCGTTGGGACACAATGGCGCGGAGGTTGAGCGAGAGTTGCAGGAGGATCTGCGGGTGTCGGGTTTCAGAGAAAAAGTTGAGAATCCGTTCAAAGGCTTGGTTGGCATTGGTCGAGTGCAACGTGGCTAAACAGAGGTGGCCAGTATCAGCGAAGGTAATCGCCGCCTCCATGGTCTCTGAATCGCGAATTTCACCGATCAGAATCACATCCGGGGCTTGGCGCATCGCGCTCTTCAACGCGGCATGGAAGGAATGGGTATCAAACCCCACTTCGCGCTGATTGACAACGGAGCGTTTGTGCGGGTGCACGAATTCGATGGGATCTTCAACGCTGATGATATGGCCGGGAGCAGAGGAATTCCGATGATCGATCATCGCCGCCAGTGAGGTCGATTTACCAGAACCAGTGGCGCCAACGACCAACACCAGTCCACGCTTCGTCATAATAATATCCTTGAGCGCGTCCGGGAGGCCGAGTTGAGCGAGGGTCGGAATCTCGACGACGATTTTTCTGACCACGAGCGCGACCGATCCGCGCTGCCAGAAAACGTTGACACGAAACCGGCTGAGTTTGGAGATGGACAGCGCGAGATTCATCTCCTTCTGGATCACGAACTCGTTCCATTGGTGCTCGGTCATAATCGAGCGGCCCAAAATTTCCAAGTCTTTGGGAGAGAAGACACCCTCGCCAATTGGTTGCGTGATCCCTTCAATGCGATACATCGGGGGAGCGCCGACGGTAAAGTAAATATCCGAGGCGTTGCGGTCGACCATCACTTGCAGAAAATCTTGGAAAGGCATGGGTGCTCCTGGTTGTGAATGCGGTATTTAGCGGCCCATCGACGCGACTCTGCCGCCGGGGCCTGTGGTTTGCGCGAACAGATTCGCCGTCATACTCTTCGCCTGCGCCTCCTCACGAGTGACTAATCCTCTATTGACCAAGTCAATAAGTGACATATCCATGGTCTGCATGCCATCTTTCTGGCCCACCTGCATGGCCGATGGAATCTGGTGGTTTTTTCCTTCACGGATCAAATTGCGCACTGCGGTCGTCGCGACCAGAATTTCGAGAGCGGCCACGCGACCACCACCTTTCTTCTTACACAACGTCTGGGTGACGACGGCCTCGACTGAATCCGCGAATTGGGCGCGAATCTGTTCCTGCTGTCCGGCGGGAAACACGTCGATCACGCGGTCAACGGTTCCTGGAGCACTGGGAGAATGCAAGGTGCCAAAAACCAAGTGGCCAGTTTCCGCGGCGGTTATGGCAAGCTGAATCGTTTCCAGGTCGCGCATTTCACCGACCAAGATGATGTCCGGGTCTTCGCGTAGCACGGCACGCAGGGCATTGGCGAAGGAATAGGTGTGAGAACCGAGTTCACGTTGGTTGACCAGACACTTTTTCGAGCGATGCGTGAATTCGATGGGGTCCTCAATGGTGATGATATGGCCCTCAAACGTGTCATTCAGATAATCGACCATCGCGGCGAGCGTCGTCGATTTCCCGGACCCCGTTGGGCCCGTCACGAGGATCAAGCCTTTTTCCTTGTCTGTCATTCTCTTGAGGATCGGAGGAAGACCCAGTTGTTCAATCGAAAGGATTTTACTCGGGATGGTTCGGAACACGACGCCTTCTCCGCGCTGCTGCATGAACACATTGACGCGGAACCGGCCAATCGCGCCCATGTCAAAGGAAAAGTCGAGTTCGAGTCGTTCTTCAAAGCTTTTCCGCTGACCATCGTTCATGATGTCATAGATCATGTCGTGTACTTTTTCGCGCGACAGTACGGGATGATCGAGTCTTTTCATATCGCTATGTAAGCGAATCATTGGCGGCTCGCCGCTGCTCAAGTGCACATCGGAAGCGCCAGTTTGAGCAGCAAAAGTGAGTAGTGCGGTGATATCCATGAAATCCCCCTCTGTTGGTTCATATAAGAGATCGTCGTTTCTTAGGGAAAGTTTAATCGACTCGCTGGAGGAAGCAAGAGGTTTTCCTTGCCCCCATACGGCTTTTCAGGTAGCAGTGGGACGATGGTGACTAGGAGGGGAACGATATGCACTTGCTACACACCGTTTTTGAACCACCCGGAGCTGGCCCGCATCCGACCTTGCTGACCCTGCATGGCTGGGGAGCCAACGCCTTGGATCTGCTCGGCCTCGCGCCATATGTGTGGAGGAAAATTTCTCGTGCTCTGTCCGCAGGGTCCATTGCAAGTGCCGCTTGGTGGAGCAGCGGTCGGGTATGGCTGGTTCCCGATCTCCATGGGGGGCCCGCTTGATGTGAAAGCAGTTGAGGCTGCCTGCGAAGCACTCCGCCAGTTTCTCGCCGAAGCGATGGCACGGTACCCAATTGATCCCAAGAAGTTGGGAGTGGTGGGCTTCAGCCAAGGTGGGGTGATGGCTTACAGCCTGGGCCTCGGTGAGCCACAACGGTTTTCGGCGTTGGCGTCACTTAGTTCCTGGTTGCCGCAAGACCTGCTCTCGGTGCTTCCCGATGTGCCCGCGACCGAGCAGCTCCCAGTCCTCATTCAGCATGGGAAGCAAGATGAACTGGTCGATGTGGGCCGTGCGCGACAGTCCGTTGAGATCTTGCGTAATCTGCGGGTGCCGGCCACATACCGAGAGTACGAGATGGGGCACGAAATCAGTGCCGACAGTTTAGGCGACCTTTCGGCCTGGCTCCAAGAAAAGGTGATTGCACCAATTGTGTTGGCGTCTTAATGGTTCAGGAATTCCTGGACCGCCCGTAAGAAGATGTCGAGTTGGTCGTGATGGACCCAATGCCCAGCGTTAGGGACATTCACGACCGTGACCTGCTGAAACGCCTGCGCGCGCCCATCTTTTTCTGGGTCCGAGGCCCACGACTCCATACCGCGAAATAGTAACGTTGGGCAGGTAATCCGCCCCCAAATTCCCCTCGCATCCTCCACATTGAAGCGATAGGGAGATTGCGCACGGACATAGTTGTCGAATTTCCAGATATAGGTGCCATCCTCGTTACGGTTCGTGCCATGCACGGTGAGAAGATACGCCTGCGCTTCACTCAGACGAGTATTGGTCTCCCGCATACGGTGCACAGCCTCGGACAGCGTTTTGTACCGGCGCGGGAGGCGACCCGCCAAATCCCGCATCTGTGTGATCCACAGTTGCATCCGTTCATACGCATGTTTGGACTGCTGGTCGATTATATGTGGTGGTGGACCAAGTCCTTCGATGGCGACCACCTTGCGCACCTTTTCTGGATAGACCCCGGAGTATTGCAGGACGATCCCGCCACCGAGCGAGTGACCGATTAAGATGGCCGGAAACGAATCGAGCTGGGCGAGGAGCTGGGCCATATCGACGACATACTCGACCATCGCGTATTCACTGCCTCGCGCCCACTCGGAGTCCCCATGCCCGCGTAAATCCGGCGCGATCACATGATAGTGTTCGCGCAATGCCTGCGCGACCCAATCCCAGTTGCGCGCGTGATCCCGCCCGCCGTGCACCAGCACCGCCAACGGTTTCCCTGGGTTTCCCCAATCAACGTAGTGCAGTTTGAGGCGTTGAGAGTAGTAGTAATGCGATGTCGGACCGATGATTTGTTGTTCCGGCATGGAGCCCCTCCTGAAAGCAGTCCAAGACAGGTCTAAGGTAGGTCTGGGACTTGCCCTAGACTTGCCCTAGACTTGTCTTGGACTCGCCCTAGACTTATCCCTTGATCTTTTTGATTTCTTCGGTCAGTTCGGGCACTGCCTTGAAGAGATCGGCGACGAGGCCGTAGTCGGCGATACTGAAGATCGGCGCGTCGGCGTCTTTGTTGATCGCGACGATCACTTTTGAGTCCTTCATGCCAGCCAGATGCTGAATCGCGCCAGAAATGCCAACGGCGAAGTAGAGTTCTGGGGCAACGACTTTTCCAGTTTGTCCGACTTGCAGGTCATTCGGAACAAACCCCGCGTCAACCGCCGCGCGGCTGGCTCCCATCGCCGCACCGAGCGCATCGACCAACGGTTCAAGATAAGTCGTGAAATTCTCGCCCGATTTTAGCCCACGGCCACCGGAAACGACAATCCGCGCTTCCGTCAAGCTGGGACGGTCGGACTTGATCTCATCGAACGACACGAATCGCATCTTCTGGGATGCCGCATCAAGCGAGACCGCGGCTTTCTCCACGGGCGCTTGCACGCCGGGTTGCGTGGCATCGAACGCTGTGCCCCGCACCGAGATGACGTTGACTGCTCCCTCAAGTGACACGGTGGCGAGCACGTTCCCGGCATACATGGGCCGGGTGAAGGTCCCGTCAGCATTGATCCCGATCACGTCACTGGCCATGCCGACGCCGAGACGCGCGGCGACACGGGGCAGCAGGTCTTTGCCGATCGCGGTCGCGGTAGCGACGAGCAGTGACACATCATGCGCCTTGATGATTTGCTCCAAGGCGGCGGCATACGCATCAGCCAAATAATTGGCTAATGCCGGGTCATCCGCCACCAATACTTTTGTCAGTCCATACCCAGTCAGTGCTTGCGCGGCTCCTTCGACGCCAGAGCCCAGCACCGCGGCCAAACAATTGCCCCCCAGTTTGCCGACCGCCTCTTTTCCGGCTTGCAAGGCGACAAGGGTACTCTTGGGAAATTTTCCGTTATGGTGTTCCGCGAAAACAAGTACATTACCCATGATGATGCTCCTCAGATGACTTTCGCCTCGGTATGGAGGAGGTCTACTAACGCTTGGACGGTTTCAACCTTTCTGCCCCCTTGTTTCTTCGCTGGTGGTGTAAGCTTCTGGATCTTGAGGCGTGGGGTGGTATCGACGCCCAATTCACTGACTGGGATTTCCTTGATCTCTTTCTTGCGCGCCTTCATAATCCCCGGCAGTGATGCGTAACGCGGTTCATTGAGGCGAAGATCCGCGGTAATGATCCCAGGCAGCGCGAAGCCAATGGTTTCGAGACCACCGTCCACTTCGCGTGTGACCTGTACCGATTTCTGATCGGCTGAAAATTCAACTTTGGAAGCGAAGGTGGCTTGTGGCCAGTCCAACAGGGCGGCCAGCATTTGTCCGGTTTGATTGGCGTCGTCATCAATGGCTTGCTTGCCCATGACGAAGAGATCGGGAGTCTCTTTTTCAGCGATTTTCGCCAGTATGCGGGCAACCGCGAGCGAGTCCAACTCTTGGTCACACGCCACAAAGATGGCACGGTCGGCCCCCATGGCTAAGCCGGTGCGTAGTTGTTCGGACACCACCTTTGCTCCAATACTCACGAGCACGACTTCTCCGCCGCCCTGTTTCTCTTTGATTCGTAGCGCTTCTTCAATGGCGATTTCATCAAAGGGGTTAATGACATATTTCACGTTCTCAGTGACGATGCCTGAACCATCAGGCTTCACCCGGATTGTGGTCTCTGGATCAGGGACCCGCTTCACGGTGACTAGCGTTTTCACTCCGGTTTTCCTCCTGTTGTGTAATACGAACTTGGGGTGAGAGCCGCCCCAATTCAGCGTGTCGATCTATACGTGTCAAGCGCCTGGTGGACTAGGCGTTGTAGCCCAAACGCGTGGAAAGTTCCCGCCCCGCTTTCAAGACCAACGGCGCGAATTCCTTCTCAATGCGCTCGGTAGACATACGATAAGCGGGGCCGCTGACGGCCACACTGCCCACGACTGTCCGGGTATAATCACGGATGGGGGCCGCCACCGTGCGCACATCATTCTGATACTCCCCATTCTCCAACGCATATCCCATCGTGACGATGGTTTTGAGTTGCTCAAGGAGTGCACGACGATCGACGATGGTCGTCTCAGTATAGCGATCGAGTCCTTCGGGGAGGTCGCGTTGGACTTCTTCGAGTGGCTCAAAGGCTAAATGCACTTTTCCAGCGGCCGTGCAATGGAGCGGCAGCGATTCACCAACGTGCGAGATGATCCGCACTGGTTGGTCGGACTCCACCACATCCAGCGGCACCACTTGTCCCTTACGAATAACCGCGACGTAGGAACTTTCGTGACACGTTTTGACGATCTCACTCATAATCGGACGCGCTTGCCGAAGGAGGCCCATGTGCTGGATATAGCTTTGGCCGAGTTGCAAGCAGCGCGTCCCAAGACGATAGTTTTCAGTCGAACGGTTTTGCTCAATATAACCGCGTGATTCAAGTGTGGCTAAAATACGAAAGACATTGTTCTTATGCAGTTTGAGTCGTTTGCTCAGTTCGGTAACGCCAAGTTCCCCATCAGCGTGAAATTGTTCAAGAACATCTAAGGCATGGGCAACAGCCTGGATGATGTAATTACTTTTTTCTCTGCGCACGATGACGCCTCCTCGAAGACCAACCCCTCAGGTACAAATAGCAAAAAACGTTTTACCTATATGAATTCTGGCCGATTCTGTCAACGGAGTTCTATTTGGTCGATCACTTGCAACTTGCGTGGCTCTTCAGTAAGGAGAGAGCGGTGAGCACAAAACAGACATACGAGGTAATCAATCCTCATGGCCGGTTTCCTTTGATTCTGACCTGTGAACATGCGTCCTACGCCCTGCCGGCCGAGTACCAGGGACTCGGCGTGGGGGAATCCGAGGTCCGCCGTCATATCGGCTGGGATATTGGTGCACGCGCGGTCATTGCCCACCTTGCGCAAGTGCTTGATGCGCCAGCGGTTTGTTCAGGCTATTCGCGCTTGCTGATTGATTGTAACCGGGCGCTCAGTGACCACGATTTGATTGTCGAACAGAGTGATCGCACCGTGATTCCTGGGAACCACCACCTCACGGATGACGAACGACAACGGCGCATCACCGACTTCTATGATCCATATCATCAGGCGGTGGATGATCTCGTGGCGTCGCATGCGGGGCGGCCCATGACGCTCTTGAGTGTCCACAGCTTTACGCCGGTGTTGGGCAAGAACGAACGACAGTTTGATCTGGGCGTGCTGTTTGACGCGCACGACGACTTGGCCCATGAAGTTGGCCAGCGTTTGCATCACGATGGACATCGGGTGCGCTACAACGAGCCCTATTCTGGGTACGACGGACTGATCTTTAGCGCCCGCACGCATGGAGAGAAAAACGGGATCGTCTATCTCGAACTCGAAATTAACCAGAGTCTCATTGAGACGCCCGAAGGCGCCGCGCGGATGGGAACGGCGGTGAGCACCGTGTGTCGCGCGCTGTTCGCGACGACATCGGGCGATGACATCTGACAACGACAAACAATAGGAGGGGCGATGCGCATCATACTCATTGGACAAGCCGCGTTCGCGGAGAAAACGCTCGAGAAGCTGGTGAGCAAAGGAGAAGAGGTCGTGGCGGTCTTTTGTCCGCCGGATGCACCGGGTGGGAAATTCGACCCGATCAAGCAGCGGGCGCTGCAAATGAACATCCCCGTGCATCAACAGAAGTCGATGAAAGGGCCGGAGGTGCTGGAAAAGTTCGTGGCGCTCAACGCCGATTTGGCCATTCTAGCGTTCGTGACCCAGATCGTGCCGCCGCCAGTGTTCAATGCCCCACGCTTTGGCAGTATCTGTTTCCATCCGTCCTTGTTGCCCAAATATCGTGGACGTAGCGCTATCAACTGGGCGCTGATCAACGGCGAGGCGAAAACTGGGATTTCGTTGTTCTGGGTGGATCAAGGCATTGATACCGGTCCGTTGCTGCTGCAAAAAGAGGTCGAGGTGGGTCCAGAGGAGACGACAGGAACGATCTACTTCAACAAGCTCTTTCCGGTTGGGGTCGAGGCGATAGCGGAAGCGGTGGACCTCATCAAGGCCGGCAATCCGCCGCGCATTGTTCAAGATGAGTCACGGGCCAATTATGATCCGCCCTGTGGCGACGAGCACGCGAAGATTGATTGGTCCAAACCGGCGCTCACAGTGTGCAACCTCATTCGTGGGTGTGACCCACAACCCGGTGCGCATACGACATGGCAAGGGAAGATGGTGCGCTTGTACGAATGTCGGTTGGAGAAAGCGGCTTCCGCGGCTCAAGCGGGACAAGTCGTGGCTATTGACGGTGAAACGCTGAGCATTGCTGCTCCAGGAGGGACGATCATCGCCAAGAAAGCGCGGGGTGAGGGTGGCAAAGTGGCGGCGGCTGAGTTCGCGCAACAAGCGGGGGTGGCGGTGGGCGGGCGGTTTGTGTGACGAAGAGGCAAGGCGGAGAATCAGGCCGCGACTTCAACGTAGGAAGAGTAACTGCTTGGCTCCGGCACTGGATAGCCCTCTTGCCTCAATCCCTCAAGATGAAAGGCGAGCGCCTCCTGGATATTGCGTTCCACCTCCTCTCTCGTCTTTCCCGTCGAGCCACATCCTGGCACATCGGGAGAGTACGCTGAGTATCCGGTGCTCGTCTGTTCCACGATGATGAGATATTTTTTCATGGTTTCAGCCCCGCCTGTTTCAGAATGTTGTTCAACGTGCCTGGCGCGAGTTCATCCCCCGGCTTCCCGGGTACAGTGACTAACCCAGGCTTTGTCGAGTGTTTGTATTGGTGGTGGCTGCTTTTGGTCCTCACCCAGTACCACCCTTCTTTCTCAATCAACTTGACCACGTCACGGACTTTCACCGCCCAACAGTAATTCCCGATCGCCTGACGGTCAACATCCTGTCACGCCCAATTTGTGAGTGTACTGCCGTTGGCGGTTCTCAGTCTTCAGTCCTCACACTTTTGCCCTTTGACTTTCTTCCATCTCGCCTCTCTTCATTTCCTCCGTGCCCATCGTGACCGCAAAGGCGAAGAGGTCATGTGCGGATTAAGGTTTCCTGCCTTTGTGTCGATAGCCTCAGCAGGACGGAAAATTCGTTTGCACCATGCGCCAGGACACGGCTTGTTGCTGGTACGTATGGCGGCGTCATGCGCACGCATCTTTGGAAGAAAAGCGGGGTAATAATGAACCTTTTGCACTCAACCGGGCAGGCCCTGACCCCCAACTATCCCTGGCACTTCCGCAAACCACGTGGCAACCTCCCGCCTCTCTTGGCCCGCGCTCGTCCCCGTCTCGTGCTCCTCTTGACCGCGCTGTTCACGAGCGCACTCTTCTTTCCGCAATCCGCAATCCGCAATCCGCAATCCGCATTTGTTTGGGTGGGTGAGGCTCACGCGAGTGACGTTCAGTACGTCTACGATGATCTCGGTCGTCTGAGTGCGGTGGTCGATAGCGCAACCAACGAGGCGGCGCTCTATCACTCACCGTTCGCTCATTTTGAGAACAACTTCTAAGAATTGCTAAACTGAGTTATTCCAATGGGTTAGAAACTATGGGGCGTGGCTCTATCAGAACTGCCCTCTTCAGGTTGGTGTCCACATAGTCCTTGAACTCACTCGTTTCATGAT